>JABWBI010000288.1 GCA_013360565.1 Candidatus Sumerlaeia bacterium | reverse complement strand
TACGGCCGCGCGACGAACGACGGCAACAGCGGGCGATAAAGCCGCTTGAGCCAGCGCGACGGCGGCGCTTCGCCGCGTGCCGCCGATCGGCCGGCAAGCAGCATGTACGACAACGCGGGCGTGACGGTGAGGGCCACGACCGCGAACGGCACGACGGACAGCGTGAGCCCATGGGGCTGCTATGACATGAGCGGAAACGTCGCGGAGTGGGTTTTTGAACAGCCATACAACTACGAACAAGAGGGCAGCGAGACGAAGGGGACATCGCTCACTTCCCGCATCATCCGCGGAGGTTCGTGGCAGGATGTCGCGAATGACGTGCGCACGGCCTTCCGGGACAGCCTGCCCCAGGATTCGACGGAACCCACGGTCGGATTCCGTATCGTGCGGCAGAGCTTTGATTGCGGACCTGAGAAGAAGTAGCGTGTAGCGCCCTAACAACGAGACCAACGGCGCCGTGGCGAGGGGATTCACCCTCGCCACGGCCTTTTGTTTCGAGGGTGAGGCAGGCGGCGGCGCCTTCCCGGTGAGCGAATCGGACGGATAAGACCGATCGGACGGATCGGACCGGAGAAGCCGCAGGTGTGAGAGTGAGGTGAGCAGGCCTGTAAGCCGAATTCTGTCTAGGACCCGAAGGCCCCGAGGCGGTCATTCATCTGGGACGCGCGTCGCCGCGCGCCTCGAGCAGCCTACCCGGGGGTCCAGCGCCTTGCGGCGCAGCGCGGCGGGCCGCCGCTTCCCCTCTATTTGGCCTTGCACCGGGTGGGGTTTGCCATGGCGCCCCCTGTCACCAGGGGACCGGTGCGCTCTTACCGCACCTTTTCACCTTTGCCTGATCCCGCTCGCGCGGGCCATCGGCCGTGTGTTTTCTGTGGCACTTTCCGTCGGGTTGCCCCGCCTTGGCGTTACCAAGCACCCTGCCCTGCGGTGTCCGGACTTTCCTCCACCCCTTGCGGGGCAGCGACCGCCGGACCCACTTCGCGCAGGATTGTCGGCGATCAGCCGCCCGAGAGCAAAGGGAAGTTGAGCAGCGTGATTGAAACGGCCCTCTCCGTGTGATTGGCTGCGCGCGTGTACCGCGTGGCTGCTCTCCTGTCGCTCTCGTTTGCCGTCGCCGCCTGCGACGGCGAGACCCTGGGCGTCGATGAGGCGTTCGCGATCGAGCAAGCTCAGATCGAGCGTGCCCGGGCCAGCTTCGAGGTGATCCGGCGCCTCGCGGTGCTGCACGACCTCGACCCGGTCCGCGCCCACGCTGTCTTGCTCAACCACACCCGGGATGATCGCCTGCTCGTCCGCGCCTCGGCCGTGCTGGCGCTCGTGCAGCGCCACGCGAGCGACGAGGCGGCCCATGAGGCGGCCCGGGTCTTCACCCTCGATCCCACGATGCCCCTGCCCGAGCGCGAGCAAGTGCTCATCACAACTTCGGGCCGCGGCCTCCCGTGGCACGCCGAGGCCGTCGCCCTGCTGATGCGTCAAGCCCGGGAAAACAGCTGGATTCCCCGCCATGACTGGCACTGAACCCGCGGTGGCGCCTGAGAAGCCGGGGCCCCTCACGCTGGCCGAGGGGCTCGCGCTCGCGGTCATCCTCGCCGTCGCCGCTGGCCTGCGCCTGAGCCATCCCGGCGTTGGCTTCTTCAACATCTACGCCGCGCGCGACTACTTCCGCGCTCTCGACCTCATCCACGGCGTGTCGTTTCCCGTCTCCGGGTCGGAGATGCTCTACGGGGGGCGGAACATCGGCTGGTTCTACTACCTCCTGCTCTCGGTGCCACTGGCCTTCTCGCCGAGCCCCCTGGGTGGCATCGCGCTCATCGGCGCCCTCGATGTGCTCGCCGTCGCCGTCACGCACCTCGCCGTCCGGCGGCTGCTCGGCGTGGGAGCCGGCTTGGCCGCCGCGGCGCTGTTCGCCGTGGCGCCCATCGAAATCGCGATGAGCCGCTTCATGTGGAATCCCGCGTTTCTTCCCCTCTTCAACGCCGTCGCGCTCGCCGCCCTCCTGCGCTGGCGCGTCGAGGGCGAGCGCTGGGCGCTGGCCGTGCTCGTCGTCGCGTGGGGTCTGGCCTTTCAGATCCACTTCTCCGTCTACATCCACCTGGTGCTGGCCGCTCTCTTCCTCTTGGCCGATGGGGCCCGCTGGCTCCGCGGCGTGCGAGACCGCCTGCCGCGCCGGCCACTGACTCCGCTGCTCACCGGCCTGCTCGCGCTCGCGCCGTTCCTGTGGCCGCACTTCGCGCGCGAGATCGACACGCGGTGGGGCAATGTCCGCTCGATCACCGAGGAGACAACGAACTACGCCCAGGTGCGCCTCGGGGACATGGTTGCTCCGCGCCTCAATCCCACAGCCGTGGGCGCGGCGCTCGATCAGCTGCGCATCAATCTCGACGAGGATCGCCGCTGGCCCACATATGTCTGCTTCGACCGCTTCGTGGAGAATCTGCGCGAGGGCCGCCCCGCCGCGCTCGGCTTCGCCGAGGCCGTCTCCCTCTTCTCTTGGCTCCAGGCTGCGCTCTTCGCCGCCGGCCTCCTCACTCTCATCGCGGTCCTCGTCGCCGATCCGCCGTGGCTGCGGGGGCTCTTCGCCGTGCCCGGGCGGGCGCGCTCCGTGGCTTTGATCCTGACTGTCTGGATCGCGGTGATCTTCCTCGGCGTCGCCTTCCTCAAGCTCGATGGCGGCCCCTATCCGCGAGTCGTGCCGAGCCGCTACTTCACCGTGTGGCACCCTGTCATCCAGATCATCGAGGTGATCGGACTCCGGGTGGCTCTTGCCGGGCTCGTTCGCCTCGACTGGCGCGTGCCGCTCGGCTGGACGGCTCGCCTCGTGCTCGGGGCGCTCTTCGCCGGGCAGGCGATGCTCATGGGCCTCTGGCTGGTCTCCGCCGCGGAGGAGGGTGCGGCATTCAACTGGACCGGTCGCGCCGACCGCCCCGTCGCCAACGTCGGCGACAAGATGCGCCTCGCGCGGATCCTCGTGCGCGAGCGCGGCATGACGCTGAGGGCATTCCTCGAGCGGACGACAACTGACGGCCACTACGACCACTGGTTCAATGAGGAGTGCATCGACTACGAGCTGCGCGCTCAGCCTGGATTCACGACGAATCCCGACCCGCCGGACGGCGTTCACTTCTTCCTGATGCATGGAGAGTCGGGACGGTTTCCCTATCCGGCGGACCGCGTCGAAATCCTGTCAACCGACGGCGCGGGCCTGCTGCGGGCCATCACATTCCGCGTCACCGATCCGACGCTCGTCATCCCGCGCGCCATGCTGGAAAACGGATGGGTCTGGTGAGGAGGGCGCCGTGGATCGGGACGAGATGAACGCCATCCTCGACACCGAGTCGGCGGCGCTCCGCGGGCGCGGCTACGCCGGCCTGTGCCGGCTTGTTGAGCCGGAGAACGCGGAGATTCGCCTGGTGCCCGGGCGCCTGGGCAACTGTTACAATCTGGAGATCTTTGCCCTCTGGGACGACGAGGAGCGCGGCCTCCTCCGCGTGCGTGTCAACATCGATGACGGGCGATGGCGAAACATCTTCCTGCCGTGCCGTGACTTCGTGATCGCCCCCGACGGCACGGTCACGCCGGGCTGAACCCGGAGCCCACTTTCGGCTTTTCAACCGGGCGCCGCGTTGCGACGCTCCGCCCCCAGGACGCATGACGACCGCTGCATCGCCGCCCCGACTCCGCCGCTCGCTGCGCGTTGTGCTCCTCGAAGTCGTGGGCCTTTCACTGCTCCTTCTGCTCTGCTGCGACTACCATGTCCGCGTCGGCGATCTGCCCGAGCGCGGTGTCCTCGAGTTCCACCCGCTGCCCGACGCGGCCGAGCAGGCCTTCGTCGCTCAGGCGTTCGCTCGCGGCCGGGACCCGATGCTCCCCATCGGCAACGAGCTGCATCCCTCGCGCTTCTCTCCGGTCAGTCCGTTCCTCCAGTCACTCACACTTCGCTGGCTCGGGGACTACGATGCCGAGGCCCTGCTGAGCCACTCCGTCTTCGCCGTGCAGGCGGCGCTCGTGCTCCTCTACGGCTGGATGGCCGCGCTCGGCCTGTCCGTCCCGGCGCGCCTGGCGGCCGTCTGGATGCTCGTCCGCACGCCGATGCTGCGCCAGATGGGGCGCAACATCTTGCAGGAGCCGCAGATTCTGCTGCTCTTCGCGCTGGCCGGGCTGGCCGCGGCTCTGGCT
>JABWBI010000287.1 GCA_013360565.1 Candidatus Sumerlaeia bacterium | reverse complement strand
TCGAGGCGGGGTGGGTGAAGAACGACGCCTCGCCGATCACGCCCGGAATGCCGTAGGTGCGGCGCAGCACGGCCGTGCCGCCGGTGGGGAAGATGACATGGTCCGACACGATGCTCACGGGCGGCGGCTCGGCATACAGGCGGGCGGCGAGCTCGCGCCCGAGCGCCTGGGCCAGCGCGACGCCGGCCTGGTTCTCCGAGGCGTTGCCGTGGAAGTAGATGATCGGGAAGTTCACCGCGGGGTCAGCCGTCGCGTTGTGGTGAACCGAGACGAAGGCGTCCGCGCTCGCGTCGAGCGCCAGCTGCGCCCGCGCCCGGAGCTCGACCGGCACGTCCCCGGTCCGCGTCATCAGCACACGGGCGCCGCGCGCCTCGAGCAGGTCGCGCAGGAGGAGACCGACCCGCAGATTGACCCACTCCTCGCGCTCGCCGGCAGGCCCGACGCGGTAGCTGTCAGTTGCGGCCGTGCCCCCGTGCCCGGGGTCGATGACGATGGTCTTCCCCGCGAGGGGATCAGGCGGCGGGGTGACCACGGCGCAGGCCGCCACGAGCATCGCGGCCCAGAGGGGGGCGAGGAGGCGCATGGCGCCGGCTCACATCCCGCCCGAGAACCGCGAGTAGTCCTTCGCCTGCACGCCCGTGGAGATGCCGGAGATCATCAGGCGGAGCTCGTCGGGGCTGGCGGCCGCGGACATGGCGTCCTCGTACTTGATCAGCTTGCTCTGGTACAGGCTGGCGATGGCCTGGTTGAAGGTCTGCATGCCGACGTGGCCGCCCTGCATGATGTGCTGAGGGATCTCCAGCGTCTTGCCCTCGAGGATCAGCTTCTTGACCGTCGGCGTGGCGATCATCACCTCGACGGCCGGCACCCGGCCCATGCCGGAGGCCAGCGGGAGCAGGCGCTGCGAGAGGACGCCGTTGAGCGACATCGACAGCTCCATGCGGATCTGCGCGTGGAGATAGGCGGGGAAGTAGTTGATGACGCGGTCGACCGTCTGGACGGCGTCGGTCGTGTGGAGCGTCGAGAAGACCAGATGGCCTGTCTCGGCGGCGTTGATCGCGGTGTGGATCGTCTCCACGTCGCGCATCTCGCCGATGAGGATGACGTCCGGTGCCTGCCGCAGGACGTGCTTGAGCGCCTCCGTGAAGTCCTTCGTGTCGAAGCCGACCTCACGCTGGTTGACCACGGCCATGTTGTCGTTGTGGAGGAACTCGATCGGGTCCTCGACGGTGACGATGTGGCACCGGCGGGTCTTGTTGATGTGGTTGATCATCGCCGCCAGCGTCGTCGACTTGCCCGAGCCGGTGGTCCCCGTCACCAGGACCATGCCGCGCGGCGCCTCGGCGAGCGAGCGCGCCGAGGCCGGCAGATTCAGGTCCTCGAAGGTGAGCTCACTCGTCGCGACCGCGCGGAAGACGAGGGCGAACGTCCCCCGCTGACGGAAGATGTTCACGCGGAAGCGCCCCACGCCCCGGACCGAGTGGGCCAGGTCCATCTCCGGGTTCATCTCGAACGCCTGAATCTGGCCGGCGTCCATCAGCGTGTGCGCGATGCTCTCGACGTCCTCGGGCTGCATCTCGTCATGGTCGGTCTGGTGGATCGTGCCGTCGATCTTGAACGCCGGCCGCGAGCCCGCCTTCAGAAAGCAGTCGGACGCCTGACGCTCGACCATCTCGGTCAGCAGGTCATCGAGGAGGACCATGGGAGGCACCTTCACGCTGCAAGGAGCAGGATTCGCAGGCATGGCAGACCCTGGGGCCGCTGCCCGTCATCTCCTTCTCGACATCCACAGGGGAGAGGTTGAGAGCCCAGAGCGCCTCAGCTTCCCTCCTTGGAGGCCGGAGACGGGCGTAGCCTAGGCGGAGCCGGGAGCCATGTCGACCGGGAATGAAGAGAGGCATCCGCGGTGACAGAGAGTCTGCAGATGCCCGCTGGGAGCGACTTCGGCCTCCGGTCTGAGATCCACGCCGCCGGCAGAATCACGCAGAGGTCCGCCCCTCCCTATCTCCGCCCGATGCTGAGATACTCGAATCCCGCGTCGCGGGCCTTCTTCGGGTCGTAGACGTTGCGTCCGTCGATCAGCACGGGCCGCTTCATGCCCTGGCCGAGGCGCTCGAGGTCGAGCTGGCGGAACTCGCGCCACTCGGTGACCAGCACCGCGGCGTCGGCCCCCTTGGTTGCCTCGTAGGCGCTGCGGCAGTACGTGACCTTCGGCAGAATCCGCTTGCAGAGCTCCATCGCGATCGGGTCGTAAGCGCGGATCTTCGCGCCCTTGGCCATCAGCGCGCGGATGATCTCGAGGCTCTTGGCGTCGCGCAGGTCGTCGGTGTCCGGCTTGAAAGCGAGGCCGAGGACCGCGATTGTCTTGCCCTTCATGGGCCTGACGGCCCCCTCGATGCGCCGCAGCAGCCGCGGGACGCGGTCGGCGTTGACCTCGAGCACCGCCTCGAGGAGTCCCGGATCCTCTTTGAACTTCCGCGCGACGTGGACAAGGCTGATCGTGTCCTTGGGGAAGCACGAGCCGCCGAAGCCCAGGCCGGCGTTGAGAAACTCCCGGCCGATGCGCTTGTCGTAGCCCATGCCCTTGGCCACATCGGCGATGTTGGCCCCGGCCTTCTCGCACACGTTGGCCACCATGTTGATGAAGGAGATCTTCGTCGCCAGGAAGGCGTTACTCGCGTACTTGATCATCTCTGCGCTCTGAACGTCGGTCACCAGCATCGGCACCTCGAGCGGGGCGTAGAGCTCGAGCAGCGCCATCGCCACCGTGCGGTCCGGCGCGCCGATGACGATGCGGTCGGGCTGGAGCGAGTCGGCGATCGCCGAGCCCTCGCGCAGGAACTCGGGGTTGCTCACCACGTCGAAGTCGACGTTCACCCGGCGGTTGGCCTCGATGATCGAGCGGACGAGATCCCCCGTCCCCACGGGGACGGTCGACTTGTTGACGACGATCTTGTAGGAATCGATCGCCGTCGCGATCTCCTGGGCGACGGCGCGCACCTGGCTGAGGTCGGTCTCACCACTGTCCTTGGGCGGCGTGCCGACGGCGATGAAGATCACCTTGCTCTGCTTGACGCCGCCGCGCAGGTCGGTCGTGAAGTGCAGCCGGCCCTCGGCCGCGTTGCGGGTGACCATCTCCTCCAGGCCCGGCTCGTAGATGGGCATCTTGCCCCGCCGCAGGCCCTCGATCTTCTTCTTGTCGGCATCGACGCAGATGACGGTGTTGCCCAGATCGGCGAAGACCGCTCCGGTCACCAGACCCACATAGCCGGTTCCGACCACGCAGACATTCATGCTTTCGCCCTTTCTCCTCGGGGGACAGTGAGCCGCCCATCATGGACGCGGCGGCGGCGGTGTCAACTGCGCTGAAACAGTCCAATCGCAAGGGGCGGCGTTTTCTGTTCATCGGATTCCGCCCGCGAAAGGTTGACACGCGGAGCCCGCGCCGCGATTCTGGGAACATCGGCGAGGGGGGAAGACCATTTGGAGAGGGATCTCATGCAGCCATTCCGTGTCCGTGACTGCGCTCTGATCACCCGCATGGCCGGCGTCGTGCCCGCGGTGAATCTGCGCGAGCTCGCCGAGCGGCTGCGCGTGTGCCCCGCCGAGTCGCTCCACCACCACTTCTGCGAGACGACGCTGCGGCCGACGTTCGACGACCCCGAGTTCCGCAACGACTTCGCCGTCTGGGCCAGCCGCGCGCTCCTGGACCGCCCGCTCGCCGAGCAGCTGGGCATCATCGACCCGTACGAGCACGACAGTGTGGAGGACCTGCGCGCTACCGTGCTCGACGTCGTCGAGGGCCGCCTGTCGGCCCTGTCACACATCCCCTGGGCCCGCGCGGGCGACGAGTTCCACTTCATGCGCGCCGTCACGGTGATCTTCGACACCGGGCGCGAGTTCACCACCGTCGACGAGCTGCCGCGCGCTGTCCGCGAGATGACGCGCAGCAGCCTCTACTTCCACTTCATCGAGGCGCAGCGGCGCCAGCCCGTGCGCATGGACGACTTCTCGGCGTGGCTCGCCGAGGGGGGGGAGCGCGAGCAGCGGGTGGCGCTGAGCCTCGCGGCAGTGGACTTCCACTTCCTCACGCTCGTCGAGCTGCAGCAGGTGCTCGTCGAACGCACCGGCGAGGCGCTGGAGGTGGCGGCATGACGCTGACCCTTGGCCTGTACGAGAG
>JABWBI010000286.1 GCA_013360565.1 Candidatus Sumerlaeia bacterium | reverse complement strand
CTCGACCAGATCCTCGCCGCTCGCGAGGCCGGCGCGACGGGCCAGTGTCTCTTCTGCTGGGATCGCCTCGCGCCGCCGGTCCGGGCCATGCTGCCACGCGGTCCCTGGCGCAACGAGACGGACGCCCGCTGGCGGGGAGCGCGCTGACCACGGCGATGACCGAGCTTGAACCGCGCCGTGGGCCGTGGCACGATCCGCGGCTCACTTCGCCCGGAGAGACGGACCAACCGCCATGTGGGAGATCCGCAGCGACAACGGCCGCCAGGAGATGGTCATCGACACGCCTGTGCCGATGACCTATGCCCTGCGCGACCCGCGGACCGACTGGAAGAACCTCGGCGCCGTCCTGATGGACATGGACGGGTCGTCGACCGACACCGAGAAGCTCGTGCTCGAGGCCATGCGGCAGATGATGGCCGAGGCGCTCGGCCAGCCCGGCTTCCACTTCGCGCCCGGCGACTTTCCGCACATCATCGGCGACTCGACGACGAATCACCTCACTTGGCTGCTGCCCCACTACGGTCTGCCGCTGGCCGATCTCAACCGCCACATGGCGAACTACTACAGCAAGTACCACCAGGCCCTGCGGGACATCCGCGACGGCAAGATCACCGGCCGGCTGATCGAGCCGATGCCGCATCTGCGCGAGTTTCTGCACTGGGCCAAGGGGCGCGGTCTGCGCGTCGGCCTCGTCACGTCCTCGCTCGAGCTCGAGGTCGACATCGTCATGCCAGAGGTCTTCCGCGGAATGGACATGGACCCCGACTACCGCGCCTTCTACGACGGCGTCATCGCCGCCGACGCCGTCGGCGAGCCCTTCCTCAAGCCCCACCCCAATCTCTACGTCCTCATGCTCCAGCGCCTCGGCGTTCCGCCCGAGCGCGGCGTCGTGATCGAGGACTCGACGGCCGGAATCGTCGCCGGCCGGCTGGCGGGCTGCTCCGTCGCCGCCGTCCCGCACCCGCACACGCGCGCCCACCGCTTCGAGCAGGCGAACGCCGGTGTTTTCGCCAAGGGCCTCGTCGAGGTTCAGGCGGAGCTGGAGCGCCTCGCGGGCTGACTGACCCGCAGCACAGCCCCCTTCGCGATTGACAGAGAGCAGCGGTGGGGGTGACCTTTGCGGGACTCCGGGGAAGGGGGAAATCCTCGTGGGACGCGGACACAGCTCCGTCTGGGCTGGGCTCTGTGTGACCGCAGCGCTCGCAGGGATGAGCGCCGCGCGGGCGGGAACACCACAGGGCGAGATCGACTCCATCGCAGAGTTTCTGCTGGGCCTGGGCCCCGAGCCGCTTGCGCTCGATCAGGACGACGACGGCCGGATCACGGTCGCCGACCTCGTGCGCATTCTCTTTCTCGACGTCGGACCGGCCACCCAGATTCGGCTCACGACCGAGTCCGACACGGTGCCCGCTGAGAGTTCCTTCGAGGTGTTCGTCGACCTGCTCGACGACAATGACCGCATCGTCAACCCCGGCACGGAGGGGAGTTTCGAGGGACCCGTCGAGCTGCTGCTCAGCGTCGACGGGAGCGCCACGGTCAACGGCGGGCCGCAGCAGTCGGTCCAGCTCGTCCTCTCCAGCCCGGAAGGGGCCCGCTTCACCGTCAACATGAACGCGCAGGAGGACATCGCCATCAGCACGCAGGTCATCGCGCCCGACCCTGCCCGCCGCTTGGTGCCACCGCTCCAGGAGGGCGTGCGGGGGACGGTGTCTGGCCGGGCCTCGGGGATGGTGAAGGTCAACTTCGGCGCAGGCTTCATCAATCCGGACCCTGGTCAGATCGCCGTGCGCCTCGAGCGCGTCTCCAGTCCAGGCGGCAGGCCTCTGACGCCGTTCTTCGCGCCACAGGAGTTCGTCATCGACAACGGCGCCGGGACCTGGGAGGCGCGCGGCCTGACGCCGGGCCTCTACGTCGCCCGCCTTCGGTCCCTCGATCTGTCGCCGAACGGGTTTCCCTACACCGTCGGGTTCGTCCCCTTCCGCATCGAGGGCAACTCCTCCACCGACGGGCTCGAGGCCTTTCTCGTGGAGGTCAATCCCTCACCGTCGGCGTCGCTCGTCATCACCGGCGAGGACAGCGGCGGCAATCCGCTCGGCGCCTTGGCCCGGGGGTTGCTGACCACCCGCGAGGACGCGCCCGGAATCCCCGCGGGGACTCCGATGCGGCTGCGCTTCCTCAATGGGACGGCCAGTGTCTTCGGCCTCTCCCCTGGCCTGCGCTACGACCTGAGCGCCACTGTCCCAAGCGCCGAGGGGGCAGCGCCGGCCGAGAGCACCGGCGCTCCGCTCACGGTCACCACGCTCCCGGGCCTCAACCAGGCGGAACTGCGAACCGAGTTGACCATCACCATATCCGAGCCCGAGCCCGTGGTCCGCCGCGCGGCGGGCACCTTCTTGGTCCCGTTCACTCCGAGCGAGCCGCTCACACTTCCGCTGGAGGTCCAGGTGCGAGTGACCGACCGGCGAGGCCGGACGGAGCTCGTGATCGACTCGCCGGTCATCGCTCAGGGGGACAAGCTCTTCGTCTCGATCGACTCGCTCGAGATCCAGCGTGCCTTCAACGCGAGCCTTTCCCGGGGAGACGACGTGATGCGGTTCGAGATCTTCGGCGTGACGCCCGAAGGCACCCGGCGTCTCGCTTCGAAGTTCCCAACTCTCCGGGTCTTCGAGGATTTCATCCGGCCCGGACCACCCGTCCGGCTGCAGGTCGTCCCGGAGGGTCTCGTGGGCAACCCGCAGCGCGAGCTCCGCGTCCGGGTGAACGTCGTCGACGCCAACGGTCTCATCGTCAATCGCGGGACGCCCGGCAGCGAGGCGCCGGTGATCAGCTACGACGCCGAGGTGACCAGTGGCAGCGCCCTGATCAACGGCGCCTCGCAGATCAGCTTCGGCCGCAGCGTCACGGGCATCCTCGGGGACAGCTTCTTCCTCCAGGCCAACGCGACCGGCGATGCCACCCTCCGCGTGTCGAGCGCCAACCCGATCGCCCCCGCGGAGACCTCGGTGTTCTTCTCCGTCCCGAGAACACTCACGGGCCACGTCACCGTGAATGGGCAACCGGCCGGAGGCAGCGGTTCGGTGATCTCGGTTTACCAGCCGGGCGCGCCCGATTTCGAGTTCACCGTCGGCATCGGCGCGGGCAGCGACTTTCTGCTCCAGGGCCTGACCCCCGACCTCTATCTCGTCTACAGTGACCCGCAGTTCCCCCACCTCGATATCCCTCCACTCTGCATGGAAGTCAGCCTGCTGAGTGCGATGAGCGCCAATGTCGACTTCGACCATGTGGCATCGGCGTCGACGGGCCAGATCTCGGGCAACGTCCGCGACCGGCTCGGCGTCCCCGTCACGGATGGCCTGGTCGTCGCCCGCCAGCTTGTGCCGCGGCTGTGCGACACGGACATCGCGGTGCCTGCAGGTCTCGAGCCTCCGGTCGCTGAGGCGCCAATCGCCCCCGATGGGAGCTTCACGTTGAATCAGGTCAGCGGCACCTTCGCGCTCCGCGCAACGAGCGCCGACCCGGGCACGGGCGATCCGCGCACGAATGGTCTCGGAGCCGAGGTGACGGTTGCCGACACGCAGGGAGTGTTGCAGGACCTCACCGTCAGTGAAGTCGGCTCCCTCGAGGCGCTCTTCCCCATCCGCGGCCAGCGCAGTGACAGAGGTGAGGTGGCCTTCGTGTGGAACGTCCACCCGGCGACAGACACGCCCATCGGCCAGTTCCGCCACACGCTCCGGATCCTCGATCAGCATGGCAACCAAGTGCGCGCGTTCGGCAACTTGCCTGAGCCGTTCTTTCTCTGGAGCGACGAATCCATGGCACCGGGCATGTACCGGTACACGATCGAAGCCTCGCGAGCTGACGGCCTCGAGGAACTCGAGTTCGAGAATCCGAGTCAGGCTCTCTTCGAGGTCGTCGATCTCGGGGGCGGCTGATGCCCCGCGTGCGATCCGCCAGCAATTGACACCTGTTGTCAGTGACTGTTGTGAGGCGTGGAGCCCGGGCGCTGGCGTTCCCTGCATTTCTGAGCGGTGTGGCGATGGTACGCGAGTTGCACCGGCGGGGCGGGAGTTCTCGGGAGTCCCACGGGTGCGGCTGGCGACCATTCTCTGTGACGGCGGTGAGACGGTGGCTCTGCGCGCGGACGGCGGCTGGGTGCCGCTCGGCGCCGTGGGGCTGCCGGGGGCGCCGCCACTGC
>JABWBI010000285.1 GCA_013360565.1 Candidatus Sumerlaeia bacterium | reverse complement strand
GCGCCCTCGCCTCGGGTGAGGCAGCGGCGGCCTCGGGCGAGGGCGGCATGGGGATGAGCCCGGGTGGCGTGGGCCAGGGCTCGGGCAGGCCGCTGGCGGTGATCTGCGCCATGTGGACGCGCTGTGAGCGGCCGGTGTCCATCGTGACGACGAGCATTCCCGGCGAGAGGGGTTCGCGCCAGGAGACGATCCAGAGCCCATCGCGTGCGCCGGGGCGGATGCGTGGCTGCAGCGTCTCGAGCCGGGTGCCGCGCGGATCGACGCGCAGGAAGAGGAAGTCCTGAATCGGCACACCGGGCTCGTAGACGACGACCGTGGAATCCGGCGCGAGCACGGCCGCTTCGAGGCGGGCGATGAGCTCGGGCGGGATGACGCCGGACTCGAGGCCACCGAGGAGCTGGCGCATCGCGGCGTCGACGGGCGGGATCTCCGCCAGCGTATCACCAGACCGCAGGACATACACGCCGAGGTGCTCGGGCGTCGAGAACTGTGCCACGGCGGCAGGGGCGGCGAGGGCGAGTGCGAGCAGAGTCACAGCGCGCATGGGGGAGAGCTCCTTCACTCGATCACGAGAATGCGGTGCAGATTCATCGACGTCAGCACGGCGCGGACGGCGTCGTGGACATGGGTGAGGATGAGGCGGCCGCCGGCGTTGGCCACGGTGGTGTGGCACATCATCAGCTGGCTGAGCTGGAGGGAGTCGATGTGCCCGACGGCGCCGAGGTCGAGGTGGATCACCGGCCGCTCGGCCAGGGCGCGCTTCACGACTTCCCGGGGCTGGGCCAGGCTGTCGCCGCCCTCCACGGCGCGGAGCGCGATGACGGCGCTCTCGTCGATCAGGCGTGGCTCTCCGGCGATCAGGAGAGGCACGGGGCATCTCCCCGGAGCTCGGCGAGCTTCGCCAGCACGGCCTTCATGTCGCTCCAGACAGCCTCGCGGTTGGCGCGGGTGTAGCTGCGCAGCAGAAAGGCGGGGTGGTAGGTCGGCATTGCCGGGATCCCGTGGTACATCTGCCACGTGCCGCGCAGGCGGGTGATACCGGTCTTCGTCCGGAGAAGCGTCTGTGTGGCGACATTGCCGAGGGTCACCATGACGCGCGGGCGGATGATGTTCAGCTGCTCGAGCAGGAAGGGCTCGCAGGCCGCGATCTCGTCGGGCTCGGGGTTGCGGTTGCCCGGCGGGCGGTGCTTGACGACATTGCAGATGTAGACGTCACCGCGTTCGAGGCCCATGGCCTGGATGATCCTGGTGAGCAGCTCGCCCGCGCGGCCGACGAAAGGGATGCCCTGGTTGTCCTCCTCCTCGCCTGGCCCCTCACCCACGAAGGCGATCTCGGCCTCAGGGCTGCCGACGCCGTAGACGAGCCGATGCGCGGCCCGGTTCTGCGTGCAGCAGAGCTTGCATCGACGGCAGGTCTGGAGCTCCTCCTCGCGCGCGGCGAGGCGCGCGACGCGCTCGGGGCGGGAAAGCAGGGGCATGGGTTCGGGGGCGAAGAGGTCGGAGTCATGCGCTGGCGCGAGGGGGCGACGGGGCGACGGAGGAGGCGTCGATTCGGGGGCGGGCTGGCTCGCGGACACGGAACCCTCGCGCTGAGGGGCACGCGCTTGCCCGTGCGGGTTGCCCACGTGTGTCCACCCGAGTCCCCTGAGGAAGCGCAGGTAGGACGCGGCGTCCTCACGCGTGATGGGGCTGGGGTCGGTCACGGGCCGTCCGGCGCCTCTCTCTGGGAGAGTGTCACTTCACATAGGCCACGGCGCCCTGGGTCACCGTGTCGACGCGGATGGCCTTCGGCGCCTCAAAACCCCTCGCACCGGCCAGTGCCACCGCCTCATCCTGATCGACGCCGTCTCCGCTGACGCCGAGGCCGCCGATGAGGGAGCCCTCCCTGTAGAGAGGGAGGCCGCCGGGGAACTCGATGATCCCGTCGGCGCGGTTGGAGTTGCCGATCTGCCAGAGGGCGCCGCCGGGCTGCGACAGGGCGCCGATGGAGCGGGTGGAGAGGGCGTTCTCGTCGCTGGAGAAGGCGACGGCGGTGAAAGCCTTGGCGCGGGCAATGTCGACGCTGCCGAGCCAGGCGCCGGACATCGAGCGCTGACCGAGGATCTTGCCGCCGCGTCCGACGACGACGATGTGCATCTTCGTCGTCCGGGGTTTCCCCTTCGCGCTGACGCGCAGGAGCGATTTGGTCTTCTCCGCAGCCCTCTCGGCCTGGTCGAGAATGCGGTGGACATCGGCGGGACTCAGGCCCATGGGGGCACCTCCGGGAGCGGTGAGACGCCATGGAACCGCGCCGGGACGCGGGAATCAAGACGGAAGAGGCAGAGGCGGGCGGGGCGGCGATGAACCCGGGCCCGCGCCCACGCGCGTCTGCCGGCGGCGCTCAGAAGGCCCCGATGAGCCCGGCGGTGTCGGCGCCGGCGGTGGTGCCCTTGGCGAGCCGCTTGAAGGCGGGCACGTCGTCGGCGTAGGCGAGGCCGGTCTCCATGGTGATGAGCTCGCGCTGGACGAGCTTGGCCAGAGCGGCGTCGAAGGTCTGCATGCCCTCCTGGCCGGTGCGCATGACGGTCTCGATGTCCTGAATGCGGTCCTCGCGGATGAGGCGCTGGATGAGATTGGTGACGACGAGGACCTCGATGGCGCCGACGCGGCCGCTGCCGACCTTGGGGAGGAGGCGCTGGCACATGACGGCGTTGAGCGAGGCGGCGAGGTCGGTCTTGATCGACTCCTGCTCTTCGGAGGGGAAGTACTTGAGAATGCGCGAGATTGTCTGGATGGCGTTGGAGGTGTGGAGCGTGGAGAGGACGAGGTGGCCCGTCTGGGCGCCGCGGATGGCGAGGAGGATGGTCTCCTTGTCGCGCATCTCGCCGACGAGAATCACGTCCGGGTCCTGACGGAGCGAGGCGCGGAGGGCGTTCTCGAAGGAGTTCGTGTCGGTGCCGAGCTCGCGCTGGTCGACGCGGGAGAGCTTGTCGAAGTAGACGTACTCGATCGGGTCCTCGATGGTGATGATGTGCTCGCGGCGGTTCTCGTTGATGTGATTGATGAAGGCGGCGAGGGTGGTCGTCTTGCCCGAGCCGGTGGGCCCGGTGACGAGGACCATGCCGCGCTTGGCCATGGCGAGCGTGTAGCAGACCTCGGGGAGCAGCAGCTGCTCGAAGGTCTTGGCCTCGAGCTCGAGAAGGCGGAAGGCGAAGGCGAGCTTGTGGGTGGAGCGGTAACAGTTGACGCGGAAGCGGGTGAGCACATCGATCGACATGGCGAAGTCGGCCTGGCCGGCGTCGTCGAAGTGCTGCCGCAGGTGCTTGGGGACGGCCTCCTCGACGAATCCCTCCATCTCCTCGCGCGTGAGGGGCGGGTGGTCGGCCTCGCGCAGCTCGCCGTGGATCCGGTAGAGCGGGCGCTGGCCCTCCTTGAGGTGAAGGTCGCTCGCCCCGATGCGGCGCATGACGCCCAGCAGCTTGCGCAGGTCGGCCTTCTTCGGGGGATGAGCCGGCCGCGAGTCCGCGGGGACGGGGGTCGCCTCTGCCGTCGTGTCTGCCATGGTGGTGCTCTTTCCGGTCAATGAGTTGGCGTGGCCAGCGCCTGGACGGCGCGGTCCAGAATGACCTCGGCCAGGGCCGTCTTGGCCACGAGCCCCAGCGGCTCTGCCGCTCCATCCCGCGCCAGCAGGAGGACGTGGCTGGTGTCTGCGCCGAAGCCGGTGCCGGGTCTGCCGATCTCGTTGGCCACGATGAGGGCGAAGCCCTTGGCCTCGAGCTTGGCCCGCGCGTAGGCCTCGAGGTTCTGGCTCTCGGCCGCGAAGCCGATCAGCACCGGCCTCTGGCCGCGGGCACGGCTCCGGCACGCCGCGCCCACCTGCGCCGCGATGTCGACGGTGGGCTCGAGCGCCACTGTCGCAGCCGCCTCGCCCTTCTTGATCTTGTGGGGCGAGGCCTCGGCGGGACGAAAGTCCGACACGGCGGCCGCGAAGACGATCACGTCTTGATCCTCCCAGCGGCTCTCCACCTCGTGCCACATCTGCTGAGCCGTGACAACCTCGATTCGGGCGGCTCCGGGGGGCGTGGCCAAAGCGGTGGGCCCCGTGACGAGCGTGACCAGGGCGCCGCGCCGGGCGGCCGCCGCGGCCAGGGCGTAGCCCATCTTGCCCGTCGAGGGATTGGTGATGACGCGGACGGCGTCGAGCGGTTCGCGCGTGGGTCCGGCGGTGATGAGCACGCGGCGGCCGGCGAGG
>JABWBI010000284.1 GCA_013360565.1 Candidatus Sumerlaeia bacterium | reverse complement strand
CCCCGCCGATCCGGCGCAGGCGCAGGCCCCGACCCGTCTGGGTGGACCTGCGCCCGCCGGGTGGCGGGCTGACTCTGGACACTCCGAAGAGAGAAAGGATGAGACTCCCATGATCTTCCCACGCCCGCACACTCGCCCACTCGGACACCCGCACGGCTTCACGCTCATCGAGCTGCTGATCGTCGTCGCGATCATCGCGATCCTCGCGGCGATCGCCGTGCCCAACTTCCTCGAGGCGCAGACGCGCGCAAAGGTCGCCCGGGCCAAGGCCGACCAGCGCACCATCGCCACGGCGCTCGAGGCCTATCGCATCGACACCAACCTCTACCCCGAGCAGGGCGTGCCCAACGGCACCGGCACGTTCCCCTACGCGAGCGACCCCTCGCGTGTCTACGGCGGCGAGGGCCCCAACCACGCCCCGAACAACCCGGCGATCGCCTATCACCTGTCGACGCCCGTGGCCTACTTGACCTCGACGCAGGCGGTGTTCCGCGATCCCTTCTTCCGCTCGTTCGACGCGACGAACATGACCACCTCGCTGGTCAACGACACGCGCTACCACAACTACTCGGGCCACTACGTGCTCGGGCGCATCTACGACGCGGCGCAGGACGGACCCGTTCCCCAGTACCTCGAGCGCGTCACGCGGCTGGCCAACCAGAACATCTGGCACCTGCGCAGCCGCGGCCCCGACACTGACTACGAGCGCCGCTCGAACGGGTGGGAGGACTACCTCACCTACCGCGGCGCGCCGGGCACGGGCACGGGCGGCAACGGCGGCATCGAGTCGCTCTACGATCCGACCAACGGCACCACCAGCAGCGGCGACATCGTGCGCTTCGGCGCCGGCGGCGCGGTGAACTGAACCCAAGGAGTGAGGAGCGACACCATGAAGAATCTCATCCCCACCACAGCGGCCCTCGCAGCGAGCCTTGCGCTCGCCGCGGGCGCCCAGGACCTCGAGCTGCTCAACGTCTCGTACGACCCGACGCGCGAGCTCTACGAAGAGATCAACACGGCCTTCGCCGCGAGCTGGGAGACGGCCCACGGCCAGCACGTGACCATCAACCAGTCGCACGGCGGCTCGGGCCGGCAGGCCCGGGCGGTCATCGACGGCCTCGAGGCCGACGTCGTGACGCTCGCGCTGCCGCTTGACCTCGACCAGATCGCCGGGCAGAACGGCCTGATCGGAGCGGAATGGCGCACGCGCCTGCCCGACAACGCCGCGCCGTACACGTCGACGATCGTCTTCGCCGTGCGCGCGAGTAATCCGAAGGGCATCCACGACTGGCCGGACCTTGTCCGCGAGGGCGTGAGCGTCATCACGCCCAACCCCAAGACGAGCGGCGGCGCGAAGCTCAACTACCTCGCGGCCTGGGGCTACGCGCTCCGCGCGAACGCGAGCGACGAGGCCGCCGCGCGCGACTTCCTCGGGCGTCTCTATCGCAACGTCCCCGTGCTCGACTCGGGGGCGCGCGGAGCGTCGAGCAGCTTCGCGCAGAACGGCCTGGGTGACGTCCTCATCACCTGGGAGAACGAGGCGCTCTTGCTTCAGGACGAAGTGGGCGCGGGCCAATTCGAGATCGTTCGCCCCTCGGTCAGCATCCTCGCCGAGCCGCCGGTGGCCGTCGTCGACGGCGTCGTCGACCGCCGGGGCACACGTGAGGCGGCGGAGGCGTATCTGCGCTTCCTCTACGCGCCCGAGGGCCAGGAAATCGCCGCGCGCCACCACTTCCGGCCGCGCAATCCCGAGGTGCTCGCCGCACATATGGATGAGTTTCCTCCCATCGAGACCTTCACGGCCGAGCAGATCGCCGGGCCGTGGTCTCGGATCCACCAGACCCACTTCGCCGACGGAGGAGTCTTCGACCAGATTTATCAGCCGCAGTGAGCGGCTGATCAAGGCGAGGGAGAGGCAGGCGTGCCTCTCCCCGCCTCTCTACTCGCGTGTGTGAGGAGCGACTCAAATGGCAAGCAATCGCCGGGTCCTGCCGGGCTTCGGTCTGGCGCTCGGCTTCACCTGGATCTACCTGAGCCTCATCGTGCTCATTCCGTTGGGCGCGATGATTCTGAAGACGACGCAGATGAGCTGGGGCGAGTTCTGGAGCATCATCACCTCACCCCGCGCGGTCGCCTCCTACCGCCTGACCTTCGGTGCGTCGTTTGTCGCGGCGGTGATCAACGCCGTCTTCGGACTGCTCGTCGCCTGGGTGCTCGTGCGCGTGCCCTTCCCGGGCAAGCGACTCGTCGACGCGCTCGTCGATCTCCCGTTCGCCCTGCCGACGGCTGTCGCGGGCATCACGCTGACGGCACTGCTGTCGGCCAATGGCTGGATCGGCAAGCCCCTGGCCGAGATGGGCATCCGCGTGGCCTTCACGCCCCTGGGCATCGCGGTCGCCCTGGTCTTCATCGGGCTCCCGTTCGTCGTGCGGACAGTACAGCCGGTGCTCCTCGACCTCGACCGCGAGATCGAAGAGGCGGCGGCGAGCCTCGGGGCCTCACGCTGGAAAACCTTCTGGCGGGTGATCTTGCCGCCGATTCTTCCGGCGGCGATCACGGGATTCGCGCTCGCGTTTGCGCGGGCGGTCGGCGAGTACGGTTCGGTGGTCTTCATCGCGGGCAACATGCCCATGCGGACCGAGATCACACCCCTGCTCATCATCACACGGCTCGAGGAGTACGACTACGCCGGCGCGACGGCGCTGGGCGTGGCGATGCTCGGCGTCTCGCTCGTCCTGTTGCTCATCATCAACCTGCTCCAGACGCACACGCGCCCGCGGGCGGCGGCGTGAGGGGAGGCGCAGCATGGCATCGGCTGTTGTCACTCTCACGCGCGCCGCGGCGGCCAACGTCGCGACGGACGATCCGCGCTGGGTGCGCGTGCTGCTCCTGGCCGCAGCGTTCGGATTTCTGAGTCTCTTCCTCGTGTTGCCGCTGGTGGCGGTCTTCTGTCACGCGTTCAGCGCAGGGGTCCGGGCGTACATCTCGGCCATCACCGAGCGCGACGCGGCCGCGGCCCTGAAGCTCACGCTCCTCGTCGCGGCGATCGCCTTGCCGCTCAACGTGGCCTTCGGCATCGCCGCCGCCTGGGCCATCGCTCACTTTGACTTCCGCGGCAAGAGCCTGCTGACGACGCTCATCGACCTGCCCTTCAGCGTCTCGCCAGTCGTCTCGGGACTGGTCTTCGTGCTGCTGTTCGGAGCGCGCGGCCTGCTCGGCCCGTGGCTGACCGGGCACGGCATCCGCATCATCTTCGCGGTGCCGGGAATCGTCCTCGCGACGATCTTCGTCACTTTCCCTTTCGTCGCCCGCGAGCTGATCCCGCTCATGCGCGCGCAGGGCAGCGCCGAGGAGCAGGCGGCGCTGACGCTCGGGGCGAGTCCGCTCAAGATGTTTCTGCGTGTCACGCTGCCCAAAATCAAGTGGGGCCTCCTGCACGGTGTCGTCCTCTGCAACGCCCGAGCCATGGGTGAGTTCGGCGCCGTCTCCGTGGTCTCCGGCCACATCCGCGGACGCACCAACACCCTGCCGCTGCACGTCGAGGTGCTCCACAGCGAGTATCAATCTCAGGCGGCTTTCGCCGTGGCGACGCTGCTGACGCTTCTCGCCCTGGTCACCCTCGTCCTGAAGACCTTCATTGAGAGAAAGAGCCACATCCGATGAGCATCAGCATCAGCGGCATCACCAAGCACTTCGGCGCGTTCACCGCGCTGCGCAATGTCACCCTCGACGTGCCCACGGGCGAGCTCGTCGCGCTGCTGGGCCCCTCGGGCTCGGGCAAGACGACACTGCTGCGCATCATCGCCGGTCTGGAAGTTCCCGACGAGGGACAGATTCTCTTCCACGGCGAAGACACGACGCGGGTTCGCGTCAGCGACCGCGGCGTCGGATTCGTCTTCCAGCACTACGCGCTTTTCCGCCACCTGACGGTCTACGAGAACGTCGCCTTCGGCCTGCGCGTGAAGCCGTGGCGCGAGCGCCCCTCGCGCCGGAAGATCGCTGAGAAGGTCCATGAGCTCCTACATCTTGTGCAACTCGAGGGGCTCGCACAGCGCCACCCCGCCCAGCTTTCGGGCGGCCAGCGCCAACGCGTCGCCCTCGCGCGGGCGCTGGCCGTCGAGCCGAAGGTGCTGCTGCTCGACGAGCCCTTCGGCGCCCTCGACGCGAAGGTGCGCGCCGAGCTGCGCCAGTGGCTGCGCCGGCTGCACGACGAGATCCACGTCACGAGCGTCTT
>JABWBI010000283.1 GCA_013360565.1 Candidatus Sumerlaeia bacterium | reverse complement strand
CGGCGTGGGCCGCAGGGGGCTCGACCGTCAGCTGCTGCCCGCGATGCTGATCGCGCTGGCCTTCCTCGCTGTGATCTCGCTCGCCCCTCTGGTGCTCCAGGCCGGAGGACTGGACAACGACGTCGAACGGGTCGTGCCTCTGACGATGCCGGAAACGCCGCGGTCGTCGAATCAGGTGACCTTGTTCTCGCCCCGCCACCTGGGCCAGATCGCGATCTTCCTGGCGCTGTCCTGCCCGCTGGGCGCGCCCCTGGTGCTGCTGCGGATTCGGCGCATCTGGCGCGACGGCACGGTGCGATTCACCTCGGTGGCGGCAGCGTGCGGGCTGCTCTTCCTGGTGCTCTGGCACCCGGACATGGGGTGGCGAGGGGACTGGGACCTGTTTGCACACCCCGGGCTCGTGATCAACGTGTTGGCCTGGCGCCTGTGGGAGAAGCGATGAAGCGGGAGCGCGCGGTCAGGGCCGGACGATCTTCATCACGGCCTCGATGTCGGGCGGCACGCGGCGCGCCTGGCCGGTGGCGCGGATGGCGTTGACCACATCCTTGAGCCCATTGCCGGAGACGACGGCGCAGACGCGGTCATTGGAGCCGATGAGACCCATCTTGGCGGCCTTGACCGCGCCGGCGAAGGCCGTGACTCCGGCGGGCTCGCCGAAGACCCCCGCCCGGGCCCCGAGGACACGCATGGCGTCGAGGATCTCATCATCCGTGACCGTGAGCCACTTCCCATCACTCTCCGCGACGGCGTTCAGAGCCTTGCGCCAGTTCCGCGGCGTGCCGACGCAGATGGAGTCGGCAAGGGTCTCGGCGGCGATGGGGACGAGATCGGACTCGCTGTGGGCGGCTTCGACGATGGGCGCCGCTCCGGCGGCCTGGACGCCAATGAGGCGCGGCACGCGGTGCGAGAGGCCGAGCTGCTCGGCCTCCCACAGGCCCTTCCAGAGGCCGTAGATCGAGCAGCCGTCCCCGACGCTGGCAAAGACCCAATCGGGGGGCTGCCATCCGCACTGCTCGGCGATCTCGAGCCCCACGGTCTTCTTGCCCTCGACGAGGTAGGGGTTGATGCCGGAGTTGCGGTTGTACCAACCCAGGCGCTCGGCGCAGGCCATGGAGAGCTCGAAGGCGTCTTCATAGGTGCCCTCGACGACGTAGACCTTGGCGCCGAAAACGAGCAGCTGCGCGACCTTTGCCTCGGGAGCCCGCGCCGGGACGAAGATGTGCGCCTCCATGCCCACGCTCGCCGCCGCACCGGCGAGCGAGGAGGCGGCATTGCCCGTCGACGCACACGTGATGACCGTCGCCCCGGCTTCGAGCGCCTTGGCAACGCCGACGGACGACGCCCGGTCCTTGAGAGACGCGGTCGGGTTGAGACCATCGTCCTTGATGAGTATCTCATTGACGCCGAGCTCCGCCGCGAGGCGTGGGCACGAGTAGAGCGGCGACCCCCCGACGGCGAGGGGGGGACGGCGCTCGGGATTGACGAGCGGCATGAGCGGGGCGTAGCGCCAGTGGGTCGTGTCCGGATTCGCCGCGAGGCTCTCGCGCGTCAGGCGCTCGGCGATGGCGGCGTAGTCGAACTCGACGTCGAGAATGCCGTCGCGGCCACAGGCGGGGCAGATGAGATGGCCGCTGTCGGTGGGATACTCCGCATCGCACCTGACACAGCGCAGCCGGAGGATGTGGCTCAGCCCGGCGGTGAGGACGTGGGTCATGGCGGGCAGTCTCCGGCTCACCGGGGCCGCCGGGCAAGAGAAAGGAGGGGCGCGGCGGGCGCATTCCGCTTGCGCCGGAGGGGCAGGACGGGCCATGAGTCAGGGCGGGAGGGGGCTCCTGCGAGCCTCTGCAACTGTCACTCTGGAGGAAATCCCCCATGCGCACTGTGCGTGCATTCACTCTGATCGAACTGCTGATCGTCGTGGCCATCATCGCCATCCTGGCGGCCATCGCGGTGCCCAACTTCCTCGAGGCGCAGACGCGGTCGAAGGTCAGCCGCTGCCGCGCCGACCTCCGGTCGATCGTCACGGCGCTCGAGGCGTACCGCATCGACTTCAACGCCTACCCGTACCACCGCGGTCCGGGGGAGGCCGGCTTCGGCGAGATGGAGCCGGTGCACGTCAACAACGGCTATGGGGCTCCCCGGGCCAATGCCTTCCGGACCATCCCGCTTCGCCTGTCGACGCCGGTGGCCTACATCACAACCGTGGCCCTGAGGGACCCCTTCAAGCGCGGGGCGACCGACCCGGCGGGCGCGCCGAACAACCGCTACGAGTCCGGCGACCCGACGGATGAGGCGTTCGCCTATCACAACATCTACCAGTACGCGATTCAGCAGATGACGGCGACGTTCTACGAGGACGACTTCAACCGGGACTACGGGTACTGGCGCATCTTCAGCATCGGGCCGAACATGACGTACGAGACAACCGCCCGAACGGGGACCTTCTTCGGGCAACCCGATCTCGGGTGGCTGTATGATCCGACGAACGGCACCGTGAGTGGCGGGTACATCCTGCGCACGCAGATCGACCCCGTCGGCGAGCGGCTGGCCGTCCCGAATCCCTGAGCCCCCCTCGCATCCCAGACCGGGGCGGCGGCCAGGCGGACACCCGCTTGGCCGTCGCGGTTTGTCCTTGTCTTGGACTCGGTGAGCGCTACAATGAGGGGCTCTTCTCTCCGGAGAAGAGGAAACAGACCCTGCCACCAGACGAGGAGTTCGAACCCATGGGCATCAAGACCGCCATCCTGGGCGCGACGGGCGCGGTGGGTCAGGAGTTCTTGAAGCTGCTCGAGGAGCGCGATTTCCCCTGCGAGAGTCTCAAGGTCCTGGCGTCGGCCCGAAGCGCCGGCAAGACCGTCACGTTCCGCGGCCAGACGACGACGATCGAGGAGGCACGCCCCGAGGCCTTCGACGGCGTGGAGCTCGTCCTCTCCTCGGCGGGGGGGAGCGTCTCGAAGGCGCTGGTCCCCGAGGCCGTCAAGCGCGGGTGCGTGGTGGTGGACAACACGTCGGCGTTCCGCATGGACGCCGGCGTGCCGCTGGTTGTCCCCGAGGTCAACCGGCACGCGATCCGGGAGCATCAGGGCATCATCGCCAACCCGAACTGCTCGACGATCATCATGGTCGTCCCGCTCAAGCCGCTGCACAGCCGCTGGGGCGTGAAGCGAGTGATCGCCTCGACCTACCAGGCGGTGAGCGGAGCGGGCCAGAAGGGCATCAGCGAGCTCGAGCAGCAGGTCGCCGACCTGGCGGCGGGCCGGGAGCCCAAAGTCGCGCTCTTCCCGAAGCAGATCGCCTACAACGCCATCCCGCGGATTCCCCAGAGGGGCGGGCTGTGCGACGGCGGCTACCTCGAGGAAGAGGTGAAGATGATCCGCGAGACGAAGAAGATCTTCGGCGACGACTCGATCCAGGTGACGGCGACATGCGTGCGGGTCCCGATCATCCGGTGCCACTCGGAGTCGATCAACGTCGAGCTCGCGGAGCCCTTCCGCGTCGAGGAGATCCGCGAGGCCCTGGCCGCGGCCGAGGGCGTGACGGTGCAGGACGACGTCGCCAACGACGTGTACCCGGTGCCGCTCGAGGTCTCGAATCAGGACGACGTGTTCGTCGGCCGCATCCGCGTCGACAACACCAACCCCCAGGCGCTGAACCTCTGGATCTGCGGTGATCAGATCCGCAAGGGCGCGGCACTCAACGCGGTCCAGATTGCCGAGGACCTGGTGAAGATGGGGATGCTCGCGGTCAAGGCCTGACGCGCGGCGACGAGAACTCAGAGAGCTGACAGAGCACGGGATGTCATTGCCCCCGGATGACGTCGCGGGTCTGCTTGGCGAGACCGGCGGCGATGAGCTCGCCCATGCTGAAGCCCGCGGTCCGGATGTGGTTGTCGTTGTAGCCGAGCCGCTGGAGCTGCTGGATCGAGCGCCCGGCGAGGCGCATCTCGTAGGCGGAGAACCCGGCGGCCTTGAGCTCCTCGTCGCGGAAATAGGTGGCGAGGTCACGGACGCCGTTGCCCGCGCGCTTGAGCTCCTGAATCGTGTAGACACGGCAGAGCTCGGAAAAGGGGAAGCCCAGGCGCAGGAGCTGGCCCACATCAGCCCCGGCCGTGCGGCAGTCGACGGCGGTGATGCCCATCTCCCGGAGCCGGCCGTGAGGCGTCTGACGGGCGATGAGAGCGAGGATGGCCGCGGCGTCCGAGGAGGGCGGCTCCGCGGCGGGCGGCCCGCGCTCGGGC
>JABWBI010000282.1 GCA_013360565.1 Candidatus Sumerlaeia bacterium | reverse complement strand
GTCATCGGCGAGAAGGGCGAGGCGCTCATCGACCGCGAACTCGCCATCCGCCAGGCGCTCTCCTCGTCCACGCTCTTCAGCTCCTGCTTCGTCGTCGACCATGAGCGCGACCCCGGGGGCCGTCTCCGCTCCGTCACCCTGCACGGCGCCGGATGGGGCCACGGCGCCGGCCTGTGCCAAGTCGGCGCCGCCGTCATGGCTCTGGAGAACTACTCGCACGAGCAGATTCTCCTCCACTATTACCGCGGCACCGCCCTGCGCCTCGTGTATGAGCAGCCCACGAACTGGGCCGGCGTCCTCGACCACTTCGACGATGGGGACTTCTCCCTTCATGACCGGTGCTGGGAGGCCACCAACTGCTACGAAGTCGTCGGCTGTCCGGTCTACGAGCGCCTCGTCGGCCCTCACAAGGGTTACGCCCCCGACGCCGTGCGCACCAAGATGTACCTCGACTGCCCGGAGTATGAGCGCCAGACCACCGGCCAGCCCACTCCGCTGCCGGGGTGACCGTCGATTCCCTCTTGCTCCCTTCACGGGTGTCCTCTACAATGCGGCCGCGATCCAGGTCCTCTCGTGCGGGAAGAGCTTGAGGGAGTCCCCACGGGGCCCCGGGGACCGGGGGTGGCACCGGGAAGAACGCTGACACGATGAAGCTCAAGACGGCCCTGCGACGGCGCTCCGCCTCTGAATTGGTCAAAATGGCCGCTGCCTGGGGGTGCGACGGCGCCACGCCCCCGGAGGACGCCGGCAGTGACGCCCTGATCGACTTCCTCTACCCGCGCCTCCAGGCCAAGAATCACTTTCAGCACCTGTGGGCGGGCCTCTCGGACGGCCGGCGGCGCCTCGTCACCTTCCTCGCCATCCACGGCGGCGATCTGAGCCTGCGCGAGCTCGCCCGCCGCTCGTTCGGCGGCGACCCGCAGGCGGCCCGCAAGGCGCTGGCGCCCCTCATCGAGACAGGGCTCGTGTTCCGCGACGCCGAGACCTCCGCCCTCGTCGAAGAGGACATCTACGGTCTTCCCGATCTGCTTCACCGCCACGTCGACCTCTACGCCCACTATCAGGGCTATCTGGGCCAGTTCCTCCACGGGATGGAGACGGAGGACCTCGAACGCATCGCCGTGGAAGGCCTCGGCCTGGAGATGAAGGGCGCCGCCCGCGATCATCTGCGCCACGCCGTCCGCCAGACGCTGCTCCGCCCGTCGAAGCTCCACGCCCACATCCAGGCGCTGCCTCCGGAGGAGCGCGAGCTGCTCTACGCCATCCTGCGCCGCGGAGGCGTGTGCATCTACAGCGACCTGATCGACCTGGGCTTTCAGCGCCACTACGACCACTCGAAGGTCGATCTCCTCAATCACCTCATCAGGACGACGGGGCTTCTCTTCATCGCGGCCCGCGGCGCGAACAAATACGCCGATCTGCTGATGATCCCCAAGGACATCGCGTGGATCGTCAAGAGCGGCTTCCAGGAGGATCTGCGCAGCCTCACGCAGCTCGACACCGCCACCGCGGGCGGGCGCCACGCGCCCGGCGTGGTCCTCGACTGCGGAGCGCAGATCCTGCGCGACCTCGTGATCTTCGTCACGCATGTCGAGCGCTGCGGCGTGCGCCGCCTGTCGAACGGCGGCATCGGCAAGAACGACCTCAAGCGCATCCTCCCGACGCTGTCGCCCGGCAAGACGCTCAAGTATGCCCGCTTTCTCGGGCTGTGCGCGATCGAGCTCGGCCTCATCGTGCCCGTCGGCGAGCGATGGCAGCCGGCCGAGCGCTTCGCCCGCTGGCTGCGCTCGCCCGCCCAGGGCTACGCGGATCTCGTCCGGATGTGGGCGCGCACGTCGTCGTGGAACGAGGAGTTCGCCGAGGGCGACGTCGCCCACACCGACGCGCAGATCACCCACCTGCTCGACATCTCGGAGTTCCGCCGCCTCGTCTTCGAGAGCCTGATGCACCTCCCCCACGGCGAGTGGGTCGAGTTCCGCGCCTTCGCCGACGTCCTGCTGCCGCAGGTGGCGCTCGCCGTCCCGCGCCGCGCCCAGCGTGACCAGGGCAAGTTCAACCGTCCTCCCTTCTACATCGCCGAGTCGATCGTCGCCGATTCCCTGCACTGGCTGGGCCTTGTCGCCGTGGGAAGCGACCACCAGACCCACCTCGAGGTCGCACAGACGCGCGGAAACCTGCCCGTCGGCGGGCCCCGGCGCCGCCTGCGTCAGCGCCTCAAGGCCGCCGAAGACACCCACCTGCTCTTCCGCGTGACGCCGCTCGGCGACGCCACCCTGCGCCTGCTCGCGCAGGCCAACGGCAACGGGGCGAAGGCGGATGCCGTCGCCGCCGACGCGCTGCGCTTCGAGACGGCGCAGTTCACGGTACAGCCCAATCTCGAGATCCTGTGCCCCCCCGACCTGTCGCTCGACGTCTTCCACGACCTCCTGCGGCTGAGCGAAGTGCGCCAGGTCGATGTCGTCGCCACCCTCGCCATCACCCGCGAGAGCCTGCGCCACGCGCTGGATCATGGTCTCACGGCGGACGCCGCCCTGCAGATTCTCCAGCGCGGGTCCGCCGTGCCCCTCCCGCAGACCATCCAGCACATGATCGACGAGTGCACCAGCCGCCCCAGCGCCCTCTTCCTCGCCGCGGGCGGCGGCTTCCTCGCCGTCGACGACCCCGTGCTCCTCGCCGAGATCGTCAATCACCGCCGGCTCAGGCCCCTCATCCGTGAGGTCGCCGGTGACCGCGTCGTGCTCTTCCACCCCCACGCCGATCTCACGCGCGTGGCGGCAGAGATCGAGAAGCTCGGCCACGCCGTCGAAGTGGACAGCGAGGCGAGCGTCCCCATCGAGGGCGGCAAGATCTCGCTGGCGCTGAGCGAGCGCGACATCCTCCTCGTTCTCGCCGCCCTCAAGTTCGCCGCCTCACTCGAGGAGGAGATGGGCATCGACCTCTCCGAGGGCCGCATGCGGAGCGTCATCAAGCGCATCCAGCCCGGCGGGCCGCGTTTCCACGCCCTGCAGGACTACGCCGAGGCGCTTTCCAAGCGCTTTGTCCGGCGCCACGACCTGGCCGTGCGCCGCCGCGTCGATCAGGCCACCGAGCGCCACCGCAAGCAGATGGCCAAACTCCTCGACCGCGCCCCCGTCCGCCCGGGCGGACGCCACGGCTTCACCGGGTCCAACCCCGCGACCGGCGCCGACGACATCCGCGCGCTCTTCGAATTCGCCATTGAGCACGAGTTGCCCGTCCAAGTGCGCCACCGCCGGCCCGACCGCGAGGTCATCGAGGAGCAGCTCGCGCCGGAGTCGATCGAGGGCGACCGCCTCTATGCCCACTCCTCCGCGCGCGACACCCACTCCCTCTTCCGCTTCGACCGCATCATCGAAGCGCGCCTGCTTTGACGCCCCCGGCCCCCGTCCGCCGCCGCTCGGCTCTCGGCCGCGCCCTGCGCCGGGCCGCCGTCGGATGGGTCTTCGTCCTCGGCCTCTGGCTCGCCGGCCAGTGGTATTTCCTCAGCGCCTCCCCCACCGCCCTCGCCAGCTCCGTCGCCGTCTATCTCCTCGGGGGCCTCATCCTCGTCGCGCTGCTCTACACCGTTCACCACGAGCAGACGCGCGGCGTGGTCGAGCGCCTGCGGCGTGACATCGAGCGCCGCCTCGAGACCACCGACCTCTCGCCCCTCGCCCACACGGGGACGCACGACCTCGACCCGCTCATCGACCAGATCAACCAGCTCTTCAAGGCCGCGCAGCAGCGCTACACCGTCACCAGCGCCATCACGACCGCCGCGCGCACGCAGGCCGAGGGCTCCACACGCGACCAGCTGACGGGCCTTCACAACCGCGCCTACCTGACGACGCATCTGCCCGACGAGGTCGGCCGCACAAAGGCCCTGAGCGACGAGATGAGCCTCATCATGCTCGATGTCGACCACTTCAAGCACTACAACGACACCAACGGCCACCCGATGGGAGACCAGGTTCTGCGCGCCGTCGGGGACATTCTCACGCGCACCACCCGCGCCCTCGACGTCTGCATCCGCTACGGCGGCGAGGAGTTCACCGTCGTCCTTCCGCGCACGAGCCACGAGCGCGCCCGCCTCACGGCCGAGCGCATCCGCCAGGCGATCCTCGACCACCCCTTCCCCCGTGGCGAGAACCAGCCCGGCGGCCGGCTGACGATCAGCCTCGGCCTCGCCTCCCTGCCTCGCCACGCGGGCACGGCCGACGAGCTCCTCCGCCGGGCCGACGAGGCGCTCTAC
>JABWBI010000025.1 GCA_013360565.1 Candidatus Sumerlaeia bacterium | reverse complement strand
GGCGAGGGCAGGTACAGGTGGGTTCACTGGAGTTTCCCGCCCCTGAATTCCCGGACGGCCAAACGCTGCAAGTGGGCTTCCGCCCCTACTACGTGAAGGTGGCCGAAGACCCGACCCGCTACCGCCAGCAAGCCAAGCTGCGACACATTTACTTTTTGGGCGTAGCCTATCGCCTGGAAATCGAGACGACCGACGGGCTGATCCTGCGATCACGCATGAACAAAGAAGAATTCCGCCGTTGCCGCTTCACGGTGGGACAGGCGGTCTCCTTTGCCGTCACCCACTTCCGCATCCTGCCGCAAGAAGGTGCGGCGGCACAGCCGGGAGCCGGAAGCCCATTGACCGGTCCGCTGACGCCGTGACGGCCGCAGCTCGATTGTCTATTTGACCTTCCGAAGATGAATTAGCCCGTCCGCCTGGAAGGGCGCGGTGATCACACGTTCCCCTCCCCCGACGAGTGGGTCGCCCGCCCCCTGCCGTCCCGTTTCCAGATCGACCCAGTCGACCGTAAAGGGACCGACCGATCCGACAAGGTTGATGGTGATGGGGCGAGTAGTCCCCGCCGCGCTGAGCGGATTGGCCGGCGCAATGGGGTCGTCCATGCGCTCGAGGACGGTGAAGGCGCGGAGGCCGCGCAGGGCCTTGACGATCTCGGGGCCCGGCCACGGGCGATAGCTGGTGACGTGGACACAGCCGACGCGGAAGCCCAGGTGCTCGCGGATCCAATCGACGGCGGGCTGGGCCGTCTCCATGTAGCAGCCCATGCCGACGAGGGCGTACTCGGCGTCGTCCATGCGGTAGAGGTCGATGAGGCTGTAGCGGCGGCCCGTGAGGCGGGTGAAGGTCTCCATCGCCTCGACCAGTGCGGGGCGCATGTGCTCGTAGTAGTGCCGCTGGGCGATCTTGCCCTTCATGTAGGAGTCCTGGTCCTGCACGACGCCGGTCATGATCGGGTGGGCGGGATCGAAGAGGTTGATGATCTTGTCCTGCGGCTTGCCGACGAATTCCCGCATCAGATCCTTCTCGGGGAGGAGGACATTCTCGACCGTGTGAGTCGTCAAGAATCCGTCCTGGCAGCTCAAGAAGGGCGACTGGCAGGCCTCCGCGGCGCGCCGCGAGATGAGCGCCAGATCGCCCGTCTCCTGCGCATTGCGCGCGAAGACGATCCCCCATCCCGTGTCGGCGACGCTCATGACGTCGTCGTGGCCAGCGTGGACATTGAGGCTGTGGCTCGTCAGGGCGCGGGCCCCGATGTGGAAGACGATGGGCAGGCGCTTGCCGGCGATCGTGTAGAGGACCTCCTTCATGAGAACGAGGCCCTGGCCGCTGGTGAAGTTGGTGACGCGGCCGCCGGCGAGGGCGAAGCCTTCGCAGGTCGAGGCGGCCGAGTGCTCGGACTCGGGCTCGATGAATTCGAGCGTCTCGCCCCAGAGGTTCTTCATGCCGTTGGCGACCGCGGTCGAGTAGCCGCCGCCCATGTTCGTGGAAGAGGTGATCGGGTAGGCGCAGGAGGCCTGCGTGATATTTGTCTCCACCCAGACAACGGTGGACGAGCCATCCGCAGTGGTCGGAATGCCCGGGAAGGGGACGTTGTCCTTGCCGCCGTTGGTGTCGGTCATGAGGGAGCTGATCCTCGCATCGGTTGGGGCTGGCCGCCCGCGGGGGCCGGACTGCTGGTCAAGGCCCAGGTCGCCCATTTCCCCAAGGGGTCCGTCTCGCGTCAAGGCCGAATGGCTGCGAGGCGGCGGCCCTTGGACTGGTCCAACAGCCAGCGTCGTGTCCGGTGACACCCGTCTTCAGGCCATGGTGCTTGGTCTTCCGATGGCTGCCAAAGCCTCTCATCTTCGCACGCCACGCCTGGCGGAGTCAACTGAATGCGGCACACGGCCACACCCCTCACCGTGGGAACGCCTCACGCAGCACATCGGGCATGGCGGCGACGAAGCGAATGTGGAGCTCGCGGCGGATCTCCTTGGGGATTTCGGCCAAGTCCTTGCGGTTGCGCGAGGGAAGGAGGACGCGTCTGACACCCGCGCGGTGGGCCGCGAGGAGCTTTTCCTTGATCCCGCCCACGGGCAGGACGCTGCCCTTGAGGGTGATCTCGCCGGTCATGGCCAAGCCCGGATTGATGCGTTGCCCGCGGAGCAGCGAGGCCAGGGCAGCGGCAATGGTGATACCGGCCGAGGGCCCGTCTTTGGGGATGGCGCCCTCGGGGACATGGATGTGGATGTCGGTGTCCTTGAAGGACGCGGGGTCGAGGCCGAGTTTCCCGGCACTGGCGCGCAGATAGGTGAGGGCGGCCTGGGCAGACTCCTTCATCACGTCGCCGAGCTTCCCGGTCAGGGTGAGCTTGCCCGTGCCGGGCATGGCAGAGGCCTCGATGGCGAGAAGCTCGCCGCCGGTGGGTGTCCAGGCCAAGCCGACGGCGACGCCGGGGGCCTTGCCGTCAAGGGAAGCCGCCCGGTCGAAAGGAGGAGTTCCCAGGAGTCTGGCGGCGTCGCGGGGCGTGATCGAAAGGGGCCGGCGGCCCGTGGACGAACGGCGGCCCGTGGCGACGGCGCGGGCGACCTTTCGACAGATGGTGCCGATCTGGCGCTCGAGCTGCCGCAGGCCGGCCTCGCGGGTGTACTCCTCGATGATGCGCTCGATGGCGGCGTCGGTGATGGTGATCTGCTGCGGCCGCAGCCCGTTGGCCTCGATCTGCTTGGGAATGAGGTACCGGCGGGCGATGGCCCGCTTCTCCAGCGGCGTGTAGCCGGGGAGGCGGAGGACCTCCATCCGGTCCAGCAGCGGCGGGGCGATGGTGTCGAGCACGTTGGCGGTGGCGATGAAGAGGACGCGTGAGAGGTTGAAGGGGACGTCGAGGTAGTTGTCGGTGAACGTGTCGTTCTGCTCGGGGTCGAGAACTTCGAGCAGGGCGGAGGCGGGGTCGCCGCGGAAGTCGGAGGAGACCTTGTCGATCTCGTCGAGCATGAGGACGGGGTTGTTGGCCTCGGCGCCGCGCAGGGCCTTGATCACGCGGCCGGGCATGGCGCCGATGTAGGTGCGGCGGTGGCCCCGGATCTCCGCCTCGTCATGCAGGCCGCCGAGGGCGACGCGCTGAAACTTGCGGCCCAGCGCCCGGGCGATGGACCGGCCGAGGGAGGTCTTGCCGACGCCGGGCGGCCCCGCAAAGCACAGGATGGGCCCCTTCATGTCGCGCTTGAGCTTGAGGACGGCGAGGAACTCGAGGATGCGCTCTTTGACCTTTTCGAGGCCGTGGTGGTCCTCGTCGAGGATCCGCTCGGCGTGGCGGATGTCGAGGTTGTCGTCGGTCGAGCGCTTCCACGGCAGGACGTGGAGCCAGTCGACGTAGGTGCGTCCGACGGTGTACTCGGCGGAGTTGGAGCTCATCGACTCGAGGCGGTCGATCTCGCGGATGGCGACCTTGCGGATGTCCTCGGGATACTTGGCCTCGTCTTCGAAGGCCCGGCGGATGTCCGCGAGGTCGTTGCCGCCCTCCTCGCCCTCGCCGAGCTCGGTGCGGATGGCCTTGAGCTGCTCGCGGAGCATGTACTCGCGCTGGCTCTTGTCGATCGAGGTGCGGACGCGGGACTGGATCTTGTCGCCGAGCTTGAGGAGATCGAGCTCCTGGCCGAGGTGCGAGATGACGAGGCGCAGTCGCTCCTTGATGTCGGCGGCGGCGAGGATGGCCTGCTGATCGGGGAGCTTGAGGGAGAGGTTGCTGGCGATGAGGTCGCAGAGCTTGCCCGGCTCGGAGATGCTCATCGCGGCCACCGCGAAGTCATCGGGGAGATTCGACATCTCGACGACGGTCTGGACGAGGCGGTGGGCGCTCTTGACCATCGCCTGGGTCTCGGCGTCGTCGCTGGAGACCTCGGTCAGCTCGGCAACGCGGGCGCGGAGGTACGGAGTCTCCGCGAGGGGCTCCTCGATCCGGACACGGGCCATGCCGTGGACGAGGAGCCGCATGGAGCCGTCGGGCATGCGGAGCATCTTGAGGATCACACCGGCCGAGCCGACAGGGTAGAGCTGCTCGAACCCGGTGTAGCCCTCTTCCTCGCCTCGGCGGGCGAAGAGGCCGACCAGACGGCTGCCGGCGAGGGCGTCGTCGACGAGGCGCTTGGAGCGCTCGTCGGCGACGATGATCGGAGCGATCATGAAGGGAAAGATGACGACATTGTCGATGACCATGACGGGCAGCTCACGGGGGAGCGGAGCCCGCTGGCCGTCACGGCCGGAGACGGGTTCGCTGGCCTGAGGCGGGGCCGAGTCGGAGGCCATCGCCTGTCAGTCGACCGTGATCTGGATTTCGCGGGGCTCGGAGCGGAGCTTGGGGATCTCGATCAGGAGAAAGCCGTCGCGGTAGGTGGCGCTGACGCTGCCGAGGTCGAGCGAGGACGGCAGGCCGAAGACGCGCTCGAACTGACCGTAGCGGAGCTCCATGAGGTGGAAGGTCGCCTTGGCGCGGGAGGGCAGATCCTCGCGGCGCTTGCCCCGGACCCGGAGGAGATTGCCGTCAATGGCGATGTCGAGGTCCTCTTCGCGCACGCCGGCGATCTCGATCTTCACGTAGATCGTGCTCCCGGCCTCGTACACATCGGTGGGAGGCGACCAGATCTTCTCACTGAGGCTGAACAGCGGCTTCTGCCCGGAGAAAAAGCTGTCCATCGTCGTCGTGTAGTCATCATCGGATGACTCGAAGTCCGAGGGGCGGGCGAGGCGAGGGTGGCGTGGTTCGCTCATGGAGTCATTGTGGTGCCCCGGCGTGGCGAGCGTCAAGGCCTCCTCGCCGGGGGAACCTTTCCGATTGCCCCGCGTCCAACAGGGCAGGTGCAATCATGTCCTCCCGGAGGTGACGAACGATGAAAACCCTGTGTCTCGGTCTCTCCCTCGCGCTGGCCGCGCCTCTCGCGCCGGCCGCACCGACGCCGGCCGACCTCGGCGACCGGCTGCCGGTGGTCATGGGCGCGATCGTCCCTCTGGGCCAAGTGAGCAGCGCCATGGCCGGGCAGACGATCACGGTGGAGGGACGCATCGTGCAGGTCGACGGCCGCAGCGCGATGCTGCAGGACAACTCGGGCTACCTTCAGGTGAACTGGAGTGGAAGCCCCCCGGCGGGCGTGGGGCGGAGCGTGCGCGTGGTCGGGCGCGTCGAGGGGGGTGGCCCGTATCCGCAGCTGAGCGCTCAGGACTCGATGGTGCTGCTCGACCGGTACCAGGGACCGAATCGCTGGAGTGGTCTTCAGAGCGGTGTCACGCCACCGCCCGCCACGACGCAGATTCAAGTGCCGCAGACCTATCGGGCGCCGGCGCCCCCCTCGCCGCCTGCGTACACGTCACCTCAGCCTCCTCAGACAATCGGCGGATACCTCCCCGGGCAGGTGCCGCCGGGGGGATGGCAGCAGACGAACTACGGCTTCCCTGCGCCGCCGCCGCAGCTGATTCAGTCGAATCCGGTCTATGGGCAAATCAACCAGGAGATCTGGCGGCAACAGAATCCCGCCCCACCGGCCTATCAGAATCCCTCCTGGACTCCGACCCCGCCGCCTGGCCCGCCACCCAGCTACGTCACGGCTCCGCCGTCTCAGCCGCTTCCGCAGACGCAGTCAACCCTTCCTCCGAGCACGGGCGTCGTGACGCCGCCTCCCGCAGCTCCCCCCCCAGCGATGCCGGCGGGGCTTCCGCTGGTGCAGGTGACCTCCGCGCTGGCGGGCCAGCGCGTGACCGTCGAGGGCGATGTGCTCTCGTCGCTGCCCGGCGCGGACAATGTCATCGTGCTCCAGGACGGGTCTGGCACGGCACAGGTGCTGGTGCAGCCGAGTGTGACGCTGCTGACTGGGTCTCGCGTTCGGGCCGCGGGCCAGGTCGTCGTGCGGCCGGAGTCGGGCGCCGCGCAGATTCTGGCGGATGAGATCACGGTCCTGCGCTGAGCACCGGCCCCTCAACAAACAGCTCGACCTGGGTCTCGTCGTCCGTCAGACTGCCGGCCTCAGGATCGGGGCACATCTCCCCGGGCCGCTCACAATCCACCCGGGCAAGGGGGACTCAGCCATGCCGGAGGACAACACTCGCAGTGTCGGGTGGAAGTTCGGAGATGCCGAGCAGGAGATTCTGAACATCCTGCTCAACTGCAACATCGACGTCGGTGAGCCGCTCGACCGGTCGGTCATTGAGAACGGCTTCTCGACACTGAAAGGCCGGGAGGGCGAGTGCGAGGCCGCCCTCGAGTCTCTGGCCGAGAAGGGGCTGATCAAGCTCGAGGGAGACACGGTGATGCTGACACTCAAGGGGCGCAGCCACGTCTTCGGGCCGCCGATCGCCTGATCCTGCGCGTCAGCGCACGCTGAGGACCACGGGCATGAGAGTCATCACCTGCTCCTCGGCCATGAGCGCCTGCCAGACGCCGGCCTGGGCCACCGCGGTGAGATCCGCGGCGGGCAGCAGACGCGCCAGCGTCGCGGGCAGGGCTGCTCCGGCGCTTCCGGCCATGTACTGCGACATCCACTCGAAGAAGTTCATCGGGGGCGGCAGCTCGCGGATCTCGATCTGGGCGCGGTCGGCCTCGTCGAGCCCCGCGAGGTCCTGGGCCCGGGCGAGTGCCTCTTCGAGGCCGCCGAGAGTGTCGACGAGACCATTGGCGTGCGCCTGGCGGCCCGTCCACAGGCGGCCCTGCGCGACGGCCTCGATCTGCTCGGCGGTCATGCCGCGCGACTCCGCGGCCTGCCGGGTGAAGGTGGCGTAGACTTCGCGCATGAGCGTCTCGAGGGCGGCGCGCTCCGTGGGGCTGAAGGGGGTGAAGGGCGAGGAGAAACCGGCGTTGCGGCCGCGCGCGAGTGTGTCGTGCGTGATGCCGAGATGCCCCTCCAAGAGGCCGGCCAGCACGAATTTGCCGCCGACGACGCCGATGCTCCCGGTGAGCGTGGCCGGCTCGGCGAAGATCTCGTCCGCGGCCATCGCGATGTAGTAGCCGCCGGAGGCGGCGAGGTTGCCCATGGAGACGACGACGGGCTTGGCCCGGCGCAGCGCGCGGATCTCGCTCCAGATCATGTCGCTGGCGAGCGCCGAGCCGCCGGGGCTGTCGAGGCGGATGACGACCGCCCGCACAGTGGCGTCGTCGCGGCACTCGTGGAGGAGGTCGACGAAGTCGTCGGCGTGGATGACATCTGTGTCCTCGAAGGGCCCGCCCGTGGCGCGGCCGGGCAGAATGGGCCCGGAGGCGTAGACGAGTGCGACCTTGGGGCTCTGCGACGGGGCGGTCTCGGCGGGGGCCTGCATCATCTGGAGGATGTTGAAGATGTTGAACTCCGGCGCCGCGGCGTCCTCCTCGCCGTACTCGCGGTCGAGGATGAACCCGTCGCCGGAGGCGATCTCGAGCTCGCGGACGAAATCCTCTCGCTGGGTGAGCGAGTCGACGAGGCCTGCGGCGAGAGCGGCACCGGCGGTGAAAGGCCCCTGATCGATGAGCGCCTCGACTTGAGCGGGGTCGAGGGCGCGGCCCTCGGCAATCATGGCGATCATCTGCGCCCAGAGGTCATCGACGAGGGAGGTGTAGGCCTCGCGGAGCGCCGGCGTGAAGGCGCGCTCGGTGAACATGTCCCCCGCGCCCTTGTAGATGCCGATCTGCATGATGTCCGGCTGGATGCCCACGAGATCGAGCAGACCGCGGAGGAAGACGCCGTCGAGCTGGAGGCCCGTCAGCATCAGCGCACCCGCCGGGGCCATGACGATTTCGTCGCACGCGGTGGCGACGAGGTATCCACCGGTCGACTCCTCGGTGAGGAGAGCGATCACCTCCTTGTCCTCCGCGCGGAGAGCGGCGATGGCGCGGCGCAGCGACTGAAAGCGAGACCAGCCGAGGCCCGGATCGTCGACGGCCAGGACGACTCCACGGACCTGCTCGTCGCCCCGCGCCCCGGCCAGGAGGTCGAGCAGATCACGGAAGTTGTGCGCTCTGGGGTCGAAGAGGTTGAAGGGATCGCGGCGCTCGGGCAGATCGCGGTCCAGCGTCACGTGGACCCACCGCTGAGGACCGGCGGCCGCAGGTTCGGGTTCGATGCCGGCCGTGTCGACCTGCGGCAAGCCGCCGTGCGCCGCGGAGGCGGCGACGGCCAGAGCACAGAGCGCGGAGAGGCGCATGGGAGGTCTCCTCAGGGGGCAGTCACCTCATCAGACGCCGGGGAGGCGGCTGCGGTTGGCCGGGGATTCACCTCGGCGCCGAACTCCTCGACGATGTCCCAGACGCCCTGCTCGTCGAGGTGGACGAGATCGAAGATCATGAGGCCATCGGAGTTCTCATAGGCGGCACGGAGCGCGCGGGCGAAGCGCGCGCGGTCCATCTGGCCGTCAGGGGCTTCTTGCAGATACTGCTCGACATAGAGGCTGGCGACGACGGGGCAGAGGCCACCGGTCACCTCGCGCGCAACTTGGGCGGAGCCAGCGACGCTGAGCCAGGGCCCTTCGAGGCCGCGCGGGTGATCGGTCACCTCATCGGGAGTGACGGCGTAAAAATACGTGCCGACGAAGAGGAGGTCGACGAGGTCGGCATAGCCGGTGCGCTCCCAGCGCGGCGGGAAACCGGGCCACGGGGGAACGAATCCCGGCCGCGCCCAGTTGACGCCGACCTCATAGTAGATGGGGTACCAAGCGCCGACATAGTCCGCGAAGACGCAGTGGGGATTGACGGCTTTGACGTGCTCGCGGGCCTCCTCGATGAAGTCGTGGATCACCTGGGCGCGCCAGAGGAGCCAGTCGTTCCAGAGCGGACCGGGTTCGAGGTCGGCGCTGCCCGGGCCGGTGCGGGTGTACACGTCCCGGGGCCAGCGCGCGACGCGGTGACCGAGCCACTGCTCGAAGGCCTGCCGCGCCCAGGGCCCGAAGTCCCCGTAGAGGTCGTCGAAGCGCACACGGTCGAGGGCGATGCCATCGATGGGATAGCGCTCGGCGAGTTCGCGGATGATATTCAGCTGGGTCGCGCGCACCTCCGGGTGCAGCGGGGAGAGGAACGCCGTGTAGCTCCGGTCGTGCTCGGTCGTCGGGCGCAGGCGGGCGCGGCGCTCGCCGGGGAGCTGGATGTAATCCCAGGCGGCCCAGTCGCGGTGGTTGTCGAAGGCCGGGCCCCGGTTGCGGTCTCGATCGATGACGACCTGCTTGTGGCCGCCGGCGAAGACATTGATGGCGGCGAAGACCTCGAGCCCGAGCGCCTCACCCTGCTCGCAGGCCGCGGCGAGCACGTCGAAGGCGGGGTCGCACTCGAACACGGTGCCATCGCGCAGCGGCCAGCGCCGCAGCCGCGGGGCAAAGTCGCTGTCGTAGAGCACGTGGCCGGAGATGGGTTTGACGTCGACGACGATGCCGGTGACCCCCGCAGCCACGGCACGCCGGAGCACGGCGGCGAGCCGCTCGGGTGTCCCGATGCGCTCGAGATTGGCCGTGGCGTCCATCCAGAGATAGATCGGCTTCACCGGCTGCGCTCGCTCCCGCGGGGCCAGGGGCAGATGGCCACAGGCGGCGAGGCCGAGGGCGGCGGTGACGGCGGCGGCGAGACGGCGGACGGTCATGGGGCGGTCGATCTCCTCACGCGGACACAGTTGACGGCGAACCGGGGCCGACTCACATTTGGCGGCGACACCTCCGCGACCAGCAAGGACAAAACGATGCCCGCGCCCCAGTGGCTCCGCGACCTCGACGCCTCCGTCCGCCAGTGGGTGCCACCGGCCACCCGCGCGCTGATCTACTCGAACGTCGCCGTGTTCGTGGCGTGGGTGATCGTCACACTCGTCTCACAGACCGCGGGGTTCTGGATGCAGTACTGGCTGTCGTGCACTCCGCTGGCGATTCTGTGGGGCTGCGTGTGGCAGTTCGGGACGTACATGTTCATTCACAGCGACGGATTTCATCTCCTCTTCAACATGCTGATGCTGTGGTTCATCGGACCGGTCTTCGAGCACCACTGGGGCCGGCGAGAGTATCTGCGGTTCTACTTTCTGTGCGGCGCCGGAGCGGGGCTGGTGTACGAGGCCGTGACAGTCTTCCAGGTGTTGACGGCGGAGTCGCCCTTGCCCTTCTTCCAGCATCAGATGGCGATCGGAGGCTCGATGGTCGGCGCGTCGGGCGCGATCTACGGGCTGCTCTTCGCATTCGGCTATCTCTACCCCGACCAGCCCGTGCTCTTCGGCATGCTGATCCCCATGCCGGCGCGGGTCATGGTCGCGATCCTGATCGCCGTCTCTTTCCTCGGGATGATCGGACCGGGCGGCGCGAGTGTCGCAAACCTGGCGCACCTCGCGGGGATGGGCGTGGCCTATGGATACCTGCGCTGGCGCGGACGCCCCGGGCCGCGGGTGGTGTACCGGCGCGAGACGCATCACCGCTGAGCATTCCCCCGGGCCCCCTTCTCAGGACAGCGCCGCGAGCACCTCGTCAGCGAAGGCGAGGCGGGGAAGAAGTGCCACGGCCTCCTCGGGCGGAGCGTCCCCGAGGCCCTCGACGAAGTCCACGGGCCCCCAGACTGGCACGGTCAGCAGGCGGCGGAGGGCGGCGGGATTGGTCTGCTCGTCGAGGCCGGGGGGGCCCCCGTGGACGCGGTTGAGGATCACGCCGAGCACGCACAGGCCGCGCGCGGCGAGGACCTCGAGTGTCATGCGCGTGTGGTTGAGAGTGCCGAGATCGGTCCGGGCCACGACGGCCGCGGGGAGCCGGTGGCGCACGGCCCAGTCGGCGACGGCCACCTCGTCGGTGAGCGGGACGAGCGCGCCTCCGATTCCCTCGACGAGCAGGTGCGTGTGACGCCGCTGCAGGGCGTCAAGAGCAGCGTCGACGGGCACGAGATCGACTTCGCACCCGGCGAGGCGCGCCGCCTCGGACGGCGCCAGCGGGGCCTCGAAGGCGAGCGGCGTGACCAGTTCCAGCGGGTCGTCCACGCGGGCCGAGGCCCGGAGCAGCGCGGTGTCGTGCGGCATGTGACCGGGATCGAAGCCGCAGGCCAGGGGCTTCATCACGCCGGCATCGATGCCGAGAAAGCGCCAGGCCCGGGCCAGAGCCGCGGTGATGATGGTCTTGCCCACGCCTGTGCCGGTGCCGGTGATGAGGAGGGACGGCATGTGTCGCACCCGAAGTCCTGAGGACCTTGGCCGCTCCGCGCGTTGGCGGCTCAGCGAGAGTCACCTCATCTGACAAACCTGGGCATGACGTCCGCGCTCGTGAAGACCCCTGTGATCCCGCGTCCTCGGAGCCAGAGGCCGGTCTTGAGGTAGCCGAAGGCGGGGCCATTGACGTTCGCGGCCATCGAGGTCTCGTCGCCCAGGGTGAAAGTGTGCGTCGAGCGCTTGCCCTCGAAGGTGACACCGGTGACCTGCACGCTGGTGGAGACTGGTTTCTTCGCGCGCTTGGTGTCGACGAGCCCACCCACCTTGACCTTGTCGCGGGTGACCACGCCCGCGCGCTCGAGCATCACGTCGTCGGCGTGCTCCATGTCATGGAGCTCGAGGATCCAGCTGCGTTCGGCGAGGAAGCGCTCGACGTCGCTGTCGCTCATCGCCTTCGCTTTCTCGAAGTCCATGCCGCGCTGGTGAGCGATGTCCTCGCGCACGGTGGCGCGGTAAGCGTCCCAGTTGGCGATCCCCACGCCGAAGCGGATGTCGACCGCCTCGACCGTCTGGTACGACTGCGCGGCGAGGGCCGCGGCTGCGGTGAGCAGGCCGGGGGTGGCCCCACACCCGGTCATGTGGACCATGCCGGCCTCGCGGATCGGCTCGTCGAGGGCCAGGATCTGCTCGACGGCAACGGTCCGCTTGAGCGCATCGACCGTGACCCCCTGGAAGCCGCCCTCCGCGAAGCGGCGCACGACCGACGGGAGAAAGTCGCTGGGAAGATTGGGCAGAGCGAGGAAGAAGCCGTCGACCTCACCGGCCACGCCCAGACGTACCATCTCGCCGATGGGGTCGTCACTGCGGCGGCCGATCGGCTGCGCGGCGATCGACTCGCCGGGAGCCACGCCGGCGACGTCCGCTGCGGTGATACCGGCGGGGCAGTGGGCCCAGCCCTGCGTGTCGCACACGGCGACAAGGCGCATCTCCGCCTTGGGCTCGAGGAGCGCGGCGGCCGCCTTGCCGAGGCCCCCGCAGCCGAGAATGCCGATGCGCCAGGGAGTGGACATGAGGGTCTCCTGCCAAGGAAATGAGGCCCCAGCTGAGCCGGGGCCTCGCACGATGTCAAGAGTGGCGGGGGCGTCAGAAGCCGAAGTTCTGGCGGCCCCCTTCGGGGCGGAGCTGCGTGCGATAGATGTCACCCGCGCTGATGGTGCCGTTGGTGGGATCGTAGAGGCCGCCGCTGCCGCCGGAGTAGTCGCGGTCGGGGCCGACCGAACCCATCTTCCATGAGCCATAGACGACGAGCCAGGTGCTTCCCGCCGGCGTGCCCGCGGGCTGAACGCCCCAGCCCTGGTTGACCTTGGCTGTGGCGATCGCGCCGGTGCTCAGGGTCTGATAGAAGATCATGTAGGGGTCGGTCATGCCGTTGGCGGCGGCGATCGAGGTCTCACAGTTCTGATAGAAGAGCGTCCGGTAGATCAGATCACTCGTCGGGATCGGGATGCCCGAGGCAACGAAGGGGTCCTGAATGTTGGCGGAGGTGACGAACGCGATCGGGGTCGAGAGAACGGGCGGGAAGAAGCTCTCGGCCGTCGACTGGCCCGCGCCGCCGGTGAGGATGTTCCGGACGGAATCGATGGGATAATAGTTGAAGTCGATGCGGTAGGCCTCGACCGCCGTGGCCATGGAGCGGAGGTCCGACTTGGCGCGGCTGACCTTGGCCCGGACCTGCGCCTCGAGGAAGTTGGGCACCGCGATGGCCGCCAGGATCGCGATGATCGCGACGACGATCAGCAGTTCGATGAGGGTGAATCCTCGGCGTGCAGAGCGACACATGCAAAATCTCTCCTTCTCGCAGGTGGGGGGAATGGCGGAGATGTCCGTTTGCGGAACCGTCTCCCGCTCCCCGTCCAGAATGACACCGCAGAGGTGCCACGCCTTCGCGGGAATGTCATCCAGAAGTTGACCGGCGAACCGGTTCGAGGCGGGGCCAAAGAAGGTCGGCCCCGCCAAGGGGGGTGGCGGGGCCGTGCGGGCAGTGGGGGGACTGCCCTTTGGGGAACGAAACTCTATCCCAGAAGGATGGCACACGGCTGTTGGGACAGCCAAGGCCAAAGAGGGTGGAAAATCCAGTTTCTCAGCGGAATTTCCGGATGAGCGCGGCGAGGTCAGGCTGGCCGCCGTACTCGACCTGCTTGGCCCGCAGGCTGGCGTGGCGCTTCTCGTAGGGGATGCTCTCCCGGCGGTGATAGAAGACGCCGGTGTAGACCACGGGCTCCAGGGCGCGGGCGAAGGCGGCCACGCGGTCGCTCGAGTCGTGATCTTCGGGCAGGGGGCTGACCTTCGGCCGGAGCGACTGATAGGTCATGTCCATGTTGAAGGTGGGGCAGGGTGACAGGACGTCGACAAAGGCGAACCCCGGATGGGAGATGGCCTTGACGAAGAGGTCCTTGAGGCCCTTGGGATCGCCGGAGAAGCCGCGCGCGACGAAGGAGGCGTTGCAGGCGATCAGAAGGGCGACGGGGTTGAGCGGATCCTCGAGGGAACCGAGGGGGGTCGAGGAAGTGGTCATGCCCACGGGGCTGGTGGGCGCGATCTGGCCTTTGGTGAGACCATAGATCTCGTTGTCGAGCATGATGTAGGTGATGTCGGGATTGCGGCGCACGATGTGGGGGACGTGGCCGGTGCCGATGGAGAAACCGTCGCCGTCGCCGCCGGTGACGACGACCGTCAGCTCCGGGTTGGAGAGCTTGGCGCCCATCGCGGCAGGCAGGGCGCGGCCGTGGACGCCGTGGTGGCAGTAGCCGTTGACGAAGTACGGCAGACGGCTCGAGCAGCCGATGCCGGAGAAGAGAGCGAGCATGTGAGGCTCGACCTCGAGTTCGGACAGCGCCTGGTAGAAGGCGTTGAGCGCGCCGAAGTCGCCGCAACCGGGACACCAGATGGGCTCGCGGCCGGTCTTGTAGTCGTTGGGCTTGAGTTTCTCAGCGGTGGGCATAGGACGCTCCCTGGGGCTTGGCGGGGTGGAGAGTCTCGTGGACTTTGACAATCTCCTCGAGGACTTCGTCGGGCGTGATCGGCACGCCCATGGAGCGGAGAACCTCGACGGGGTCGAACTTGAACTTGGCCTTGAGGAAGTGGCTGAACTGGCCGGTGAAGTTCTCCTCGACGACGATGACCTTCTTCACCTTGGAGAGGGCCTCGCGGATCTGAGCCTCGGGGAGGGGGGCGACGATGCGCGGGTGGAAGTGCGAAACCCTGATGCCGCGCTCGGCGGCCATCTGGCAGGCCTCCTGGATGGCGCCCTTGGTTGAGCCCCAGCCGATGATGCAGAGCTCGGCGCCCTCGACCGGCGCCCAGTCGGCCATCCACTCCTCGGCCCGCTTGGAGAGAGTCTCGAGCTTGCGGAAACGCTTGGCGTTCATCTTCGTGTGATTGACGCCGGTGTAGCAGGGGGTGCCGTACTCGTCGTGCTCGAGGCCGGGGGCAATGTGCAGGCCCCCCGGCGTTCCCGGGTCGATGATCGGCGAGACGCCCGTGGGCGTGTCCTCGTAGCGCTTGTAGTCCTTCATCTGCTCCGGCGTGGGCCGCAGGCGCTCGGCGACGTCGACCCGGCTGACGTCGAACTCGGGCACGGTCTCGGTGCGGACGGCGAGGTTGGTGTCGCTGAGGACGATGACGGGCATCTGGTACTCCTCGGCGAGGCTGAAGGCCTTGGCGGTGAGGTAGAAGCAGTCCTCGACCGTGGCCGGCGCGACGACGATCTTGGGGGCCTCGCCGGCGGTGCCGTAGATGGCGAACTTGAGGTCCGACTGCTCCTGCTTCGTCGGCAATCCCGTGGAGGGCCCGCCGCGCTGGACGTCGATGATCACCACGGGGAGCTCCTGCGTCGAGGCGAGCGTGATGAGCTCGCCCTTGAGCATCAGGCCAGGCCCGGACGTCGCCGTCATGGCCTTCTTGCCGACGAAGGAGGCACCGATGCACGAGGCCATGGCGGAGATCTCGTCCTCGGCCTGGACGACGGTGCCGCCGAAGCGGGGCAGGTGGCGAGTGGCGAACTCGAGGATCGACGACGCGGGCGTGATGGGATAGCCAGCCATGTACTTGCAGCCGGCGGCGAGGGCGCCGAGCATGGTCGCCTCGTTGCCGGAGATGACGATGCTCTGGCCCCGCTGGCTCTTCGGCGTGAGCTTCACGCCCCGGCCGTCGATCGTCTGGTCACCCAGGTCGTAGCCCGCGTTGAGCGAAGCGAGGTTGGAGTCGAGGACCTTCTCGCCCTTGCGCTTGAACTTCTCGCGGACGAGGCCCGCGACGGTCTCGAGGTCGACGCTGGCGAGGCGGCTGAGAAAGCCGAGGGCGACCATGTTCTTCCCCCGGATCGAGCCGCCCTTCTCCTTGGCGAGATCGGTGAGGGGGATGGGCACCCTCTCGATCTCCCCGCTGACCTTGCTCAGGTCGGGGCACTCGGCCGGGTCGTAGTAGATCGTCCCGCCCTTGAGCATGCCGTCGTGGAAGGCGTCGAGGGCCTCCTGGTTGAAGGCCATGAGGTGCTGGAACCGCAGACCGATGGAGCGGATGGGATCGCTGGCGAGTTTCATCTGGAATTGGGCCAAACCGCCTTTGATCTCAGCGGGATAGGTCCGATAGGTCATGATGCACAGCCCCTGACGCGAGGCGGCTCGCGACAGAAGGTCGCCGGTGGAGATAATGCCCTCTCCACCCTCTCCGCCGATGCGGATCAGGACATGGGGTGCGGACATGGGGCGGGTCCTGTGGGTAAATTGAGGCCGGACAGAGAGCTGAGTGGGGACGGCAATGGGCCGCCTTCTCCCCCCGAGGCTGATGGTTGTTCCGGCACGAGACGTTCTGGTGGCTAACTCAATCACGCCACCTTGAAGCCAAGGGGGCGAGTGTGTCAAGGGCAAGGTGACCCGCGCCCCGTTTCGGAGCGGTTCGCTCGCCGCCTCCCCCTGACCCAGGGACGCATCGGCAGCTGGCGCGGCGAGGATGAGCGGCCAAGATGGTGGGCCAACGGGGAATCGAACCCCGAACCTCCGGATTAAGAGTCCGCTGCTCTGCCAGTTGAGCTATTGGCCCGAAATGGTAATGCATCCCCCTCCTCAAGGCGTCAAGGTCTTTTGACCCCGCGTGCCCGCGAGGCACTTGAACTCGATTTGTGCTGGAACGTTGCCTGTGGGGATGCCATCAAGGCGCCTGCTGCGGGAGGACCACCATGCGCGCCGCTGTCATCCGTCTGCTCGCGACACTCCTCGGGGCCGCCGCGCTGCCTCCAGCGACACCGGCCCAGATCCGCGGCGGCCAGGGCTCGGTGACGCAGGAGAGTGCTCTGCGGGGCCTGACGCGATTCCACATCTCGCTCAATCAGGTCGATGTGCCCTCGTGGTTTCCCGCGCGGCGGCTCGAGGCGCGCCTCCGGGACGGGGTGCGGGCGATCGGAATCGAGCCCGTCTCGAGCGGGGAGATTCCGGTGCTCAACGCGGACATCCCCCTGCGCTCGAATCCGCCGGACCTGACGCTGGACCTGCACGTGTTCCAGATGGTCGACGGGACGGCCGTGGCCCTGGTGCGCCTCCACGTCGAGCAGCCGGTGAAGATCGTGCGGGGCGAGGATGATGTGAACGTCGACCCCGAGAATGAGGAGGAGCAGGAGGAGGACCCCGACGACGTCTTCGTGCGCGCCACGACCTGGCAGCAGTCCGGCTATGTCTATGGCCCGCCGTCGGCGGAGTTCCTCGAGCCGCTTGTCAACCAGGTCGTCGACGACTTGATCCAGCGCTTCCGGCGAGCACACACAGCGGCCAACCCGCCCGCGCCAGCCCCGAGCCGGACGGTCTTCGACGTGATCTTCTTCTGGCGCTGATCAGGGCCGGGCGCCAGAGACCGGCGAGGCCGGGGCAGCACCGGTTTCCTCGACCCAGATGGCATAGTTGCCGCGGGGGAAGTTCCGGGGGTAGCCCTGCGGCAGCACGCCGCCGGGGAACTGCGCGAGGAACTGGGGGCCGCCGCCGTACTGGTGGACGCGGAGGTAGTGGATTGCCGTCTCCCCACAGGTCCAGAGGATGCGCGAGCCCATGTTGATGCCGCCGTCGTCGTCCCGCTGGATCTGCGTGGTGCCGTCGGGGGCCAGCAGCTCCATCACCGTGTCGGCGGCCGAGAGGTTCTCGGTGGTAATCGTGTAGGAGCGTCCCTGGACGGCGGCGAACCAGTACTCGTCAATCTGACTCTGGTCGAGGTCGGCATCGTGCCGCTCGCCACCGACGGGGAGCTCGGTGGCGTTGGGCAGGGCGAGGTCCGGCGGGGGACCGGCCGTGAGCATCACGTCGATGGGAGGCCCGGGCTGGCACTGAAGCAGGGAGATGCGTCCCGCGTGCAGGGAGAACGGCACAGGCGGCACGGGAAGACCCGCCGTGCAGTCGAGTTCGATGGTGAGGCGTGGCGGATCAAGCGCGCCAGCCAGGACAGTGCCGTCGGCGGCGTGAGCGTGGATCGGGCCTCCCTCCTCAGGCGCACGGATCGTCTGGAGCTCGGCCAGGGGCAAGGAGACGGGGCCATAGGCCCCAGCGATGGTGATGGACTCGCCGGCGAGCAGACTTCCCGAGAAGTGATCGCCGCCGTGCAGGCGGAACTGCTGGCGGACGGGGATGCCATGGGCCTCGGCGGGATCCGCGCGGCGGACGAGGCTCTGAATCAACTCGCGCCGGACGTTGATCTCTCCCCCACCCTGGACGCGGAAGGCGAAGGCGGGGGTCAGCAGGAGGCCAGAGAACTGGTCGCCGTTGACGGTGACGAGTGTGTCGAGCGGGGCCTCTTCGTCCTCGGCATCGCCGATCGCGACCCCCGCGGTCCGCGCGGCGGGCAAGTCGAGACGGACATAGGGGGCCTGGAAGACGACAGTCCCGGTGAGCAGGTCGCCGATCAGGCGCTGTTCCTCGCTGTCCTCGTCGATGGGCCGCAGAATGAGCACATCGGCACCTGCCGGGCGGTTCTCGCCGAAGACGGCGGGCAGCGGGGGAGTCTGCGCGGGCACCGCGCAGGCGGCGAGGGCGAGTGACAGCGTGAGTGCGTGGCGTGTCATCGGCTCTGCTCCGTGACGACGACATCGTAGTTGCCCGGCGGGTAGCCGTAGTAAACGCCTGGCTGCACCTGATCAGGTCCCATCCCCAGGCGCCAGACCTGGAGATAATACACGCCGTTTTCCGGGCACGTCCACGTCAGCCGCGAGGCCAGGCTTCCGCCCCCGTCGTCGTTCTCCCCCAGCCGCTGCTGAGCGTCCGTGCCGAGAAGCCGGATGAACGTGTCGAGGTTGACGATGTTCCGCGTCTCCAGCGTGTAGGTGACGCCCCGGCGGGCCCGGAAGTGGTAGGTGTCGGTCTCCGTTGTGATCTGGCCGGACATCGGGGTGCCGTCCGTCTCGATCTCAATCGACCCCTCGATCAGGCTGCGCGAGCGGCGGCGTGCGAACTGGGCCAGCATCTCTTCATCGGGCGTGGCGCCCGCCTGGGCCAGGATGAGGTCGACGCGCTGGGGCGCGAGGTCGGCAGGCGGTGCTCCGAGGCCGTCGAGGATGTCGAGATCGACAAGGATGCGGTCGAGCTGCGGGTCTCCGGCCGTGTCGGTGCCGGTGAGCATCGTGACGCGGCCGTGCTGGCCCCCTCGGGGCAAGGCGATGGCGCGGACCTCGGCCAAGTTGAGCGACACCGCGCCGTACGGGGCTCGCACTTCGAGGGGGCCCTCGTGGTGCAACAGGCCGGAGAAGTGGTCACCGCCGCGGAGAACGAAGTGCTGCCGCCGGGGCAGCGGCGGGGGGGAGCGCGGCCGGAGGAGCAGCCGTGAAAGATGTTCGCGCGGCACCTCGAGCACCCGTCCGCCCGCGATCTCGAAATGGAGCACCGGTTCGACGCCGAGCCCGTGAAAGACATCGCCACTCGCCGAGACGAGCTGCTCAAGTGGGGGGCGCGGGTCTCCGCCCTCCGAGGAACGGTCGATCCCGGCCACGCGGTCCAGGGGCAGCGCGATGAGCGCGTAGGCCGTCTGCACGCTGATCCGCTGCTCCCGGAGTGTGCCCACGAGCCGGTCGCCCGCCGTCAGCTCGAGCAGGTCGTGGTCCGTCGGCCGGGGGACGCCGAACAGCTCGCCCGAGGCCGGCTGTGCCGCCAAAGACGGCAGGGAGAGAGCGGCGGCGAGGAGGAGAGCAAGTCGCATGGTCAGGTGCCCCCGCCGGGCCCGGCAGGGACCGGACCGGGCACGCGCTCGACGCGGACGGCGTAGGTGCCCGCGCGGCGATCTTGCAGGTCACGCACGCGGACAAAGTGAACACCATCGGCGGGGCACGTCCAGAGGATCATGCTGGCGGGACCGGCCATGGGATCGGCGTCGTCGTTCTCGGCCAGCCGCGTGCGCTGGTCCTCGCTCCACAGGCTCAGCACGGTGTCGCAGCCGGAGAGATTCTCCGTCTGAATCTTGTATGTCTGCCCGCGGAGCGCGCGGAAGTGAAAGAGGTCGGGACCATCGGTGAGATCTCCCGTCAGCGCGGAGGCCCCGGGCCGCAGCTCATCGATCGCCAGCAACACGGGTGCGGGCGCGGCGGGCGGTGGCGCGAGCTCCGGCAGCACGGCGCCGGGCTGACCGAGAAGGGCGCTGAGCCGCTCGAGTGGAACCTCGAGAGCAGCCGCGCGGGTCATCCCCGCCGAGACATCCGGGATGACCGAGAGCGAAGGCTGGTCCAGCTCGCCGCGCCACGGCGCGCCCGTGAGCGCGGCCGCTTCAGCGCGCGGTGCCCAGCCTCTCGGGGCGAGCCAGGCGAGCTGACTGAGGTCGAGCGGCCGGGAGTGGTCGAAGACCAGCTGACCGGCACCGACGACCGCGCCCGTGAAGTGGTCGCCGTTGGTCAGCTGGACCCACTGCCGGCGGGGGATTCCCTGGCGCTCCTCCTCGCGTCGCTGGCAGATGACGAGCGAGACGAGACACCGGGGCACCGGCTGCACGGTGCCCCCGGCGAGCATGAGGGGAAATTCCTCGGCCAAGAGAAGTCCGCTGAGCCGGTCGCCCGTGACCGTGAGCAGGCGCTCGGCCCGGCCCTCGCGGCCGCCCAAGTCGAGGCCTGCGACGCGGTGGCCGGGGAGCACAACCTCGCCCAGTGGCGTTTGGAAGCTGATCGCACTCCAGGCGAGCCGGCCGACGAGGACATCCCCCGAGCGCAGATGAATCACATCCCCCAGGGGGCTCCGCGGCTGCTCGAATGCCATTTCGACCGCCGGCGCCAGCAGCCACGACCAGCCATTCGCCCGGGCCGGCATCGCGGCCGGTGTGGAGCCGAGCACCAGCGAGAGGGCGAGCCGAAGCGCGGGGCAGCGCATGGTCAGGAGACACAGCCTCCCGGGACGGGGTTTGCTCCCGAGGCATCGAGGATGGCGCCGAGGACGCGCTCGGCGTTGCCGTGCATGATTTTCTCGATCGTCGGCTCCCCGTGGCCGCGACGGCGCAGCTCCCCGGCGACCGCTTGCCAGCAGGAGGCGTCGCTGAGGCCCTCGGGCCAGGACCAGATGCCGTCGAAGTCGCCGCCGAGTGCGACGTGGTCTTCGCCCGCGACGGCGATGACGTGCTCGATGTGGTCGACGTACTGCCCGGGACCCACGTGCGCCTCGCGCGGCAAGCTCGCGCTGATGAGCTGACTGCGCTCGAAGCGGAAGCCGGGCGCGGACTCGGGCCGCCCGGCGCGGAGCGACTCGATCTCGGACGCGAGCGC
>JABWBI010000281.1 GCA_013360565.1 Candidatus Sumerlaeia bacterium | reverse complement strand
GCGGCCTGCCGCTGGGCCTCGGCGCGGGCCGCGTCGAGGCCGTGCAGCGCGACGAAGGTCGCCTTGCCCTGGGTCGCGTCTTTGCCCGCGGTCTTGCCGAGGGTCTCGCTGGTCTGCGTCGCATCGAGGATGTCATCGACGATCTGAAAGCACAGGCCGAGGGCTTGGCCGTGCCGGCTCAGGGCCTGGATGACAGCCTTGGGGGCCTCCGCCACGAGCCCCCCGCAGACGCAGGCGGCCTCGATGATGGCCCCGGTCTTGCGGCGATGAATCCACGCGAGCTCGTCCGCCGTGACGGCCCGATGCTCCGCCTCGATGTCGGCGACTTGGCCGGCGACCATGCCCGCCGGCACGCCGGCGGCCGCGCCCAGATGCGCGACGAGCCGGGGGAAGGTCGGGAGCGGCAGCGTGCCCCGCGCGGCCTCTTCGGCCAGATGGGTGAAGGCGAGTGTGAGCAGGGCGTCCCCGGCCAGGATGGCGATCGCCTCGCCATAGACGATGTGACAGGTGGGCCGGCCGCGGCGAAGCGCGTCGTTGTCCATGCACGGCAGGTCGTCGTGGATCAGCGAGTACGTGTGGATCATCTCCAGCGCGGCGGCGGCGGGGAGCGCTCGCGCCAGATCAGCGAGGCCCGCGGCCTGGGCGCTGGCGAGGGTCAACGCAGGGCGCAGCCGCTTGCCCCCGGCAAAGAGGGAGTGGCGCATGGCGGCGTGAAGGGTCTTGGGCTCCGTCTCGGCGGCGGGGAGGACGCGTTGAAGGTGCTCCTCGACCCGCCGCGTCGCCTCGGCGAGGAAACCGGCCGCGTCGGAGGCCATGCCGATCAGGTGATCTCCGGGCTCAGGCCGCGGACGAAGCTGACCGGGACGGTGAAGAGAATGCCGGAGGCGGGGGCCTCGAAGCCGCCGCAGACGTCCTCGATGGCCCGCACGGCAGCCTGGAGGGTCTCTTCGCTCTCGATGATGGAGAAGATGGTGCGGTTGCCCGTGTCCGCGCCGCCGAGAACCGTGCGGAACCCGGCGAAGAGCGTGCCCTCGCGCGTGAGGAGATGGCCCATGCCGTGCGAATTGATGACCGTGGCGCCGGTGACCCCGACGTCGATGAAGGCCTCGAGGATGTCCTCGAGCCGGGCGGGGTCATTGATGACGCAGATGAGCAGCTGCTGGGACATCGCGGCCGGTGTGCCGCCCTCAGCTCGAGGGCAGCAGCGCCTCCTCGTGTTCACGGATGGCGGCCAGGAGCGCCTGGGGGGTCCCGGCGGCGGCGAGGCCGGCGACGAAACCCTCGTGATTGAGCAGGCGGGCCAGGCGGGCCAGGATCTTGAGATGCCGCCCCTGTGTCGTCGCCGGGCCGAGAATCAGGAAGACGTGGTGGACCGGCCGCTCGTCGACAGCGTCGAAGTCGACCCCGGCGGCCAAGCGGATGTAGCCGATGGCCGTCTCGGGGGCAGCGGGAGAGAAGGCGTGCGGGAGAGCGACCCCGCGGCCGATGCCCGTGGTCATCAGGCGCTCACGCTCAAGGACGGCGCTGAGGCAGGCCTCGACGTCGGTGACGTCGCCGGACTGCTTCATGAGGCTGGCGAGCTCGCGCAGGACGGCCAGCTTCGAAGTGCCGGTGCCCTCGAGGAGGATATTGCTCTCGCGCAGATAGTCCGTGATGCGGATCAACGCCACCGCTCCAAGGCGCAGAGAGCGGCATCCGGGCGAAAAAGTCAAATCCCAATGACATCGACAAACGCGGTTGAACTCGCCGGGGTGACGGGGATAGAATGGCGTGTTTGAGCCCGCGCCAGGAGACCCACCCGATGACCCCACCCCGCCAGGAGCTCGAGAGCGCCATCTGGGAGCGCCTGAAGTCCGTCCACGACCCGGAGCTGCACCGCAGCCTCGTCGAGCTGAAGATGGTCAAGCGGGTGGCGGTGACGCCGGAGGGCCGGGCCGATCTTCAGATCGAGCTGACGACACCGGCATGTCCACTGAAGGGGACGATCCGGGCGGACATCGAGAAGGCACTCGAGGACCTTGGCCTCGCGGGCGTCGAGATCGACTTCACGGCGGACGTGACCAAGCGCTCGGGAATCGGGCCCAAGCAGGAGATCCCGGGCGTGCGCAACATCATCACAGTGGGTGCGGGCAAGGGAGGCGTCGGCAAGTCGACGGTCGCGACCAACCTCGCCATCGCGCTGGCCCAGCAGGGGGCGCGCGTGGGGCTCCTGGACTCGGACATCTACGGCCCGAACATTCCCATGATGATGGGGATCACGGGGCGGCCGGTGGTGAGCGACAACAAGATCCTCCCGCTGGAGGGGCACGGGGTGAAGGTGATGAGCATCGGCATGCTTCTGGAGGAGGACACGCCGGTGATCTGGCGCGGGCCGATGCTGCACACGGCCGTGGGGCAGTTTCTCTTCGACGTGGCGTGGGGCGAGCTCGACTACCTGATCGTCGATCTGCCGCCGGGCACGGGCGACGTGCAGCTCTCGATGAGCCAGCGGGTGCCGGTGACCGGCGCGGTGGCCGTGTGCACGCCGTCGTCGGTCGCGATGCAGGACGTGAAGAAGGCGATCATGATGTTCCGCCAGCTGCAGATCCCGCTGCTGGGGCTGGTGGAGAACATGCGGGGCTTCTGCTGCCCGAACTGCCAGACGACGACGGACATCTTCTCGAGCGGCAGCGCGGAGGAGATGGCGCAGCGCTACGAGGTGCCATACCTGGGCTGGGTGCCGCTGCACGCGGACGTGCGGATCGGCGGTGACACGGGGCGCCCGATCCAGGCGGCGGCGACGGACGGGCCGATCGCGGAGGTCTTCCGCCGGATCGCCCAGAACCTGGCGGGGCAGGTGTCGATCGAGAACTTCAAGTCGATCCAGCACGAGCTGGTGCAGATCAAGACGTGAGGCCCCTGTCTCCACCCCCGGTCGAAGAGGAGAGCGCCGGACCATGAGTGACGGACTGAAGATCCTGCTGGCCGCGCCGCGCGGCTTCTGCGCGGGAGTGGACCGCGCCATCGAGATCGTCGAGCGGGCGCTGGAGGTCTTCGAGCCGCCGATCTACGTGCGTCACGAGATCGTGCACAACCGCCACGTGGTGCAGCGGCTGCGCGAGCAGGGGGTGGTCTTCGTCGATGAGGTGTCGGAGATCCCGGATGGCGCCGTGGCGATCTTCTCGGCCCACGGCGTCTCGAAGCGGGTGCGTGCGGAGGCCGCCGGGCGTCCCCTGCGCGTGATCGACGCGACCTGCCCGCTGGTGACGAAGGTTCACCTCGAGGTGCACCGCCTCGAGCGCGAGGGGTACGAGATCCTGCTGATCGGCCACGCCCACCACATCGAGGTCGAGGGGACGATGGGCCAGCTGCCGCCGGGGCGCATCCGCCTCGTGCAGTCACCGGCGGAGGCCGAGACGATCGAGGTCCGCAACCCCGGGCGCGTGGCCTACGTGACGCAGACGACGCTGTCTCTGGACGAGACCGAGCAGGTCGTGAGCGTGCTGCGACGGCGCTTTCCCTCGCTGCGCCACCCGGCGAAGGACGACATCTGCTATGCGACCCAGAACCGGCAGAACACCGTGAAGGCGCTCGTGGGGAAGATCGATCTGCTGCTGGTCATCGGCTCGAAGAACTCGTCCAACTCCAACCGCCTCGTCGAGGTCGCCCGGCAGCACGGCGTCGCCGCGCACCTCTTCGACGAGCCTGAGGAGATGCAGGACGCGTGGTTCGAGGGCGTGAGGACGGTGGGACTGACAGCGGGGGCGTCGGCGCCTGAGGACCTCGTGCAGGCAACGGTCAAGCATCTGCTCGATCGCTTCGGCGGCACCGTCGAGCCCTTTGTCCACACCAGCGAGAGCATCACCTTCAGCCTGCCGCGTGACCTCGCGGCCGCGGAGCCCGGCTGAGGTCCATCCCGATGACCCGGGCACACCGCATCCCGCGCGAGGATCGCCGCCTCGTGACCAGTCTGCGCCGCCTGAGCCGGCGGGGCGGGCAGGGTCACGCCGTCACCGTTGCCTGCGTGCTCGCCCCTCTCGACGGCGAGGCCCTGGCCATGGCCGCGGCCCTTCTGGCGTTGCCCTTCCTCTCACCTCTGAGCCTGGGGCCACTGACGATCCCCGCCTCCCTGGGAATCGGCGTGCTCGCGTGGGGGATGCTGTGCTGCCGGACGCAGGTGCGGCTCCCGGCCCGGATCGAGCGGGCGCCGGTGCCACGGCCCGTCCTCGCCGCCCTGCCGCGTCTTTTCCTGGCGATGGCCCGGCTCAAGAGCGCCCTCGCGCGACGGCGGTGGAGCTTTCTGGTGGAAGGGGCGCG
>JABWBI010000280.1 GCA_013360565.1 Candidatus Sumerlaeia bacterium | reverse complement strand
CCTTCGCGCAGGCCGAGCGCCTCGGCGGCCTTTCGCCTCAGGGTACCCGTCACCTCGTGGCTGCCCCGGACCGGCACAAACCATGGGCGCGGGAGGCCGAGGCGATCGATCAGGTCCCAGGCCCACTCGCGCCGCTCGACGTCGAAGAGGATCGTCCCGGCGGCGTCGCTGACGTCAGTCGCGAGTTCACCGGTCAGCTCGAGCCGGATGAAGTCCTTGGGCAGCACGAGGCGGGCGGTGCGCTCGAAGTTTGCGGGCTCGTGCCTCCTGAGCCACATCGCCTTGGGCGCGGTGAAGCCGGGAAGCGCGGGATTGGCGACCCAGCGGTGCAGGTTCTCCTTGCCAGCGAGGGCGGTGATCTCGTCGCATTCGGCGGCGGTGCGGTTGTCGCACCAGAGGATGCAGGGGCGAACGACAGCGCCGCGAGCGTCGAGGAACACCGAGCCGTGCATCTGTCCCGAGAGGCCGATGCCGGCGACGTCCGCCCCCGAGACCTTGGCCGCCGCGAGTGCCCGTTTGGTGGCATCGATGGTGGCTCTCCACCACTCGGCGGGGTCCTGCTCCGCCCAGCCGGGTCGAGGGGCCTGAAGCGAGTGCTCTCCCGTGGCCTCGCCGAGGATCGCGGCGCGCTCAGGGTCCCAGGCGAGGACCTTGGTCCCCGAGGTTCCGATGTCGATGCCGAGGAGAACGCTCATCACCCCACGCCCCCGCTTGAAAGCGTTTGCTGCAAAGGCCTTGACGGTGCCCGTGGCAGGGCGGAATGTCAACGCTCAGAGGCCTCTTCGGCCTGGGGCGACGACCGATGCGGACATGGACCGGCCTGAGCGCCGTGGTGCTGCTTGCCTCCGGGTGCGCGGGAATCCGCGCGCCGCTGACCGGTGCCGAATCGCCGGGACACCGATTTCTGCCGATCGAACCCGTGATCGATCTGGCGGGGGTGTGGCGGTTTCGGCTCGACCCGCGGGACGAAGGCGTGGCTCTGGGGTGGGCGGCGTCGAGAACCGACACCGCCGAGTGGCGTGACATCGACGTGCCGGGAATGTGGGAGACGCAGGGAATCCCCGCTTCGCAGGATGGTGCGGCGTGGTACCGCCGGGACGTGCTCATCCCCGCGAGCGCCGGCGGTCTGGATCTGAGGCTCAATCTGCGCCGGGTCGATGACGCCGCGACCGTCTTCTGGAACGGCGAGGAGGCGGGGGCCACGCGGGCGATCCACGAGAGCACGATCTTCACGATCCCAGCGGCGAGGGTCCGGACGGCGGAGGCGAACATGCTCGCCGTTCGTGTCACGGACTTCGGCGGACCGGGCGGTTTCGATGGCGGGCCGGTGACGCTGGTTCCGGTCACACCCTGGTCCTCGACGCGCATCGACATCGCCGACATGCCCGGGCTGTATCGCATTCCCGCGGGGCAGCACTGCGACTTCAACATCACGGTCGACAATCCCCTCCCCCAGGGATACTTCGCGGACCTCCGCGTCGTCGTCACGCCGTTCGACGGCGTGCCGCTGCATGACAGCACCCACGGCCCGATCTGGATCAATCCGCACCCGGACTACACGAAGCCGCTCGGCGTCCTCCTCGGCGAGTTGCCGCCGGGATGGTACGGCGTGGAGATCACGCTGACGAGCGGCCAGACCACCGTCGCCCGCCGCGAGCGGGCGTTCACCGTCACGCAGCCGGTCCGCCATCTCGACCCCGAGGCGTCGCCGTTCGGGCTCAACAGCGGCGCGCTGTTTCATCTCACGCTCGCCTCGCACGAGACCGAGGGCGAGGCGAGGCTCGCCATGCATGAGGCGACGGGTGCCCCGTGGGGGCGCAACGATCTCTGGTGGGGCGAGATCGAGACGGCGCGCGGTGAGTGGGACTGGCGCGAGTGCGACTCGGTGGTGAGCCGCTATGCGGATCACGACATCCGCCTGCTCGGCATCCTCTCGTACTTCTCCGCCTGGTCGGGAGGCCGCGCACCGGCGACGGCCGCGATGCGCGAGGAGTGGCTGGAGTACGTCCGGCGGACGGTGGCCCGGTACGGACCGGTCATCGCGCCGGACCTCATCACGTGGGAAAAGGGCCGGCGAGGCGGCGGGTTCGGCCGCGTGCGCGCGTGGGAGGTGTGGAACGAGCCCAACCTCGCGGAGTTCTGGGAGCCGGAGCCGAATGTGGAGGACTACGCGGAGCTGCTGCGGGTGACACACGAGGCCATCGAACAGATCGACCCGGGCCTGACCGTGGTGGGCTGCGTGACCTCCGGCGTGCCGCTGCACTTCATCCGGGGCGTGCTCGACGCGGGCGGCGCCGGGTGGATGGATGTGCTGAGCGTGCATCCGTATCAGGGGGAGTCACCGGTCGACTGGCGTGAGGCGGTGCCGCACGGCCAGCTGCGGCTGCTGCGCGAGGAGCTCGAGCGGCGCGGGCAGCGCGCGATGCCGATCTGGATCACCGAGGAGGGCTGGCCGACCACGGGCGCGGTGGACTGCGCGACGCAGGCCGAGTACCTCGTCAAGATGCACGTGACGGTGCTGGCTTCCGGGCTGGTCGATCGCATCTTCTGGTTCAACCTCAATGACTGGGGGGCACCGGACGACAACGCCGGGGGTCACTTCGGTCTGTGCGAGATGGACCACACGCCCAAGCCGTCCTATGCCGCGTACAACAATCTCATCGCGCGGCTCCACGACTTCGATCAAATCGAGGACCACAGCGACGCCGCCGCGGGGTTGCACCGGTACGTCTTCCACCGGCCCGTGGGGATTGACCACGGCGCCGAGCGCGTGACGGTCGTCTGGAGCGAATCGGGGGAGATCGAAGTGAGCGTCCCGCCGGGCGCCCGGGTGGTCAACGTGGTCGGCTCGCCGGTCGAGCCGGCCGTGTTCGGTCATCCGGCCGCGGTGAGGACCGAGACTGCCGGGCGCATGCCCATCTATCTGATCGAGGAGATCGCCCCGTGACCAAGCCCCGGACCTCCGCCACCATCAAAGACGTCGCCCGCGAGTCGGGTGTCTCGTACTCGACCGTCTCGCGGGCGCTCAACGACTCACCGCTGGTCAACGACGAGACCAAGCAGCGGGTGATGGCCGTGGCAAAGCGGCTGCACTACCGGCCGAACGTGCACGCGCAGGGACTCGCGCGGGGCCGGTCGAACATGCTGGGCTTCGTCGTGCCCGATCTGCGCGGGACCCTGCTGATGGAGGTGGTCGAGGCGGCGGAGCGAGAGATGGCGAAGGCGGGGATGCGCGCTCTGCTGATGCACTCGGAGTGGGAGGTGGAGACGGAGATCGCGCACATCGGATTCCTGCGGTCGAGCCACATCGGCGGCGCGATTCTGTGTCCCATCGGCGTCGAGGAGGAGGCGCCGTTCCTGCGGCGCCTGCTGCGGGAGGGCTACCCGCTCGTGCTGGTGGACCGGTACTTTCCCCAGATCGACGCGAGCCACGTGGTGTGCGACAATCTGCTGGGCGGCCGGCTGGCGGCGGAGCACCTCGTGGAGCGCGGGCTCCGGGATCTGGTGTTCCTCTGCGGCATCGCCGAGGAGTCGATCACATCGACGCGCGACCGTCTCGCGGGCTTCCAGGCGGTGGCGAAGGCGGCGGGACTGGGCCGGGATCGCGCGCGGGTGGTGCGATTCGACATGCAGGGCGAGGCCGAGCGCGGGTTCCCGACGATCGAGCGGATGCTGCGCGAGAAACGGCCGGCGGGGGTCTTCGCGATGAACGATCTGGTGGCGATGGCGCTCTACCAGACGATGATGGGGTGCGGCCTGAGCCTGCGGGATGTGGAAGTCGTCGGTTTCGACGACGCCCGGATGGCACCGTTCATGCCGCTGCCGTGGTCGAGCGTGGCGCAGCCCAAGGCCGAGATCGGCCGCCGCGCGGCGCAGATTCTCATCGAGCTCTTCGCCGGGACGCCGGCGGGGCCAATCCGGGAGAGCATCGCACCGAGGCTCGTGGTGCGGGATCCCTCGTGAGGGATCAGTAGAAGAAGAGGGTGTGCTCGCGGTCGCGGCGGCCGTCCAGGGCCATGCCGGTAAATATTTGGAGATAAAGGAGTTGCGGCGACCAGGGAACGGCCTATGTGTTACCTCTTCATGCCGGTAAAACGCCAAGCTCCGCTGAAAAGATGCTGGCGCGAACCTCACGGTCAAGCAACTCCAACTCACGCTGAAAGCGTGCGTCCTCGCGCTGCTGCTCAAGCAACGTGTATGAGAAATTGGTGCTCTGTTGAAAACAAAGGCAGAAGTAGAGCGAGGATCATGAGGTTGTAGGTGAGGACGGCGATGAAGGTCTCGCTCTGCTGCGCGATCCAAGTCT
>JABWBI010000279.1 GCA_013360565.1 Candidatus Sumerlaeia bacterium | reverse complement strand
CGTCGCGGGCGCTGGCCGCCTGGACGCGGTGGGAACCGCCGCTGCAGAGTCTGCTGCTGGGCACGGACGAGACGCCGGGCCTCGAGCCCGACGAGATGGCCGAGGTTCAGGGCGGTGTGGCGCTTGGCGATCCGGTGATCGCCCGCGAGGCGAGCGGCCGCCTCTGGCTGTGCTGGACCGACCTGGCGGGCGACGGCGAGCGCATTCTGCTCAGATCGTTCGACCCCGCCTCCGGCGAGTGGGGCGAGCTGATTCAAGTGAATGATGGGCAGGAGGCGAGTCCGTTCGGAGTGCTCGCCTACAACGCCCAGATCGCGGTCGCGGGCAACCGGCTCCTGATCGTGTGGGTGGCGGGGGCGCCGCCGCGCGGGCGGCTCATGGCCAGGTCGTTTTCCCCGGGCGGCGGCCTCTCCGGGGCCTCGGTCGTGAGCGAGGGGCGTGCCCTCGTGCGGCCGGCTCTCACCGGCGGACGCATCCCCGCGGTGGCCTGGGAGGAGGAGATCGACGGGAGAAGTGCCGTCCGGGTGCGCGCGCTCGATGCGGACGGCGCGGGCCAGGGTAGCATCATCGATCTGAGTGGCATGCCCGGGCGCGATTGCCGCCGGCCAGCCCTTGCGCTGTCTCCCGATGGCCGTCTTCTCGCCTACGCCTTCGACGCCGCAGGCGGCGGCGGGCATGACGTCTTCACCGGCCTCCGCTCGCTCGGCCCCGGTGGCATCGGTCCTGCACAGCATCGCACTCAGGTGACTCGCCACCCCGCTTCCGACATCGCGCCGGCGCTCGCCTTCTCGCACGACGGCGCGCTGCTCTGGATCGGCTGGCACTCGAACCGCGCCGAGGGCGACACGTGGGACATCCCCCGCTGGTACCGCCTCGCGGCGATGAACACCGGGACCGGCGAGCTCGTCGCGCCGCCCACGGAACCCGCGGGCAAGGACCTGACGATGCAGGAGACGATCCAGGGCTGGGAGTTCGTCCGGCTCGTCGCCTGCCCCGACGGCAAGGTCGTGGTCATCGGCCGCCCGTCGCACAATTGGAACATGCAGTTCTATCACGGGCGCGAGTGGTCGCCGATCTACCGGTTCCCGCGTGAGAGCTGGGGCGGGCGCGGCAAGCTGGCGGCGGCGGTGCTCGATGATGACGGCGCGCTGTGGGTGACGCGGCGCGACCTGAACGCCAACGTGCTCCAGCGCATTGGCGGCGTCGTGGGCGGCGAGGAACTTGAGCCCGTGCTCGTGCCGTTCGACGACGGCGAGGGCCGGCCGCTGGCGAACATCGACCCGCGCCTCGCATTTCCGCCCGAGCGCGCCGGCGAGGCGCCGGCCGAGGGCGAGGAGGACACGCGCCCCGAGCTCCAGTTCTACTTCGGGGACATCCACGCGCACACGTGGATGAGCGACGGCATGGGCGACGTCGACGAGTACTTCCTGCGCAGCCGCGATGTCTTCCGGGACGACTTCGCCGCGCTCACCGACCACGACCTCTTCGTCGGCCAGCGCGTGCTCAACTCGCAGTACGAGGAGCACAAGCGCGCCGTCGAGCAGCACCACGAGGACGGGCGCTTCGTGACACTCTATGCGCAGGAGTGGACGACCGGCCGGCCGCCGCGCGGCTGGGGGCACATCAACCTCTATGGAACGACGCCCGACCACCCGCTGATGGACCACAGCGACCCGCGGTGGGACACGCAGGCGAAGCTGATGGCCGCCTGCCGGCAGCACGGCATGATCGCCGCCCCGCACCACATCGGATGGACCGGTCACCAGTGGGAGGAGCACGACCCCGAGGTCGTCCGGTTTCTCGAGATCTGCTCGGTGCACGGCGTTTTCGAGAAGATGGGCAACGAGCCGATCCCTCACCGGGGAGGGATCGCGGGAATGTTCGTCCAGGACGGCTTGGCGATGGGCAAGAAGTTCGGCCTCGCCGGCGGCAGTGACCAGCACGGCCTCATCTGGCACCACCGCATCTGCTGGAAGCGCAACGCGTACCGCGGCGGTCTGGTCGGCGTCCTGGCGCCGGAGCTGACGCGCGAGGCGATCTTCGACGCACTGCGCCACCGGCGCACCTTCGCGACGACGGGCGTCAAGATGCGCATGGGCTTCAAGGTCAACGGCGCGCTGATGGGCAGCGAGATCACGTGCGAGGGCCCGCCTGTGCTGGAGGCCGATCTGATCGCCATGCAGGACATCCGGTGGGTCGACGTTGTGCGCGGCAACGAGGACGTGCTCCGCTACGGCGGCGAGAGCCTGCACACGTTCTTCAGCTTCACGGACGAGGGATGCCCCGTGGGGCGCGAGACGTGGTACTACCTGCGGGTGATCTTCGAGAGCGGCGACATGGCGTGGTCGTCGCCCATCTGGGTGACGCGGCGGGGCTGAGGGGGTCAGTCCCGGGCGCCGAGGAGTTCATCGACGGCGGTCATCAGGTCCTGGCGCGAGAACGGCTTGGCGAGGGTGCGGTTGGCGCCGAGATGACCGGCCGGCCCCAGGAGCGTGCCGGGGCCCATGCGCTCGCCGCCGGAGACGGCGATGATGGGGAGGTGGGGCAACCGCTGGCGGACGAGGCGGATCAGCTCGAGGCCATCGAGGCCGGGCATCACGAGGTCGGTGATGAGGAGGTCGATCTCGGTCTCGCCGAGCATGCGCAGGGCCGCCTCGCCCCCCGTGGCCTCGAGGACCTCGTGCCCGGCGTGCTCCAGAATGCGCTTGGTCAACGCCAGAATCGGCGCCTCGTCGTCGACCGCCAGAACTCGAGCCATGCCGCTTTCCCAGACCCCTCAGGTGCATGTGTGATCCCTGTCACATATGCAGCACAGCGCGGTCTCTGAACAGTCCTTGTGGGGCCGGATTTCCGCGATTGTGAGAGCATTTCCGCCACGCCGTCCGGCGGTCACCGGGCAAAGCGCTCGCGCAGGCGCTCTTGGCGAAACCGGAAGATGGCCTCGACATCGGGACGGACCAGGAACCGATGGATCAGCCGGCCGCCGCGATGGGCGTAGTCCACGTGGTCGACGCAGCGCGTGCCGCCCGCCTGGGGCTCGAAGAGGTGTTCATGTCTCCAGAGATGATAGGGTCCCTTTCGCTGCTCGTCGACGAACCGGTGCGGCGGCTCCCAGGCCGTGATTTCGGACCGCCATCGGATCGGGACGCCGTGAAGCCGGAGGCGGTAGTCGATGACCGTCCCGGGGGCCATCGGAATTGGCCCAGGCGTCAGCACCCGGAAGCGCAGCCAGGGCGGTGTGATCTCCTCGAGGTTGAACGCATCGGCGAAGAAGGGAAACACCTCCTCCGGAGGCTGGGGGAGCCAGAGCTCGGCGGTGAACTGCTGGGATTGCATGGGCGCACCGGTGACGGGCCTTCAGAGATCGGGCCGAATCAACACCTTGAACGTCTCCTCCGCTCTGGCGAAGGCGCGGGAGATGTCGCCGAGTGTGAAGACCTCCTCGATCAGGCGCTCGACAAGCAGATCCCCCGTGGCGAGGAGATCGAGCGCCTGGCCGATGGGTCCGCAGCGCGAGCCGACGAGGGAGATCTCATCGACGGCGATCCGCGTCGCGTCGAGGCCGACCGCGGGCAGGCCGCAGGTGGTCTTGAGGATGACGGTGCCGCGTGGACGGACGAGCGCGAGCGCCTGTGAGAGTCCGTCGGGCGTGCCGGTCGCCTCGACGTGGACCCGGTGCGCCTCGATCGCGTCGAGCAGATCGGAGACGCCGGTGCCATCCGCTGCGACCGTCTTCACGATCGGCACCTTCCAGTCGCCGCCCGGCCCCAGCGACAGCGCCGTCCGCACCTCGCGCACCATCGTGTCGGTGAGCGGATGCTCGGCCTTGTTGACCACGATCACGTCGGGGATCTCCATCACGCCCGCCTTCAGCGCCTGGATCGAGTCGCCCGAGCCCGGCATCAGCACGAGCACCACGGTGTCGGCATGGTCGACCACGTCGATCTCGGCCTGGCCGACGCCGACGGTCTCGAGCAGAACCTCGTCGAAGCCGGCCGCGTCCATGACGAGCGCCGCCTGCAGGGCGGCCTCGGCCAGCCCGCCGAGCGCACCGCGGCTGGCCATCGAGCGGATGAAGACGTCGTCGTCGAGGAAGTGCTCGGAGAGGCGGATCCGGTCGCCGAGCAGGGCGCCGCGGGTGAACGGGCTCGACGGGTCGATCGACAGGACCGCGACCCGGCGCTCGCGCTCGCGCAGCTCCTTGACGAGCGCCCCGATCAGCGTGCTCTTGCCGACCCCAGGCGGCCCGGTGAAGCCGACGATCCGGGCAGAGCCGGTTCGCGGGTAGAGCCCGGCGACGAGCTCCGCCCCGGCGGGGTCGCC
>JABWBI010000278.1 GCA_013360565.1 Candidatus Sumerlaeia bacterium | reverse complement strand
TACTACTACCGCAAGGCCTACTACCGCTCATTCGCCGCGCAGCCGATCGCCTGCGGTGTGGGCAAGCCGTGGAAGAGCTACAGCGGTGAGCGCCGCCTGCTGCTCTTCCAGAATCTCCACCGCTTCTTCCTCTACCTCGCGCTCGTCTTCATTTTCATCCTGGGCTACGACGCGGTGAAGGCCTTCACCGGCTGGGCCGATGCCTACGAGCCCATCACCGCCGGCGCCGCCGCCGGCGAGTCGCATCCCCACCACCCCATCGGCCCCACGCACTTCGGCGCCGGCATCGGCTCGTTCGTGATGCTCCTCAACGTGATCCTCCTCGGCGGCTACACACTCGGCTGCCACTCGCTCCGTCACCTCGTCGGCGGCTGTCTGGACTGCCCGTCGCGCGCGCCGCTGGGCCAGGCGCGCTTCCGGCTCTGGCGCGGCGTCACGAAGCTGAACGAGAAACACATGTGGTGGGCCTGGTTCTCGCTCGTGTGGGTCGGCTTCACCGACCTGTACATCCGCCTCGTCTCCATGGGCGTCATCTCACCGGAGTTCGACAGGTTGTTCTGATGGGCATCGACTTTCAGCGGCACACATTCGACGTGATCGTCGTCGGCGCCGGCGGCGCCGGCCTGCGTGCAGCCATCGAGGCCAGCGCCCAGGGAGCCAAGACGGCCATCATCTGCAAGTCCCTCCTCGGCAAAGCCCACACGGTCATGGCCGAGGGCGGAGCCGCCGCCGCTCTGGGCAATGTCCGCCCCGAGGACAACTGGCGCGTGCACTTCCGCGACACGATGCGCGGCGGCAAGATGCACGGCAACTGGCGCATGGCGCAGATCCACGCGCAGGAGGCGCCCGACCGCATCCGTGAGCTCGAGCAGTGGGGCGCGCTCTTCGACCGCACGAAGGACGGCAAGATCAGCCAGCGGCCCTTCGGCGGTCACACCTACACGCGCTTGGCCCACGTCGGCGACCGCACGGGCCTGGAGATCATCCGGGTCCTCCAGGACAAGGGAGTTCACAGCGGCATCAGCGTCTTCATGGAGTTCACCGTCTTCCACTTGCCGCTCGCGGACGGCCGGGTCGCCGGCGCCCTGGCCTACGACCGCGAGCGCGGCCGGTTCCACCTCTTCGGCGCACGGGCGGTGATCCTGGCGACCGGGGGCATCGGCAAGGCGTGGCAGATCACCAGCAACTCCTGGGAGTACACCGGCGACGGCCACGCCCTGGCCTACCGCGCGGGCGCGGAGTTGATCGACATGGAGTTCGTGCAGTTCCACCCCACGGGCATGGTCTGGCCGCCGAGCGTGCGCGGCATCCTCGTCACCGAGGGCGTGCGCGGCGAGGGCGGCGTCCTGCGCAACAGCGAGGGCAAGCGGTTCATGTACGACTACCTGCCCGACATGTTCAGGGGCGAGTTCGCCGAGACCGACGAGGAGGCCGACCGCTGGGTCGCGGGTGACCAGAAGAACAACCGCCGTCCCATCGAGCTGCTCACGCGCGACGTGGTGGCGCGCGCGATCACCTCGGAGATCAAGGCGGGCCGCGGTTCCAAGCACGGCGGAGTCTATCTCTCCATCGCCGAGAAGCGCGGCCCTGAGTACATCAAGAAGAAGCTCCCGAGCATGTACCACCAGTTCAAGGAACTCGCGGGCGTCGACATCACCAGAGAGGCGATGGAGGTCGGCCCCACCACCCACTACGTGATGGGCGGCGTCAAGGTCGACCCCGAGACACAGGAGACCAACGTCCCCGGGCTCTATGCGGCCGGCGAGACCGCGGCCGGGCTCCACGGCGCCAATCGTCTCGGCGGCAACTCGCTGAGCGACCTGCTCGTCTTCGGTCGGCGCGCGGGGGGCGCGGCGGCCGAGGCTGCTCTCGCCGTGAAGTCCGGCGGCGAGATCCCCGATGGCGACGTGCAGTCCATGATCCAGCAGGCCCTCGCCCCCTTCGAGCGCGAGGGCGGAGAGAACCCCTACGCCGTGCAGGCCGATCTGCAGCGCGCCATGCAGGAGAACGCGGGCATCGTGCGCGACGAAGCCGGGCTCCGGGCGGCCCTCGCCGATATCGAGAAGCTCCGCGCCCGGGCTGCGGGCGTCGGTGCCTGGGGCCACCGCGAATTCAATCCCGGCTGGCACACCTGCCTCGACCTGCAGAATCTGCTGATCGTCAGCGAGGCCACCTGCCGCGGCGCGCTCCTGCGCACCGAGAGCCGCGGCGGCCACACGCGGACGGACTTTCCGGAGAGCGACCCCAAGCAGGCGCGGGTGGAGTACGTGATCCGGCGGCGCGGCGAGGAGATGACCGTCGAGGCACGCCCACAGCCCGACCTGCCGCCCGATCTCGACAAGATCATCAAGGAGGGCGCCTGAGGTGGCCAAGCGCACGTTTCGCCTCTTCCGCGGCAACCGCGAGACGGGCGGTGATCTGAAGGAGTACACCGTCGAGTGCGACGAGGGCATGGTCGTCCTCGACGCCGTTCACCGCGTCCAGGCCGAGCATGCGCCCGACCTCGCGTGCCGCTGGAACTGCAAGGCGGGCAAGTGCGGCTCGTGCAGCGCCGAGGTCAACGGCAAGCCCCGCCTCATGTGCATGACGCGCCTGTCGGACTATCCGCCCGGCATGACACTGACGATCACCCCCATGCGCGCTTTCAAGAGCCTGCGCGACCTCGTCACCGACGTCTCGAAGAACTACGAGAACAACCGCCGCCTGCCGCATTTCCAGCCGCGCCGGCCCGACTTCCCCGATGGGGAGTTCCGCATGTTCCAGTACGAGGTCGAGCGCCCGCAGGAGTTCCGCAAGTGCATCGAGTGCTTCCTGTGTCAGGACGTCTGCCACGTCCTGCGCACCCACGAGAAGCACGAGGAGTTCATCGGGCCGGCGTTCTTCGTCCGCGCCGCCGTCTACGAGATGCACCCGGCCGACGAGGGTGACCGGCTCGCCCATGTCAAGGAGGAGGGGGGCATCGGCTACTGCAACATCACCAAGTGCTGCACCGAGGTCTGCCCCGAGCACATCCACATCACGGACAACGCCATCATCCCCCTCAAGGAGCGTGTGGCCGACCGCCACTACGACCCGCTCCGCTGGCTCCTGCGCAAGCTGACGGGGAGAGGCTGACAAGAGCCTTTTCCTTCCACCGCGAATCGCCTGGCTCCTTTCCTTGCCTCGGCCGCTGGCCCGGCGCGACACTCTCCCTCCGCGCATGGCCCATGGCATCGCCATCCCGCCCTATCACGATCTCCATGTCGCGGTCATGGGGCACGAGCTGCCTCCGCAGCGCGGCGAGGGATGGCTCGAGCCGGAGACCGACCCGCACTGGGGCGTCTTCCGCTGGTCCACCGGCAAGTCTTCGCTTCAGCTGTACGCCGTCCCCGGACCTCAGCGCCACCTCCAGGTGGTCCTCCTGGACCTCCCCTGTGACGAGGCCGCCGGAGGTGAGGGTGGAGGGGAGCTCCCGGCGGAACTGCGAGGGCCTCGGCCAACAGTCCTCCTGCCAGAAGCGCCCTAGGCCGTTGTCCTCGGCCGGGGCGAGGGAGCCCGGGTCCAGGTAGAGCGTGCCGACCCCGTAGATGGCGAAGCCGTGGGTGGGGTCCACGCAGAGCCTGTTGGCCTCCTTCAACGCGGGCTCGTCCCGGCGCGCGGTGCTCCCGTCCGCCAGGTCCAGGCTGGCGATGCGGGTGCCCCGGACCCCGATCACGTACTGGTCCAGGAAGAACACCTGCTCCAGTCCCCGCAGCCCCAGGGCGAGCGGGGGGGACGCCGGCTCGCCCGCGGAGCGGCTGTAGACCTGGCCACTCCCGCGGACGACGGCAGCCAGGGAGCCCCCGAACCAGTACAGGTCGTCGACCCGCCGCAGCCCCTTCCCCGGGCGGGGCGACGTGGTGAGGCCGAGCGGCGTCGCGTGCGCTCCGTCCAGGCCGACCTCGACGACCTGCAGGCCCGCGCCGGTCTCGACGAGGAGCGTGGACCGGGGGTCCTCCTCGGACCCGACCTGGACGAGGCGGACCTCCCCGCTCGGCGCCTCGGCGTCTGGCACGCGGTAGACCTCGGTGATGGCGGGGGGAGGGTCCTGCGGATCCTCCGCGGTCGCGGGCGGGGAACCCAGGAGGAGCAGGGAGAGCGGGAGCATCGCCCGGAGTGGGGAGTGCATCGGGTCCGCAGGGGGTGGCGCTGGGGATCGCGCGTTCCGGGGACGGGACCCCCGCCCGGGGGCCGGAGGGGACGTGGGGGCCCCCGCCGGCCCGTCGATGATATCGCCCCGGAACCCGGGCCTCAACGCGCCCCCCCGAGGGGGCGGCGACACCTGGCCCGGGAGAGCGGTGATGGACTCCTCCGGCGC
>JABWBI010000024.1 GCA_013360565.1 Candidatus Sumerlaeia bacterium | reverse complement strand
CCGAGCGCGACAGCCAGCACCTCACGGGGGCCGATGGGCCCGGCCGCGCCGCCGGGCATGTCGAATCCGTGAAAGTGGAGCCGGCCGGCGGAGCCGGCGGCAGCGCTGCGGCGTCGCATCCATTCGACGAGATCGCGGTTGGCTTCGATGCGCCCGAGACCGTGGCTGAAGCCGGCGTCCTTGATGGCCTCGTACAACGCAGGGCCACAGCCGGTGACGAAGTCATCGACCCGCCGGCCACGGGGCCAGCTGCTCTCGATCGCCATGGCAGTGAAGCCGTGCCGCTCGACGAGGCGCTCGAAGAGCCGGTTGCGCAGGCGCAGAATCTCCTCGCCGCCGTGGAGCGCCTCGCCGAAACCGAGGACCGTCACCTCGGCGCCGAGCGAGGCCATGAGCGCGTCCACGGAGGTGTCGAAAGCCTCCGGTTCCCCGAGCGAAAAAGGAACGGCCGCGCGACCGAGCGCGTCCCCGTCGAGCGCGGTGGAAGGGGTCGACGGCACTGTGCCCAACGATCCCGGCCTCCGGTCGAGATGGCAAGCGCCCCTTGTAAGGTTGCGGCATTCGGCTTGACACTGAGGAGGGACTCCGAAGAGTCGCAAGGTGCGGGTGGCCCACGACCGCCTGCACCAGTCCTCGTGATCCCTGCGATGTCCGTGAAGCCCCAGCCCACGCGCGGTGTGGCCTCGAACCCGCCCAACCGGTTCGAAGCCCTGGAGATCGTCCCTGATCCGCCCGAGGACGGCGCCGAGCCGGCGCCCGTCCTCACGCGATTTTTCCGCGACCCGGCGAAGGAGATCCTCGCCCGCAACGACAGCCCCGACGTCGGCTTCGACTGGGGCCTGAATCCCTACCGAGGGTGCGAGCACGGGTGCGTCTACTGCTTCGCGCGGCCAACGCACGAGTATCTGGGTCTCTCGGCGGGGCTGGATTTCGAGACACAGATCTTCGTCAAGGAGGACGCGCCCACGCTGCTGCGGCGCGTGCTCGGCGCGAAGACCTGGAAGGGCGAGGTCGTTGCGATGAGCGGAGTGACCGACCCCTACCAGCCCGTCGAGCGCCGGCTCGAGATCACGCGCCGCTGCCTCGCGGTCTTTCTCGAGCGGCGCAGTCCCGTCGCCATCATCACCAAGAGCCACCTGGTCGCGCGGGATGCCGATGTCCTCGGCGCCCTTGCCCGGCTTGGGCTCGCCGAGGTCAACCTCTCGGTCACGACGCTGCGCCTGGACCTTCAGCGCATCCTCGAGCCTCGCGCCTCGATCCCGGCGCGGCGGCTGGAGGCCATCCGCACGCTGTCAGCGGCGGGCGTTCCTGTGAATGTCCTGGTGGCGCCGGTCATTCCGGCCATCAACGAAGAGGAGATCCCAGCGATCCTGGCGGCCTGTGCGGAGGCGGGAGCGCGCGCGGCGTCCTATGTCGTGCTCCGGCTGCCCCACGCGGTCGGGCCGCTCTTCGAGGAGTGGCTGGAGTGCCACTTTCCCCGGCGGCGCGACAAGGTGCTCAACCGGCTGAGGTCAATGCACGGCGGCAAGCTCTACGACAGTTCCTACCATCACCGGCAGCGAGGACAGGGTGTGCACGCGGATCAGATCCGCGATCTCTTCCACCTCGGGTGCCGCCGCGCAGGGCTCACCGGCCAGCGCCCCGCAGCGATTATCGAGTCGAGCTGCGCGGCCGGACCGGCGCAGCTGTCGCTGTTTGACAGTGCGCAGAGCGCTTGACTTTCGGCCCCGCATGCCAAGGCTGGCGCGCACCATGCCCCAGGAAAGACCATGATCCGCTCCGAGAACCTCCGGCTCGACAAGCTCAAACGCGCTCTCGATCTCATCCGCAGCCGAGTCGTCCGGGCCAAGGCCCCCGCTGACCTGATTGAAATCGTCGACCCCGCCGAGGCCACATTTGCGCCGCCGCCCGCCACGGCGGCGTGGAGACCGTTCCCCCTCCAGGGTGACTGGGGAAGCAAGCAGGGGTGGGCATGGTTCCGCGCTCGCCTCACCGTGCCGCGGACGTGGAGCCCTGGAGGCATCGAACTCCATCTGCGTCCCCGCGCGGTCTACCTCGAGCCGCCGCACGACGACAACTTCCCCGCAGGTCCTGAGGGGCAGGTCTTCATCGATGGTATGCGCGTGGGCGCCATCGATCAGCAGCACTTCCGCATCCGCCACCCCGTCGAGCCTGGCCAGACCGTCGAGGCGACGGCTGTCTTCTTCGCCGGACGCTGCGCCTGCCGCCATGCCCTCGAAGCCTTCGAGCTGCGGTGGGTCGATCGGCCCACCGAGCGGCTTCACCACGATCTGCGCGTCGCGCTCGATGTGGCGATGCAGATCGACCCCGCCGCGCCGGCGGCGAATCGGCTGATCGAGGCCATCGACGCCGCCTTCAAGGCCCTTGAGATCCGGGAGACCTACGGCGACTTCCTCGTGGCCGGCAAACACCGGCGTGACGCCGCCGGGGCCATGTTCTACCCCAGCGTCGCGCGCGCCCAGCAGGTGTTCGGCGAGGCGCTGGCCCAGATCGCCCCCGCAGGAGAGACGCCCGCCGTGCTGGCCGTCGGTCACGCGCACATCGACCTCGCCTGGCTCTGGCCGATCCGGCAGACACGGCACAAGTGCGTGCGCACCTTCGCCACGCAGTGCCGCCTCCTCGACGAGTATCCGGAGTGGGTCTACAACCAGTCGAGCCCGCAGGCGTATGCCTGGGTCGCGGAGGACGCGCCCGATCTCTTCGAGCGGGTGCGCGGGCAGATCCGCCGCGGACGCTGGGAAGCCGATGGCGCGATGTGGTGCGAGTCGGACACGAACATCCCCAGCGGCGAGTCCCTGGTCCGGCAGTTCCTGCACGGCAAGCGGTACTTCCAGGAGACCTTCGGCATCGACAGCCGGATGCTCTGGCTCCCTGATGTTTTCGGCTACTCGGCGGCGCTGCCGCAGATCATGCGGCTGTGTGGCGTCGACGGCTTCATCACGAGCAAGATCTCCTGGAGTCAGTACAACCGCTTTCCCCACGACACGTTCCGCTGGCGCGGACTCGACGGCACGGAGGTGCCCACGCACTTCATCACCACGCCCTTTCCGGGCAACACGTTCCTCACCTACAACGCCGAGATGACCGTCGCTGAGGTGAAGAGCAACTGGGACGAGTACCGGCAGCGCGCGCTGGGGCACCCGGCGCTGATGACGTTTGGCTATGGCGACGGGGGCGGTGGCCCGACGGAGGAGATGCTCGAGACAGCGACACGCCTCGCCTCGATGCCGCCCGTCGCGGGGATGCCGCGTGTGGTGTTCGGCAAGGCGAGCGACTCGCTCCGCGCGATCGCCGCACGGGCCACGGAGCTCCCCGTCTGGGACGGCGAGCTCTACCTCGAGCTCCACCGGGGAACGTACACGACTCAGGCGTGGATCAAGCGCGCCAATCGCAAGAGCGAGATCCGGATGCAGCAGCTCGAGTGGCTCGCCTCGCTGGCCGCCCCGGGGGGGCACGAGTTCGAGAGGGAGCGAGTTGACCGGCTGTGGCGAGACCTCCTCCTTCTCCAGTTCCACGATATTCTGCCGGGCTCATCCGTCGGGGAGGTGTACGAGACCGAAGCCCGCCCCATGCATGCCCGCATCGCCGCCGAGCTCGACGCGATGATCGGCGCCGCCTCGCTGCACCTGGCCCAGCAGATCGACACCTCCGCTTTCACTCGGCCAATTGTGCTCTTCAACACGCTCTCGTGGGACCGCCGGGACCCCGTCCGCCTGCCGGATGGGACCTGGCGTGACGATGTCGTGATTCCCGCGGGGGGCTGGACCGTCATCGACGGCGCCGCCACACCCTCTCGTGATCGCGCACCGCTCGACATCCGCGAGGATGGACGGCACCTCGAGAGTCAGTTCTGGCGCATTCGGATCGATGGGCACGGCCGCATCGCCGAGCTCCACGACAGACGAGCGGACCGGGGAGTTCTCCCGGCCGGTGCCGCGGCCAATGAGTGGCAGGTCTTCCTCGACCGTCCTTTGGCGCATGACGCATGGGATGTGGACCTCCACTATCAGGACCACCCGCTGCCGGGGCCCGCGCTCCGGTCGATGCGCGTGGCCGAGCGGGGCCCGGTCCGGGCGGCCGTGGAGTTGGTCTGGGAGATGCCGGCTCTGGGCGAGGGGCCACGGTCGGTCCTCACGCAGCGTCTGGCGATCTACGCCGAGCATCCGCGCATCGACTTCGAGACGGCGATCGACTGGCACGAGCACCATCAGCTCCTCAAGGTCGCCTTCCCCGTCGATGTCCGCGCGCGCGAGGCGACGTATCAGATTCAATTCGGCCACGTGCGCCGCCCCACGCACCGCAACACATCGTGGGACCTCGCACAGTTCGAGGTCTGTGCTCATCAGTTCGCCGACCTCGCGGAGCACGGCTACGGCCTGGCTCTGCTCAACGACTGCAAGTACGGGCACGACGCCCACGACGGCGTCCTTCGGCTGACCTGCATCAAGTCGCCCCAGTGCCCCGATGCCCGTGCCGATCAGGGCCGCCACGAGTTCACCTACGCGCTGCTCCCCCATTCCGGTTCGTTCCAAGAGGCGGGTATCATCCGGGCCGCGGCGGAGCTCAATTCGCCGCCGGTCCTCCTGGAGGCGGCGCGCCACGGCGGCTCGCTGCCCCCGGCATGGCGCTTCGTGACATGCGACCATCCAGCGGTCGCGATCGTCGCGCTCAAACCGGCCGAGGACGGATGCGGCCAGATTCTGCGGCTCTTCGAGTCCCACGGGGCTCACGCCCGCGCGAGACTGACCTTCAGCCACTCGTTTCGCCGCGTCTCGACGGTCGATCTGCTGGAGCGGCCCCTGCCGCTGGACGGGTTTGCCCACGCCGGGGAGTCCGTCTCGCTGAGCTTGCGACCGTTCCAGATCATCACGCTGCGGCTCGAAAGGTGACCGATCTGTGTGGCCTGAGTTGACGCCACCGGTGGCGAATCCTAATCTGAGTCCAGCGACAGACTGAGAGCCCTTTTTCCCCGTGTCCGATGCCACCCCCTCCACCCCGCTTGCCGTGAAGTTCCTGAGCGGGCCCGAGGCGGGCCGCGTCGTCGCCTTCGATGCCGTCCTCAAGATCGGCCGGCACCGCGACAACGCGATCTGCATCTCCTATGACGACCGTGCCTCGCGCTTCCACGCCGAGATCCGCCGCGCGGGTGAGGGACACGAGGTGGCCGATCTGGGTTCGACCAACGGCTCGATCCGGGGCGACCGCGTGCTGCGGGGCGACGCCTGCCCGATCCAGCCGGGCGAGACGTTCCGCGTGGGATCGACCACGTTTCTGTTCGACTGGCTGAGCCGGCTCCAGTCCTCGGGCGCCTCACTCTTCGGCGATGGGACGACGGCCGTCCCAACCGGCGGCGTGGAAGTGCCCGGGCGCAAGGCCAATCAGACCGAAGCCGTCTTGATCGCCGACATGCGCTCGTCGACGACGCTCAACCAGATCCTCGGCGAGGCGAAGATGCTGCGGCTCAAGGAGCAGCTCTTCGACATTCTGCAGCGGGCCGCGCACCGGCACGACACGACATTCACGAAGCCCACCGGTGACGGCTACATGATGACCTTCTCGACGCTTCGCCACGCCGTCTCGGCCGTGCGCGCCATCGTCGGGGACGTCTGGCGCCAAAACCAGAGAGACAACCTCATCCACCCCCTCAACATTCGCCTGTCGCTGACCCTCGGTGAGACGATGTGCGACCACCTCGGAGACCGCCATGGCTCCATTGTCAATCTCGCCTTCCGGCTGATCGGCATCTCCGCCCTGCCCGGCGAGATGCCCGGAGACCCCGACGCGGAGACGGCGACTCCTCTCATCACGACGGCCTCTCTGGTCGACGGCATCCGTGACATGCCGTGGGAACCCGCGCCCCCCGCTCCCATCAATCTCCCTCCCCAGGAGATCAGAGGCTTCCTCGAGCCGATCGCACTGAGCATCTTTCAGCTGCAGCCCGACGTTGGGACCACGGCCTGATTCACTGCTCGCGGGGCCAGCACAGGAAAGAGACCGTGCGCGGTGGCAGCGCAAGAGTGACGGAGTGCGCTCCTCCCTCCAGCGTCCGATCGATTCTCTCGTCCCCCAGCTGAATGAGGCGAACGCTGGCGGAGTCCGCGACCAGCGATGGCGGGAACACGATCTCCACGTCGATCGAATCGCTCACCGCACCGTTCACGACAGAGACGCAGACCTCGCTCGATGAGAGTGTGGCCACGGCGTTGATGACGGGGATGTCCTCCCTGGGCTCCATGTTGCCCACGGCGGTCCTGAGTCCGACCGTGGGACTGTGCTCCACCTGAACAGGCAGGAGCGTGGAACCGTGCACCGCGCGGGCAAGCGCCATGAGGTGCCACGTCACCCAGGGCCGCGGGTGCCGGTCCTCGTCAAGGCGAATGGCCGTCAAGTTCCAGGAGTCGCCGACCAGGAGGGACTGAACGGCAAGACCCACGCGATCGCCCTGTCGCATCAGCTCGTGGAGAAACGTCGCCGCCCCGATCAGTGTCATCCGGGGCTCATACACGGGCGCGCCTGGTCCCTCGAACCAGAGGTTGAAGTTCCACTCGGTGACGGCGATCCGGACGCCGCGCGATCTGCCCAACCGCTCGATCTCTCCCCAGGTCTCGCTGGCCTGCTCGGCGAAATGAGGCGGCGGCCCCGCCAGAGCGGCGGCCCATGCATCTTCCGCGGTCAGATCCCCCTGCCGCGCCCCGTTGACAGAATAGCTGTGCAGCGAAACGAACCGAAGCCCCTCCCCGATCCCCTCGACCGACGCTCGCGTCCACCGCGCATCCTGCCCCATGCCGATGAACTCGATGGAGGGATCGGCGGCGAGCATCTCGCGCGCCCAGAGCCGGGCAAGCCGCTCATATCGCCCCGGGGTCACCTCGTCATCCGGGATCCAGACCTCATTGCCGAGCTCCCAGAGGCGCACCCCATGAGGCTCGGGATGCCCATTGGCCGCGCGCACACGCGCCCAGTCGGTGCCGCCGCGCGGATTGGAGCCGTCGCCGGGCGCGTTGCAGTACTCCACCCAGTCGGCGGCGAGTGCCGCACCCTCCTCCGATGCGTCCCGGTGTTCGACGATGTTCACGACGAGGAGTGGCTCCGCCCCCACCCGGCGGCAGAGATCCAGGAACTCCTCGGTCCCCACCCGATGCGTCGTGAAGAGGCCCGGTGCATCCTCCTGGGCCAGACGCCCGCGCAGGCGGCCCGGAGCCTGATCCAGGCCCCAGCGCCAGTCGTAGCGATCCGCCTCTCCGCCGCCCGGGAATCGGAGGACGCCTGGATCGAGTTCCTGGACGAGCTGTACGAATCCCGGGACCCAGTCGCCGTCGACAGCAGACCACGCCCCCTCTGCCCCGCATTCGCCCTGATTCGCCCGGGTCCGCTCGAGCATCTGCCCGAAGAGAAGCGGGGAGACGTGACCGGCAGGTTCATCCCCGACGCCGACGTGCACCGGCGAGGCCGCGACCTGCCCCACGGTGAGCATGATCAGTATAGTGGGTCTCACCGGGGCATGTCGGGCCGCTCGTGCCCCCAGAGCGCGCCACCGCCCATCGCCTTACGCCAGGCATCTCGCCACTGATGAATTTCGCGCACCCCGATCTCCGGCATGTTCAGGCGCTGAGCCACGGGCCGCAGCGGCGGAAAGGGGCGATGAGGCTCCGTCTGATACCAGTAGGCGACCGAGCACAGGTCCAGTGTCAGCACGTTGCCGTGCCCGTGCTCGATCGACGCGCGCAGTGATTTCTTGAAGGGGATGGGGTCCTCGATGTGGAAGCGGTAGCAGTGCGTCCGTCCGAGCCAGCCGATGTTGTCGTTCAGCCGCCCAAACCCGTAGAGGGGATGCTGGAACCGCTCCGTGCGTGGACACCAAGCGGTGTTGAAGTAGTCCTCTGTCCCGGTGCCGTGCAGCCGCGGGGGCCACGGCTCGCCGTCGATGACGAACATGTCGTCTCCCTCACCGTACCACACGGGAGTGGGGCAGTCGACAAAGTGGTTGACTCCGACGAAGTGACCTCGCCCCTCGGCCTCGAGGTAGAGGTAGTTGTGCCTGTCCGTGAGAGTCTTCGGCTCCGGTCCGAAGATCTGCCACTCGTTCTCGTGCCCGGTCTCAGGAACGGTGAGCTCGCGGTTCCACCAGGCATGAAACCGTCCCTCGGTGTCCGGCATGGAGCCGTGTCGCTCGACGTCGACGTAGTAATACAGCGCCCCGACGGGGAGCTCACTCTGGTTCTCCACCTCGATGCGCGCGCCTCTGCCGAAGGGCATCGGCCAGTAGCAGACGAGCGCATTGCCGCCCACCGGGCCCGCGGCCAGCGGCAGGGAGGCCCACAGATACTTCTCGCCCCAGCCTTGGCCGAAGAAGTCGCCGATGGGCGCCTCGACACTGGGGTGCTCTTCGCCGTCCCAGAACATGCGCAGGACGAGTCTGCGGCGGATCATCGGATCGTCGCATGCGATGGTGATCCAGATGTGCTTGACGATGCCGGCGCCGCCGAGCTCCGCGAGTGTGTGCGTGGCGCCGGCCTCCACGCGCCTCGAATCCACGTTGCCCCCGGACCGCTCCCAGCTCGAGAAGCGCTCGACCGTGAATTCCTTCAGCGTGCTCAGCCCCTGGAGCGGAGTCATCATGGGAAATCAGCCCTCCTGTGACGCGTGCCTGGCAAGTGCCGACTCGCGATAGCTCTCGAGGATCATCCGCTCCGCGTAGGCGGCGCCCCGGTCGACCGGCCACAGCGCGGCGCGAAAGCACGCCTCGACGCCCTTGGCGGCGGCCTCGACGATCAGATACCCCGCGAGGAGCGCTCCCGTCACGCAGTTGCTCTCTTCATCCCCGGCCCCCAGCCGGAACCGGAGCTCGCCGAGACCGAAGCCGAGCGGCGTCCACACCGCCTCCGCCAGGAGTGCCGCGACCCAGACCGGCTTGAGGAGGAGCCCGCTGAGCGTGCGGTCCCGCTCATTGAGGGCATTCCAGGAGTTCAGGTCGGCCGGGTCATCGAGAGCATTGCCCCAGCTCCGGTGGAGCCGCCAGTCGAGCGCGAGTGGAACATGTGTGGCGGCATAGTGCGGCACGAGGTCGACGGAGACAATCGCCTCTTCCGAGGACACAGTCACTACTGCGTCGAAGCGAAAAGACGGCTGATGGGGACCTCCGCCGATGCGCAGCCGGTGAACTCCGGGGGAAACGCCTCGCAGAGTGAAGTGTCCATCGCTGTTGGTCTGTGTCGCCAGCTCGCTGCCCTGCAGCTGGACGGTGCGGCCGGTCACCGGCACGGCCGCCTCGGTGATGACGCCCCGGATGGCTCCCTCCTGAGCCCGGAGCGAGGTCCCCAGACAGAGGAGCACGGGCGCGATCGCGGTGAGGGATCTGCTCACGGCTCAGTGAACGTCCGGGTGCGAATCGGCCACGGCGGTGGCGCCATCGCCTGAGCGCAGACAGAAGAGGCTCCCGTCGAGTCCCCCGGTGACGAGACCATCGCCGATCGGACAGGGCGCGCTCAGCACCGGCACCCCGAAATCGTGGCTCCATTGCAGATCGCCGGTCCGCAGATCGAGGGCCCGGAGCCTGCCGTCCGAGCTGCCGATGAAGACCGTTTCGCCGCAGATCGTGGGGGAGCCCAGCACCGCGAGGAATTCTCCCTGATAGGCCGACATGCGGAAGCGCGCTGAGCCCGTGCGGAACGACCAGATCTCCTGCTCCCGAGCGATGTCGAACGCGTGGACGACGCCGTCGGCGGACCCCGTGACGAGGATCCCCGATTCGGCGTCGATGGCCGGGGTCGTTGCCGTCCAGCCGTCGAACAGCTCGGCTCCCCAGAGCCGCTCGCCGGTGGTGAGGGCCCAGGCGTTGAACTTACCGTCGATGTCGATCGTGTAGACTCGCCCGTCAAGAATCGCCGGCGCCGCGTGAAAACCCTGCGAGGAGGCGGTCCACAGGATATCACCCGTCTCCAGCGACAGAGCCACCAGACCGTGGCCGCGTTCGTCACCGAAGGCCTGCCAGATCCCGCCGAGCACGATCACACCGTCACTGACCGCGGGTGTGACCAGGGAGGAGATCCAGTCGCTGCCCAGCTCGCGGCTCCAGCGCGGCTGACCCGTGGCGGCGTCCAACACCTCGACCATCTTCGAGTTTCCCACGATCAATTCGGACCCGGCGAGGACCGGCGAGCTGTACATCCAGCGCAGCTCAGGGGAGCCGATGTCGTGCGTCCAGACTTCGTCGCCCGTCCTCGCATCGAGGGCGAGGACCCGGCCCGCCTGCTCGATGGCGAAGACGAGCTCCCCACTCACCGCCGGCGAGCCGCAGATGGCTGACTCCGTGGGGACATACCAGGCGTGCCTGCCATCGAGATGGAAGGCGTTGACGCCACTGTAGTCGAGCCCGTTGCGGTCGCGCAGGCCAATGTACACTCGCTCGCCATCGGTCACGGGGGAGCCGAAGTCGATGGAGGCGTGGTGATGGGCGATCCAGTCGAGCCCGAGGGGAGTCGTCAGGTCGACGTCCGCTTGGCCGAGATGAGCGGCCGTGCCCATGTACTGGGGCCAGATCATGCCGCCCTGCCGTGTGGCACCGGCCGGGGAGAGAGTGAAGCCCTGCGTGGCGGTCCAGGTGTCGCCACGGAGGTCTCTCGCGGTGACGTTCGCCACGTAGGGGCCCGGCGTCAGCAGTGGCTCGAACTCCGCATACCAAGACAGTTCCGACATCTGCTCGAGGGAACCGCGCCGCTCTTCGGCGACAACACCCGCACCGCCCGAGATCTGATAGTCGGCGCCGGCGATGCCGTTCTCCGAGTCGTAGATCGCGGTGTGAATCATCGTCTCCCCCACCTCAATCCCGAGCGTCTCCGCCGGGGCCTGCACCGTCAGGATCCGGCCGGTTCTGCCGTACAGGAATCGGCTCGTGACCGTGTCGCCGTCGAGCGTGACGAGGCGGAAGCCCGACGGGCTCACATCGATCCCGCCCATCATGAAGGTGGGCGTATTGATGCTGAGCAGCCCGTCGTGGTCCACGATCCGGTTCGAGTGCCAGTGCCCCGAAGCCACGGCGCGCGCTCCCAGTGAGGCGAAGCGTTCGATCTGCTCGCCGTTGGTGGGCGGGTAGTGCTGGAATATCACCAGCGTCTTGCCCTGGCCGAAGAGCCGCACCTCCTCATCGATCCAGCGGTCCATCGCCTCGCTCTCGAAGATCGAGTTGCGGGCGACGAAGTGGCAGTCTCCGCGGTCGAAGGCGTAGTAGTCGGGACCCAGGTGGTGGCGGTAGACCCGTGTCCCTTCGCGCACGGTGTCCGAGTCATGGTTGCCGAAGACGCTCATCCACGGACGTTCGGCGCGCTCGACGACGGCCGCGTAGGTCGAGAGCTGACCTCCTGTCCCGCCGCGATTGACGAGATCGCCGGTCGCCACGATGAAGTCGATCGGGGCCGGATGCCCATCGACCTCCTCGAGGGCATCGAGGAACCTCCCGAAGTCCGCGGGGCGCCCGACGTGCACATCGGACACCTGGGCGAACATCACCGGCCCTTCGGGTACCGCTTGAGGCACGAGGCCGAAGTCCAATGTTCTGAGATTTTCGGCCCGTGAAATGTGCCGGTAGAAATTGGGTGTCAGGCGGCAGTCCGCGGGCTGAATCACGAACACCAGCTCCATCGCGCCGTCACTCGGCTCCAGGGTGTATCGGCCCTCCTCGTCGGTGACGGCGATCGAGATGCCATCGCTGACGCCGACGCCCTCCCAGGCCCGCTCGCCGTCATCGCGCAGGCCGTTCGCGTTCTCGTCGCGGTACACCGTCCCCGAGACCGGCCCGGCGGCGGGCCTTGGGTCGGGAATGACCGGCTCGGCCTCGAGGCCCGCGCGGAGGCGGTCCCAGTCGAAGCTGGGGCCGGGATCGGTTTTCACGTCGCGTCGCAGACCGAGATCGACCGCCCGCTGACCGGCGATGTGCTCGTGTCCGACGATGTTCTCCATCGGCACCGCGTGGCGCTGGCGGATGTCGCGCACCAGCCGGATGAGCGCCTCGTACTGCGCATCCTCGAAGGGCTCGTTGAGAATCCCGATCACCTCGATGCCGATCGAGAACGCGTTCACACCCTCGCGGTTGTCCGGCGCAGGCATGATCGAGCCCCCGGCGTGCCAGGCGACATCGCTCTCGCGCACGAGCTGGAAGATGTGGCCCTCGCGGTCGATCAGGTAGTGACTCCCCACCTCGTAAAAGGCGAAGATCTTCCAGTTGAGATCCACGTCGTAGGGATCCTCGGGCGAAATGTTGATCCCGCTCGTGTAGTGGATGACCACGGTGTCGACGGAGCGATCCGGTCCGCCCGGGGCGAAGTGAGGCGTCGGGAGCGCGACGATGCCGAGATCGCGCGACGGCATGTGCCGCCCCGGGGCCTGGAACTGATCGAGCGGAACACGCGCGGGGGCGGGGATCGCCCGGATGTCGCTGAGTTCGTCGGCGGGGATGGAGACGAGTGGCCCGGCGGCGACGAGCGCGGCTTGCCAAGCCCCCCGGAGAAATCGCAGACTCATGGCTCTCTCCTCGATTGGGACGACAGAGTGAGCCCCGACACTGCCGACAACGCGCCCCCGCTGTCAAAACCTCCGTGGTGGCTTGCGCCGTTCGCCGTGGCCGTGGCGGTCCGTGTGGCCTTGGTCGCCGCGGCCTGCGCCGCCGCCGGCATCACCGTGGGGCAACTTGCCCTCCTGCACGACGGCTGGGAGTACCTGCGGATGGGCCGCGCGTTCGCCCTCTGGGAGCCTCACACGCTGGCCGCGGACAATCTCCGCCTCTTCCCCGGCTTCCCCGCCGCCATCGCCTTGGTCAGCCTGGCCCAGCAGCCGGAGGTCTCCGGACTCGCCATCGCCATCCTCTGCGGCGCGGCCTGCGGACCGCTCCTGGGCACGCTGTCAGGTGACCGTCGCCTGGCATGGTGGCTCGTCGCCTTCACTCCCTCCTGGCTGCTCTACACCGGCACCGTCATGAGCGAGGGCCTGTCGACGCTCCTGCTCCTTGCGTCGCTGCTCCACGCGACTCGCGGGCGCTGGGCCGCGGCCGGCCTGTGGGCCGGGCTCGGCACCACTGTGAGGCCCGTGGGGGCGCTTCTCTTCGTGCCTCTTGTGCTTCACGCCGTTCTCGGGCCGTCGCCGCGCCGGGCGCGTGGCAAGGCCCTCGGGCTCCTCTTGGCCTGTGGACTGCCCTGGCCGCTCCTGCACCTGGCCGCCAATCAGTTTCTCTGGGGCGATGCCCTCAAGAGCGTCTCCGACTATGTCGCGATGGGCCGCCTCCGCTGGCCGCTCGAAGGGCTGATCGCGGCGACGCTCAGTCCTGAGGAAGACTTCGCGAAGAAGGTCCTGATCTGGGGCACGGTCGCCCTGGCGCTCGTCGCCATCCCCGGTCTGGCCCGGCGGAGTGACCGCCTCCTGCTCCTGACCTGGCACACAGTGATCGCCCTCTTCTATCTCCTCCTGCCCAGCGCCTGGACCTTCGGGAGTCTGGATCGCTTCTACCTCGCCGTCCTCCCCACCACCCTGATCGGTCTCGCCGGGTGGCTCCCGCGGTCCCCCTGCCGGCACGGCATTGTCCTCTGGACCCTGAGTGCCGCCGCCTGGCTCGTGGCGCTCAAGTGGCTCGTCGGGCTGTCCGGCGTGTTCCCCTTCGAGGACCGGGCTCTGCCGCCGTGGCCCTGAAAACAGGAGGGGCGGCAGCCCGTTGGCCGCCGCCCCGGTGTCAAGCGAGGTCGAGGTCAGTACGTTGTCTCGATCCGCATGTCGTCCATGAAGTAGTCGTCGGGCAGGTTCCACTCGAGATCGAGGAGGTCGTGCGCGTAGCGCTCCGCCGCCTCGAGGTTCGGGTCCTGAATGATGGTCGGGGTGACGAACATGTAGAAGTCGGTGAGATCGCGCGAGTACGAATTCCCCCGGAAGAGAAAGCCGATGACCGGGAGATTCCGGAACCAGGGAGTCCCTTCTTCGGTGTTGATGGCGTCCAGCTGGCGAAGGCCACCGAGGACGGCTGTGCGCTGATCCTCAACGATGACATTGGTCGTCGATGTCCGACGGGCAATGACCGGCACCAGAGAGCCAACCACGGCAATCCGGTCCACGAGGATTGACTGCTCAGGCCGCAGGTTCATCCTGATGAACCCGTTGTTCGTGATTCTGGGAGTCACCTCGAGCTTGAGCCCGATGTCCTTGAAGAGAACGGACTGTGTGGTCTGCCCGCCTGGGTTGAAGGTCGACTCAGTATATGGCTCCTCGCGCTGGATGTCGATCAGCGCCGGCACGTTGTTCACCGTGGCAACCCTCGGAGCAGCGAGGACCCGCGCCATCCCGGCAGACTCCGCGGCTTCGAGGAGCAGCGAGATGTCATAGCCCAGCCAATCGGTGCCGAACGACCAGGCCGCGTTGGGGTCCGTCACGACGTTTGCTGCCACCGCAAGGGCGTCAGCGGGAATGCCGGCGTATGCCGCGTTCAGTCCCTGCCAGATCGTATTCGCCGGGGCGTTTCCCTGAATCGCAGGGAAGAAGGCCTCGAGCGTCGGCGGATTGGGGAATGGATCTCCTGGCTCCCTGTTCGCAAGAGCCGTCAAGTACTGCTGGTTAGCATTGAAGTTATTGAGGTCCGTCCGGGCTTGACCCACAGCGTTTTGCTGTTCAATCACATCATTGTTCTGCCGATCAAGTCGACCGATGCCGAGGTTGGCTTCGAGACCCCGCGCAAAGCTCTCGGTCACATCCACCATTCTCGCCTCGATCATCACTTGACGCTCGGGTGAATCCAGCTCATCGAGCAGTCGCTCGAGCTCCGTCACCCGGCTCGGGATGTCCTCGACGATGATGCTGTTCGTCGAGGGGTCCGAGCGCAGCGTGCCGCGGTCGGTGACGAACTCCTCGATCGCCGGCTGGATGTCGGCGGCGATCTGCCAGTTCAGCCGGCGGACCAGGAGCTGGCGCTCGATCTCATCCTCGCGGATCGTCGACGCCGGGACGACGCGGACGATGCCCCCCGGCTCGATGAGGTAACCGAGGTCGTTCGAGCGCAGAATGGAGTCCAGCGCGAAGCGCAGCGGCACGTCGCGCAGGTCGAGCGTGATCTGCCGGTTGGCCACCGCCCCGCCCATGATGATGTTGAGATCCATCTGGCGGGCGATCACGCGCAGGGCGTTCTCGAGGTCGGCGTTGACGAACGTGATGTTCACCAACCGGTCAAGGACCTGCTCGGTCGAGCGCGAGGCGAGCTCGCCCATCTCGTTGCCGCCCGTGCCTGTTGTCACGTTGACGGCCGCGCTGGGCTCATTGGCCGGCAGGAAGGCGTCGACCCCGAGAGTGGGGCCGGCGGCGATCTCGACCGGCGCCGGAGGCGGCAGCTCCACCGGGGCCGAGAGGGCCTCCGGCGTGGCCTCCTGCGCCCCTGCCAGCGCAGGAGCGGCGGCGGCCACCGCCAAGGTGAGGAGGATCTGTGTCATCCGCATTGGTGCTGTTCTCCTTTTCTCATCGGCCGTCCCTGCGGCGGCCCGACCGGGTCTTTGCACGCCACCCCTGTGGTCAGTTCATGACCATGGGCACTGTGAACTGCTGGCTCTGATACTCGAAGACGACGGCGTCCTGCCGAATCTCGCTGATGGTCACGTCGTAGTTGGGGATCTTGTCGCCCTCGGCGTAGATCTCGCTGCCGATCAGGCAGTTGTATGCGCCGGGCGCCCCGATGATCCCGCTCAGGCCCCGCGCCACTTCCATCGGCAACGACACGGTGACGGCCTGCGGCGCCGACGAGGTGCCGGCCACGGTCTGCGAAGGGATCAGCCGCGCCTCGAGGCGCGCGATGGCCTCCTGAGCGACGCCCGCCTCGCGCGAGCCGGCGTAGCCCTCGCGGAGCTGGCGATAGCTCTGCAGCGCCGTCGCCACGTCGCCCGCCTGCTCGGCCTCCTGGGCGGCCGCGAGCAGCTGCTGGCGGTCGTACTCGCGGCGGATCCACGGGATGATCATGGGATCGCGCCGCTGGCCGCTGCGGTAGATGAACTGAGCGTCCGCGCCGAGAAGACGGCGGATCTGCTCCTCGCTCTGAAAGATCTGGCCGATGATCGACGAGCCCGCCTCGCTCAGGTCGGTCTGCTCGATGATCTCCTGGGTGATCTCCTCCTCGACCGGCCGGGCGAACTGGTCCGCCTCGGCGGGGAATGCCCCCTCGGCCGCCGGGATCACCTCCTGCGCGCTCACGGGGCTCTCGACGAGTGCCGCGGGCTGCGGCGCGGGCGCCATCGCGCCTGCCACCGCCTGGGCTGGAGAGTCGGCGGTGAGACCGGCCGCGAGCGCCAAGCCCGCCAGGAGTGAGAGACTGGTGCGCGTCGTCATGGGGTCACCTCCGCCGCCGGGGGCACGTTGTGCAGCATGAATGTCGTGATCTCGAAGTTGACCGGATGATTGGTCGGATGCTCGCGGTCGTTGTGGATGTTGATGTGGCTCACGCGCATGAACCGCTCGGGATTCTCCTCGATGAGGTTCATGAACTGGCCGAATTCGTGGAATCCCGCCGTCGCGGCCACGCTGTAGGGCATCTCGGTGAAGAGCTGATGTGGGCGCAGGGCGGCGGGGTGGACGTCCGACCACTTGAACTGCGTGTTGCCGATGATCTCGGTGAGGGCGCGGTAGAACTGCCCCTCCTCCGCGCTGTTGGGCAGGCGGCGGGAGGCCTCGCGGATGCGCGCGGCCATCGCCTCGATCTCGTCGCGGCGGTCAGCCAGCGCCAGCAGGTCGTTGCGCAGCGCCTGCTGCTCGCGGATCTGGGCGCCGATCTGCGTGATCTGACTCTTCAGCTGCCGGTTGGTGATGGAGAAGAACTGGTACTTCGCCACCAGCGCGCCGGCCAGGATGAGGCCCGCGATGAAGAGGCCCACCTGGAGTGTCTTCTTGTCCTGGTCCGTGAGTGCCATCGGTGTCGCTCCTCTTCAGCTCGCCGAGCCCGCTGGGGCCGACTGGGCCACTTCACCCGGCGGCGGGGCGGCCGGAGGCGCCGGGCTCTGCATCGCGCCCAGCGTCGCCAGGTCGACCGTCGGGATGACCATGCGGAATTCGTTGACGTTGACACCCGCGACATCGCGGATGCGGTTGTACTCGATCCGCGGCACGTCGGCAAACTGCTCCATGAAGCGCCGCGGCTGCCCCTGCTCGTTGACTGAGGCATGCGCGATCAGGGCGTCCTTGAAGTCCAGGACGAGGCGGATGCGCTGGTCAGTCTGCTCGGCGAAGGCGATGCCCTCGATGGTCAGCGTCTGGATGATCGACGGGACAGTGACCGGGGCCGGCGCCGGGCCGCGCTCGTCGCGCGGCGCCGCCTCCCACGCCGCCTGCTCCGCCAAGCTCTCGGGCGTCCGGATCTCGGTCACCCGCTCATCGACACCGATGCGGGTGAGGTAGACGTTGTCGGGAATGCAGGTCGACATCTGCTCGAACTTCTCGGACCAGAGAATCCGGTTGCGCGGCATCAGCATGTCGAGCACGCGGACCTGCTGCTCATAGATCCGGCTCGCCTCCCGGAGATTCGCGTACTGCGTCTCCAGCTGCTGAACCTCTTGCCGCAGCGATGCGAGACTGCGCTGCATCTCGTCCCGCTCGCGCTGCACGCTGTACACGTCGCTGTGGTAGATGTACCCGGCGGCGCCCGCGGCCAGGAGCAGCGCGGGAACCACCGCGAGATAGACCATCGGGGACGAACCGGTCCTCGGGGCCGACGAGCGCGACTCCGCGTGGCGCGCGCCCGAGCGCCGGCCCTTCTCGTCCTGCGGGAGGAGATTGAGACGGATCATCTGTCACGCCACCTTTCTCAGGGCCAGGCCGACGCCGACCCCCAGCATCTCCCGGCAGTTGCTCAGGACATGCTCATCGACATTGCGCCGGTTGACGCTCACCCCCTGGAGCGGGTCGAGCGGAACGACGGGGACCCCCAGCTCCTGCTGGAAGTGGGGAATGATGTTCGGGAGCTTCGCGGTGCCGCCGGTCATGACGACGCGCGTGACGGGCTGCCCCGAGACCTGGTTCTCGAAGAACTGGATCGAGCGGCGGATCTCGGCGAGCAGCGCGTTCAGGGCGTTGCGGATGACACGCGAGCTCTGGTTCTCGAGCCGGTCGTCTCCCAATTCGTCGCCGGTCATGCCGTCGATCGCCCCGGAGAGGGAGTTGATCAGCGGTGAGTCGACGTCGTCCTCGGACGACGCGATCTTGGGCGCCACGACCATGTGGACGCCCTCGGCGAACTTGAGGTGCTCGGCCTCGGCGTGGTCGACGTTCAGCTTCTGCTGGATCGCCGCCGTGATCGAGTCGCCGCCGATGTTGATGTCGCGGGCGAACTGACTCGCGCCGCGGTGGAAGATGTTGATGTTCGTGACCTCGGCCCCGACGTCGACGAGGAGCACCACGTCGTCCGGCCCGGGCCGGTTGCCATGCTCGAAGCAGTTGAAGAGTGCAAACGAGTCGACATCGACCAGCTCGGGCACCAGCCCGGCGCCGCGCACGATGTTGACGTGCTCGGCGATCACGTCCTTCTTCGCCGCCACGAGGAGGACATTGAGACGCTTGCTCCCCCCGTCCTCCGTCACGCCCAGGATGTGACTGTCGAGATTGACCTCATCGATGTGGAAGGGGATGTACTCCTCGGCCTCGTAGCGGAGCGCGTTGCGCAGCTCCTCCTCCGTCATCACCGGCAGCTGAATGTAGCGCACGATGATCGACTCCCCGCTCACCGAGGTGATCGCGTGCTTGGCGCTGATCTTCGCCGCCGCCACCGCCCGCTGGACCGCCGCGATCTTCGCCGTCCTCACGTCCACATCCGCGGTGCGCCGGCCGTTCGGATAGATGGGCACGGCGGCGAAGCGGTCAAGTTCGACGCCTCGACTCGTGCGGCGCAGCTGCACCGCCTTCACTGTGCTGGACCCGATGTCCAAGCCGAAGTTGGCTCTGCGTCGGAACACGCTTTGTCACTCCCTTCGGGCAGGACGCCCGAATGTTGTCAAACAGCCCGCGTGGCTGTGCTCACAGGAGACCTATCGGGGCCTGGGGGAAAAAGATTGAGTCCTCATTCGTACAAAAATGAGGATCAGCCAGGCCGCCCTGTTCCATTCCCCTGACACCCCTCTTTCCCCTCCCCCCTTGCCAGCCCACCGGAGCCCTCTCATGCTCCCGGGCGCCATGGAACCCCATCGCGATCGTCTCTGGCCCTGGGATGCCGTGGCTGCGGCCGTCTGGCTGATCTTGAGCCATGCCTTCCCCCAGGAACCCTATCCGGAATGGCGTGCCCTCGGAATGGGAGTTCCCCTCGTCCTTGTGTTGCTTCGGACCGCCCAGGCATGGAGGACACCCAAGTCGAGAGCCGCCGCCGCCTGGGCCTTGGCCAGCTTGGCCGTCTTTCCGATCGGCGCCTGGGTTTCCACCCGGTTGGGTCCCAATCCCCCCGAGGGCGCTGTCCTCCTGGGCACCTGGCTCCAGGGAGCTCTCTGGGGGGCGTGGGCCGCGCTCCTCGCCGCGCAGCGGGGGGAGCTTGCTCTGAGAGCAGGGCTGCTCTCCCTCGGAATCGTGGCGGCAGTGTCGGCCCTCTACGGATTCTATCATCACGCCGTTGTTCGCCCCGACATGATCCGCCTGCTGGAGGGCGGACACCAGTTCGGGGACTTCACCTCCGATCAGCTGCTGGGCAACATTCGCCAGAGCCGGATGACATCGACCTTCGGAGACCCCAATCATCTGGGGTTGATCTGTGCGGCGGGCGCTGTCGCACTGCTCGGGCTGGCAGCCACCTCCGCTCACCGCCTCCCCCTGGTGATCCTGGCGTCCTTGGCGTGCATCGTGCTCACCGCAGAGATCATGACGGTCTCCCGGGGGGGGCTGCTCTCGCTGTTCGCGGGGCTGATCGCGCTGGCCGTGGGCCTCCTGTCCGCGCAGGGCCATCTCAGAGGCAAGTCCCTCGCCTATGTGATCGGCGGGCTCATCCTTCTCGGAGCCGTGACTGTGGGGACGCTCTGGCTGGTGTCGCCCGGGGCGCTCCAGCGGTTCGGCAACCTCACGACCGTCCGCGAGCGCTTGGGCTACTGGCGCATTGCCTGGAGCGTCTTCTGGCTCAATCCCCTCCTTGGCCAAGGTGCTGGGGGGTTCGTGACGTGGTACCTCACACACCGTCCCGAGGGGCTCGGCGAGGCCAAATTCGCTCACAGTCTTCCCCTCGAGATCCTTGCCGACACCGGCATTCTGGGCGCGGCTCTTCTGGTGCTCCCGTTCCTCCCCGGACTCCGGGGTGCAGGGGCCACGCATCAGGTCCCTGTCCTGATCGCTGTCCTCACTGTATTTGTCAGCAATAGCCTCGTGCAGTTCTCGATCCTCTTCCGCGAGCTCTGGGTCGACTTCATGCTCGTCACTGGACTGTGGCTCGGTTTGAGTCTGGCGACGCGAGTCGAGGGTTCCAGGAGTAGCTGGGCCGCCGTCGGCCCCTTTCTCATGGCCCTCGCCGTTGCCCTGATCGCGCCAGCGGACCTTTGGCGCGCCAGGACCGAGATCATCGACGACGTCGCTCTGGCCGCCATGGGCAGCGGCGACAGCGCGCTGGCCCTGGAGATGACGCACCGGATGATCGACCTCGAGCCCGGCTATGACCGGTGGCGCGTGCGGGGTGCCCAGAACCTCATCGCCCTTGCCCAGAGTTCCGATGCGCCGCGCCTTCGGCTCCTGGCAGAGGCCGAGCAGCATCTGGCCGTGGCAGAGCGACTCAACCCGCGCCGGCCGTCGATCTACACCACCCGGTCAGAGATGATGTCACGGCGGGGGGATCATGAGGGTGCGGTCCGTGAGCTGCGCCGCGCGTTGGAACGCGACCCTTTCAGCCCGGAGCTCCGCGCACAGATGGCGCGTGCCTGGGCAACCCTGGGTGCGTTTGCCAGCGCGGAAGAGGAGGCGCAGCGCGCCATCCGCCTGAGCCGGGGTGATGAGAGAGCTCTGCTGGTGTGGGCGGAGCTGTTGCTGGAGCAGGCGCGGTTGACAGAGGCGCGGGAAGTCGTCGGCGAGATGCTGCGGCGGCGCTCCGGGAATGTGGACGCGCTGAAGCTCCTCGCCGAGATCGAGTTGGCGGAGGGAGACCGCGACGCGGCGCGGGCGGCCGCTCGGCGGGCCGTCGCCCTGCGCCCCTGGGACGAGGCGCTCCGCGGAT
>JABWBI010000277.1 GCA_013360565.1 Candidatus Sumerlaeia bacterium | reverse complement strand
CGCCTCGCCCCCGCCCGATCCGCTGAGCCGTGCCCTCCTCGAAGCCATCCCCGACCTCGTCTTCATCCTCACCCGCGACGGTCTGGTCACCGGCCACCACGCCTCCGATCCCACCCGGCTGCTTCTCCCGCCCGGCCAATTCCTCGACAGGAGGATCCATGACATCCTGCCCCCGGAGACCGCCGGTCCCATGTTGGCCGCCATTCGCCGGGCCATCGACTCTGGCGAGCGCCAGGCGCACGAGTTCACGTTCCTCCACACCGACGGCCTTCACCACTTCGACTCCTGGATGGCCCGCCTCGACGCCACCCGCGCTGTCATGGTGGTCCACGAGGTCACCGGGCGCCGCCAGGCCGAGCAGGAGCTCCGCCGCAGCGCCGAGCTCCTTCGCCTCTTCGTCGAGCACACTCCCCTGGCCGTCGCCATGTTCGATCGCCACATGCGCTACATCGCTCACAGCCGCCGGTGGGTGCTCGACTACCGCCTCTCCGGCCAGCCCATCATCGGCCGGTCGCACTACGAGGTCTTCCCGGAGATCCCCGCCCGGTGGCGGGAGATCCATCGCCGCTGCCTGGCCGGCGAGGTGCTCGGCTGCAGCGAGGACCCTTTCCCACGCCAGGATGGCACGCTCGACTGGGTCCGCTGGGAGCTTGTCCCGTGGCGCGAAGGCACCGGCGACATCGGTGGCATCATCATGTTCACCGACGTCATCACCGCCCAGGTCGAGGAGCGCGAGGAGGCCCGGCGCCTCGAGGAACGCATGCAGCACGCTCAGAAGGTCGAGAGCCTCGGCATCCTCGCGGGCGGCGTCGCCCACGACTTCAACAACCTCCTCGTCGGCATCCTCGGCAACGCCGAGCTCGCGCGGCTGGAGATCCCCCCCGCTTCGGCCGCGCACGAGCTCCTCGACCAGATCGAGAAGGCCGGCCGCCGCGCCGCCGAACTCACCCGCCAGATGCTCGCCTACTCCGGCCACGGCAAGTTCCACCTCGAGCGCGTCGATCTCAGCGAGCTCATCCGCGAGATGGTCCGCCTCCTCGAGACTTCGATTTCTCGCCGCATCCACCTGGTCTTCAACTTCGAACCCGAACTCCCGCTCATCGAGGTCGACGCCACGCAGATCCGGCAGGTCGTCATGAATCTCATCCTCAACGCCGCCGAGGCCATCGGAGACGCGCCCGGCACCGTCGCCGTCCGCACCTCCCGCGTCACGGTTCAGCCGGGCGAGACGGTCCGCTCGACGCTCGGTGACGAGCTCCCTCCCGGTCCTCACCTCCTCCTCGAGGTCGAAGACAGCGGCTGCGGCATGGATGCCGCCACCGAACGCCGCATCTTCGAACCCTTCTTCACCACCAAGTTCACCGGCCGCGGGCTTGGCCTCGCCGCCGTCCAGGGCATCGTCCGCGGCCACCGCGGAGCCATCACCGTCGACACCGGGCCCAATCGCGGCACGGTCTTCCGCGTCTACCTCCCCCTGCGCCAGGCCAGCGAAGCCGCTCCCCCGGCCGAACCGCTCTCCCCCGAGTCTCCCCCCCACCCCCGGCGCATTCTCGTCGTCGAAGACGAGGAGGTCGTGCGCGCCTACGCCGCCCATCTCCTCCAGCGCGACGGCCACACGGTTCACCTCGCCGAGGACGGCGAGGCGGCCCTCGGCCAGCTCGAGTCGCTCCACGCCTCGATCGATCTCATCCTCCTCGATCTCACCATGCCCCGGCGGGACGGCCGCGGGGTCCTCGCGGAGGTCCGCGCCCGGCACCCCACCCTGCCCATCATCGTCACCAGCGGCCACCCTGAGGACGAGGTCGTCCGACTCCTCGACGGTCTCGCGTGGGACAGCTTCGTGCCCAAGCCCTTCGTCGCCGCCGAGCTCCGGCGAGCCATCCGCGACGTCTTCCCCGCCTAGCGCAGCGCCGCCGCGATCCGCGCCGCCATCGCCGCCAGGTCCACCGGGTCTCCCTTCGGCGCGGGCATCCCCACTTCCCCCGCCGCCATCGTCGGCACCAGATGCACATGCACGTGCGGCACCTCCCACCCGATCACCATCACGCACACCCGCGCACAGCCCGTCGCCCGTTTCAGCCCCACCGCCACCCGGCGCGCCGCCTCCATCAGACGCCCGTACGCTCCCGGCTCCAGATCGAAGAGATAGGCGATCTCCCGCTTCGGAATCACCAGCGTGTGCCCCGCCGTCACTGGTCTCACATCCAGGAAGGCCAAGAACTCCTCGTCCTCCCACACGCGGTGACACGGGGTTTTCCCCGCGACGATCTCCGTGAAGATGGTGGGCATGGCCGGTGTCCTCCTCGGGCAGTGACTCCACCGAGCGTGGATCGCGCTCACCCGTCCCGCAAGGGCGGTGTGATCCTGGCTTGCCATTCACCCGCCCCCACGCCAGGGATGGAGCATGGACCCCACCGCGGCCACCCTCCTCACCCTCTTCTCCGCCTCACTGCGCGGCTGCGCCGGCAAGGTCGGCCTCGTCTGGGGAGGCACACAGCTCACCTTCCGTGACCTCGACGAGCGCTCGGACGCCCTCGCTGCCGGTCTCGCGCGCCTCGGCGTCGCCAAGGGTGACCGCTGCGGCCTGTTCGCCGGCAACAGCGTCGAGTTCATTCTCACCTATCTCGCTCACCTCAAACTCGGCGCCGTCACCGTCCCCATCAACGTGCTCTACCGCGAGCGCGAGGTCACCCACATCGTCAACGACGCCGGCGTCAAGGTCATCACCACCGACACCGAGCGCCTGCCCGTCCTCGCCGCCTGCCGCGACGCTCTCCCCACCGTCGCGCAAGTTCTCCTCGCCGACGGCGACTCCTGGGCCGAGACTGCCGCCTGCCCGGGCGCACCACCCGAGGTCATGATCGAGCCCGGTGACCTCGCCCTCATCATCTACACCTCCGGCACCACCGGGCGCTCCAAGGGCGCGATGATGAGCCACGCCAACCTCGCCGCCAACATCCTCTCCCTCATCGAGGCCTGGCAGCTGAGCGAGCACGACACGTTCCTCCTCTGCCTTCCCCTCTTTCACATGCACGGCCTCGGCGTCGGGCTCCACGGCTGGCTCGCCACCGGCATGACCGTTCACCTCATGCCGCGCTTCCAGGCCGAGCCCGTCCTCGCCACCCTGCGTGACGCACCCTGCAGCCTCTTCATGGGTGTCCCCACCATGTACGCCCGCCTCCTCGAGCTCGCCCGCGGCCACCCCGTCGCCCTCCCCGCCATGCGCCTCTTCGTCAGCGGCTCCGCCCCGCTCGCCGCCGAGACCCACGCCGAGTTCGAGCGCCTCTTCGGCCACCGCATCCTCGAGCGTTATGGCATGACCGAGACCTGCATGAACGTCTCGAACCCCTACGAAGGCGAGCGCCGCCCCGGAAGCGTCGGGTTGCCATTGCCGGGCGTCGAGCTCCGCATCGTCGACGGCCAGATGAACGATCTCCCCCCCGGCGCCGTCGGTCAGATCGCGCTGCGCGGACCCAACGTCTTCCGCGGCTACTGGCAGGACGAGGAGAAGACGCGGGAGGCCTTCCGCGACGGCTGGTTTCTCACAGGCGACCTCGGCCACCGCGCCGCCGATGGCTACGTCACCCTCGTCGGCCGCGCCAAGGAGCTCATCATCTCCGGCGGCTTCAACGTCTACCCCCGCGAGATCGAGGAGGTCCTCCTGACCCACCCCGCCGTCGGCGAGGCCAAAGCGATCGGCGTCCGAGACCCTGCCAAGGGCGAAGTCGTCAAGGCCTACGTCGTCCTCGCCGAAGACCAAACCACCACCGCCGGTGAGCTCATCACCCACTGCCGCGCCCAGCTCGCCTCGTTCAAGGTTCCCCGCGCCATCCAGTTCCTCGACGCGCTGCCCCGGAACGCGATGGGAAAGATCGTCGCGAGCGAGCTGCCAGACAGGGACACGCTCTGACGCGGTTCACGCGCCCTTCGACAGCACATCCCTCACCATCGCCCGCAGGTCCTGCGCGCTGTAGGGCTTGTGCAGAAAGCCCGCCAGACCCGCGTGGCCGAAGCGCGCCACCGTCTCGCTCTCACTGAACCCGCTCGACAGCACGACTTTCACCGCCGGGTCCAGCGCCCGGATTGCCTCGTACGCCTCCCGCCCGCCCATCCGCGGCATTGTCATGTCCAGGAGGATCAGGTCGATCTCTCCAGGATGCGCCCGCACCGACTCCACTGCCTCCACTCCATCGCGCGCCTCGAGGACCCGGTGCCCGTCGCGCATCAGCATCCGGCGGCAGAACGACAGCACCGCCTCCTCATCGTCCGCCAGGAGGATCGTGGTCACCGGCGGCGGCGTCACCTCGCGCACCGGCCCGGCCGGCGCCGCGGAGCCGCTCGCCGTC
>JABWBI010000276.1 GCA_013360565.1 Candidatus Sumerlaeia bacterium | reverse complement strand
CCTGGATCGACGCGCACCTCGCCTCACTCCGGCGCGAGATCGGCCGCCGGCGCGTGGTCGCCGCCGTGTCGGGCGGCGTCGACTCGACCGTGATGGCCGTGCTCCTGCACCGCGCGATCGGCGGGCAATTGACCTGCCTCTTCGTCGACAACGGGCTTCTGCGGCTGCACGAGGCGGACGAGGTCATGGCCACCTTCGCCTCGCTCGGCATCACTGTCGAGCGCATCGACGCCCAGCGCCGGTTCCTCGCGCCCCTCGCGGGTGTCGAGGACCCCGAGCACAAGCGGCGCATCATCGGCCGTGTCTTCATCGAGGTGCTGCGTGAGCACTTCGGCGAGACCGACCTGCTGGCCCAGGGCACGCTCTACCCCGACGTGATCGAGAGCGTCTCCACGCACGGCCCCTCGGCGACGATCAAGACGCATCACAACCGCGTCGCCGAGGTCCTCGGGCTCATGAGCGAGGGGCGCATCGTCGAGCCCCTGCGCGAGCTCTTCAAGGACGAGGTCCGCGCCGTGGGCGAACAGCTCGGCATCCCGCGCGAGGTCCTCTGGCGCCACCCCTTCCCCGGCCCCGGCCTCGCCGTCCGCATCCTCGGCGCGGTCGATGACGGGCGCCTCGCCACTCTGCGTCAGGCCGACCGCATCGTCACGGACGAGCTCCGCGACGCCGGTCTCTACTTCGACGCCACGTGGCAGGCCTTCGCGGTCCTTCTGCCGGTGCGCAGTGTCGGTGTCATGGGCGACGAGCGGACCTACGAGAACGTCGCCGCCGTCCGCGCGGTCACGTCGACGGATGGCATGACGGCTGACTGGGCGCGCCTTCCGCACGACGTCCTCGCGCGCATCGCCAGCCGCATCATCAACGAAGTTGCCGGCGTCAACCGGGTGGTGTATGACATCTCCTCGAAGCCACCCAGCACGATCGAGTGGGAGTGAGCTTCGTGTGAGGAGGTGAGGACCATGTCCGTCCTCGAGCCGGTCCCCTGGCAGTGCCCCTCGTGCGGCGCCTCCAATCTGGCCGAAGTCGATCTCTCCTGCGGCCACCACCAGCGATACACCGAGGACTGTGAGACCTGCTGCACGCCGAGCGTGTTGACGATCGACATCGACACGGCCACGCAGGAGATCGAGCTCCAGGTCGAGGCGGAAAACCGCTGAGCCCGGGTCAGCGGAGCATCTGGCCCACCGGATCCGGCAGCGGCCCCCGCCAGTCGAAGCGCACGGCATCCGCCCACAGCGTGCCCTCGGGCGACGCGGCCTCGACCGTGACCTCCGCGCTGGCCTCCCGCGAGAAGCTGAACTGGCCCAGGTGATGCCACGTGTCGCCACCCTGGGATTGATCGATGGGCACAGCGGTCGAGCCTCCGAGATGCGCGATGCGGGCCGTGGCACTGGCCTCGCCCGAGGCATCGGATGGCCAGATCGCGTACACGTCGCACACGCCGGAGAAGTTGAGCCGGGCGGCAAACCGCGCGCGGTGCTCGCCGCTTCCCCGCGCCGCGAGGGCCTCACCGTCGCGGAGAAGGTGAGAGTGCGCGTCACGCTCCTCGGAGGTCCAGGAGCCGACCGTCTCGATGGAAGTGCCTCTCACGGGCACGCCGGCCTCGACGATCTCGCTGAGGCACCGCGAGACCGGCCAGACCTCGACACCCATCGACTCGAGCTCCGGCACCATCGCGGCCAGCGCGGCGGACGTCCCCGAACGCACGTGGCCGATGCCCAGGTGCGGGATCTCCGGCGCGTGGAGTGCCCGCAGCGCCAGCGCGCGGATCAGCGCCATCGCCTCGGCCTGGCTGTTGCCATCGATGAAGATGTCGCGCTCGGCCGTGAAGAGTCCCGCGCGGCGCCCCTCGTCGAAGGCCACCGACAGCGTGAATGTGCGGCTGTCGAAGAAATAGAGGTCCCGCGCCTCGAGGACTTCCATGCAGGCGGCCATCTTGTCGGCGCGCTGAGTGACCAGCGACCCCGTGTGGTTGTTCATGCCGGCGACGTGCGGCAGTGCGTCGAGGTTCGCGGCGAGTGTTGCTCGCACCTGGTCCAGCGTCATTGTGTCGCTGATGCCGCCCGCCCCGGGATCGGGGATGGTGATCGCCGCCATCGGCTGGTGCAGGATCACCTCCGACCCCAGGCGGTGAATCTCCTCGGCCGACTCCGCCGTGTAGGTCCGGAGCGGCAGGACGGCGTAGGTCATGGCGAAGGGCAGACGGAGCATCTGGTGGATGGGTGTCGTCGGGGTCAGCGGGTTGGCCGCTCCGACGTCGTCGATGCACAGGCCGATGTGCGGGGGCACGGAGGTCGGTGGGGGAGGTGGCAGGGAACTGGTGAGTGTGAAGCGGAGCGCGTCGGCGCCGAGCAGCGTCCCCGCTCCCTCCCAGTGGTCGGAGAGGTTGACGACGCATGTGCGCTCGACATTGAACGTGCCGATCGGGTGCCAGCCATTGGTGAGATGGTTCATGTCGACCTGCAGGTCCGAGACGCCGTCGGCGCTGATGACCTGAAACCTCGCATCCGAGGGGTAGTCGGCCTGAGCCACCCAGTGCTCGATCAGATACGTCCCCGCCGGGAGCCCCTCCGCAATCCAGCGGACGCGTCCCTCGCCGGTGCCGGGGCCGGTGGTGGTGAAATAGTAGTACGCGAGACGCTGTGCGTCGTTGCGGAGCGTCCACAGGCCGCCGATGATCTCGAAGCACGGATCTTCCACGTCGAACACGGCCTGATACGCCGGCGCGGCGGGCACCTCGGCGACGAGGAGCAACGCGGCGGACGCGAGCGAGGCGAGTGCGGTTCGCATGGGGGACAGCTCTCTCGAGGTGACTCTGCGCGAGCGCAGCCGGACCTGCAACCCCACGATGTGGAATTGACGGCCGGAGTCCTCCGCGACACAAGTCCACCGACGCCATGGCCGCCGAGTCCTCTGCCCCGCCGGCTGGGCGGCGCCTCACCGCGCCGGAGCGGACCGCCGTGGCCGCCGCTTCGCTCTTCGCCTTTGCCCTGGCCCTCTTCCGCAATGATGACCTCGACTGGCACTGGTACGTCGCGGTCGGCCGCTGGATCGTCGAGCACCGCGCGGTGCCCCACGTCGAAGAGTTCTCGTTCACCGCAGCGGGGCAGCCTCACCGGGCCGAGCACTGGCTGGGCGAGGTGGCCTTCTTCCTGCTCTTCCGGCTCGGAGGCATTCCCCTCCTCGTCACTCTCAAGGCGCTCCTCTTCGCCGCGCTCACGGGCACCGTGACCTGGTGGGGGGCGCGGCGCGCCGGAGCCGGGCCGGCGGCCATGCTCACCGCACTCGTCATGGTGGCCTCGTGGGATCACCTCGGGCTCCGCCTCCATGCGATCACACCCGTCTTCACCGTGGCCACACTCCTGATCCTCGACCGGTGGCGCCGGCGCCGCCGCGGCCTCGCCTGGCTCGTGCCGCTCGCGGCGCTCTGGGCGAATCTCCACGGGAGCGCCCCCCTGATCGTCGTGCTCGCCGGCGCTCAGGGGCTCGCGTGTTTCCTTCCGCGTCTGCTCTCGGGTGACCGGTTCGACACCCGTGCGAAACGGGACCTTTCGCTCACGCTGCTGGCCGTCGCGGCCGCCACGCTGGTCAATCCGTACGGATGGCGTCTGTGGCAGGATGCCGCACAGCACACCCTCTCGGGGCAGCACCACGCGGTCGTGCGCGAGTTTCTTCCGCTCAGCGCTCTCCCGGCGTGGCAGCTCTTCACCCTCGCGGGGATCTGCGCCATCACACTCGTCCCGCTGGTTCGCACGGCCCCCCAGGCTCCGCCGCTCGGTCTGCTCGTGAGCGTGATCTCCCTCGCCGTCCTGGCGATCTCGGCCCAGCGCCACGTTCCGCTGTTTCTCTGGGGTCTGACCATCTTCATCTTGGCCGTCAGCGCGGACACCACGCCCCGGCGCCTCGAACACTCACCCCGGACGGCCCTGGCCGCCGCCACGCTTCTCGCGGTCGCGTCGGTCCTGCTGCTGACCGACCGGGTCTATCTGCTGCTCCAGTCAAATCGACGCGCCGGCTGGAGCAACGCCACGGGCGTCCTGCCGGAGCAGACCCTCGACGCCATGCGGGTGCTGGGCATTTCGGGGCCTCTCTTCACGACCTACGAGAACGGCGCCCTTGTGATTCACCGCGCACCGGAGCACCGCGTTTTCATCGACAATCGCTATCGCCCCTACATCTCCCTGCTCGAAGACTACGCCACCGTCGCGCACGCGGCCCCGGGCTGGGAGCAGGTGCTCGACCGCTGGGAGATCAACGCCCTGCTCCTCGACCCGCCGCGCCTCTCGCTCATCGCCGCACTCCACGGGTCGCCGCGCTGGGCGCTCGCGGTGCTCACGGGTGACGG
>JABWBI010000023.1 GCA_013360565.1 Candidatus Sumerlaeia bacterium | reverse complement strand
CATCCGCGCCGGCCAGCCGCTCACCGCGCGCTCCGTCGAGATGCCTCGCCTCGTGCGCCGCGGGCAGGAGGTGACGATGGTCTACGAGTCGAGGGGGCTTCGCATCACGCACCGCGCCGTCGCGGCGCAGGACGGCGCAGCGGGCGACGAGATCAGCGTCCGCAATCCGGAGAGCCAGCAGACCCTCCAGGCACTCGTCATGGGCGAGGGCCTGGTCCGAGTGCTTCGGTGAGGAGAGGTGCCATGAGAATCATTGCCGATCAGCGACCCCGAGCTGCACGGGTCAGGAGGGCAGGGTTGGCCACCCTTGGCCTCCTGACCGCGTGCGCTCGCTCGCCGCACGACGCCCCCATCCCCGCGGCGCTGCGTCCGCCGAGCGGACTGACGGCCGCCGCGCCCCTGGAGCCGACGGACGGCTCCCTGTGGACGCCGCGCCGCCGCGGCAGCCTCTGGGCCGACACCACGGCCCGGGATCTGTACGACATCGTGTTCATCAACGTGCGGGAGACCTCCACGGCCTCCCACACGGCCGACACCGAGCTCGAGCGCGAGTCCACCGTCCGCTACGGCATCCCCAATCTGCTCGGGCTCGAGAACGAGTGGAACACGATCAGCGACGACGACCCGACGGACGGTGTGGACCCGAGCAATCTCGTCAACGCCGACACGCAGAACGACTTCGAGGGAGAGGCGGAGACGAACCGCCGGGGGCGGCTGGACGCCCGGATCTCCGCCCAGGTCGTCGAGGTTTTTCCCAACGGGAACCTGCGCGTCTACGGCTCTCAGGTCGTCGCCGTCAACAACGAGAATCAGCTGCTCACCGTCGAGGGCATCGCGCGGCCCGAGGACATCCGCGCCGACAACTCCGTCGACTCCTTCCTCCTCGCCGAGGCGCGCATCGACTACACCGGCCGCGGGGCGCTGAGCGATCTGCAGCGGCCCGGCTGGGGCGCACGCGTGCTCCACTGGGTCTGGCCCTTCTGACCATGGATCAAGGACGAACCCTCATGCCGAACCCTCGTCTCCGGTCGCTCCACCGCTCGCTGGCCCGTGTGATCGTGTGCCCGTGGTCGCTGCTGCTGCTGGCGCGCCGGCTGCGTGGCATCGGCTTCACCCTTCTCGCCCTGATGCTCTCCCCGGCCGCCCATGCCGTCCGCATCAAAGACGTCGCCGCCTGGGAAGGCATCCGCGACAACCAGCTCCTCGGCTACGGCATCGTCGTCGGCCTGACCGGCACGGGTGACAAGGACTCGCTCGTCACGGCGCAGTCGGTGGCCGCCTGGCTCCGGCGCAACGGGATCAACCTCGACTCCCGCCAGATCGAGACGGGCAACATCGCCGCCGTGGCCGTCACCGCGACACTGCCGCCGTTCGGACGGCCCGGCCAGCGGGCGGACATCCAAGTCTCGTCCATCGGAGACGCCGAGTCGATCTACGGCGGAACGCTGCTGCAGACGCCGCTGCTGGGAGCCGACGGGCAGGTGTACGCGGTGGCCCAGGGCGCGATCGCGCTGGGCGGGTTCTCCGCCGCGCAGGGTGGCAGTGGCGTGCAGAACAACCATCTCACCTCCGCGCGGGTCGCCAACGCTGCCCTGCTCGAACGCGCCTCGCCGGTGACGCTCGAGGGGCGGACGTCGATCAACCTGCTGCTGAACAATCCGGACTTCACGACGGCCGAGCGAATCGCGCAGGCGATCAACGCCGCCAAGCGGCCCGCCGTCGCCCGGGCCGCGGACGCCGCCTGCATCCGGGTGGCGCTGCCGCCGGGCGGGCCTCAGGAGGTGGTCCCGTTCCTCGCCGAGGTCGAGTCGATCGAGGTTCACCCCGACACGCGCGCGCGCGTCGTCGTCAACGAGCGGACGGGCACGGTCATCTTCACGGAGGACGTCCGCATCTCGACCTTCGCGATCACGCACGGCAATCTGACGATTCAGACGGCGAGCCAGACCTTCGTCTCGCAGCCCAACCCGCTCGGCGCGGGCGTGACGGTGCCGTTCACCGAGTCGCAGGTGGACGTGACGGAGGAGGAGCGGCCCCTGGCGGTCATCGAAGAGGGGGTGACCCTGAGTGAGCTGGTCGAGGCGCTGAACGCCATGCGCGTCACGCCCCGGGACCTCATCGCAATTCTGCAGTCGATCCGCGCGGCGGGCGCATTGCAGGCCGACCTGGAGATCATCTGATGGGTGTCGGCATCGGCGATCTCGATCTGGCCTCGTGGGCGAGTCAGGTGCAGCGGGCGCGCCAGGAGCGGGATCTGCCCTCGACCGCCGTCACGCACGGGCAGATGGCCCAGGTTGCCCGCGCCTTCGAGCAGATCATGCTCGGGATGATGGTGGACGCGATGCGGCAGACGGTGCCGGAGAGCGGGCTCCTGCCAGAGGCGCCGGGCCACGGCATCTACGAGCAGATGCTCGATCACGAATTCGTCCGCTCCGCCGGAGAGGGCCGCCTGTCCCTGGGGCTCGCGGCGGCCTTTGAGCGCCAGTTCGCGGCGCTCCTGGTGGATGAGGCCGGGCAATCGCCGGGCCAGACCGGCACGGGCTTGGAGCAAGCGAACTTGGACGAAAGGAGGACGGCTGGGATGTGAGGATCTCCCCCGCTGGAGCGGTCTGACCGTCAAAAAGGCAACGGCGAGGCACGCCGAGACTCAAGTTCGAGTGCCAAGCCACCGACAAGGCCCATTGGCAGACCGAGTCCAAGATGATGGACGGGCGCCCGCGCCTGTCCCGGGAGTGGGTTCCACACATGAGAGTCTCACGGCGTGATCAAGTCGGCAGAATGGGTCCGGTCGGACCCGCCGGAGGCGGCGCGGCGCGAGTCGACCGATCCGGCGCCGCCGACCGCCCTTCGTCCGGAGTGGGAGACGTGGACGTCTCGATCTCCGGCAAGGCCGCCGAGGTCCAGCAGGCGCAGGCCGCCGTCAAGGCCCTCCCCGAGACGCGCGTGGAACTGGTCACGGCGATTCAGGAGGAGGTCGACAGCGGCCGATACCAGCGGGACTCGAAGAAGATCGCCAAGCGGATGGTGAACGAGGCCCTGCGCGAGTCGCTCCGGAACAAGCGCGGCCGCTGACCCCCGCTCTCTCTCCCCGGCCCCTCAGGGGCCATGACCATCACTCAAGAGCTAAGGAAGGAAGACCAGGGACGTCCCGCGGGCGCGGGGCCGGTTCCGGCGCGTCCGGCGGCCAGCCCATCGCAGCTGTTCCTGGAGCTCGCACAGTGCCTGGAAGACCAGATCGAGGCGCACGAGGAGCTGGGGGCACTGCTGGGGGAAGAGCGCCGGGCGCTGGCGGGTCTGGAGGTGGGCGCGATTCACGCGTGCGCGGAAAGGAAGATGGAGATCGGGCAGCGGATCGCGGTGGCCGAGGCGCGGCGGCGGCGCGTGTGCGAAAGCCTGGGGCAGATCCTGGGCCTGAGTGCGCCCGAGCGATCGGGCGAGCCGCGGCCACCCGTGAGGATGACCGAGATCCTCGCCCGGGCGCCCGAGTCGCACCGCCCGCTGCTCACGGACCTCCGGGAGCGGCTCGTGGAGGCGCTGGAGACGACGGGGTCGGGGCAGAGGCGCAACCGGACGCTGTGCGAGCGGTTCTTGGGGGTCATGGCCCGCTCCATGGAGGCCGTGCAGAGCGCGGTGGCGTCATTGCCCCTCTACAACACGACCGCGAAAGTCGGCCAGCCCCGGGCGCGGGGCGTGGTCGTGAGTCAGACGGCCTGAAGGGAGCGCGCGATGAGCAGCTTTGTGGGCAGCATCGGAGGGATCCTGAACACCGGGCGGCAGGGGATCTTCGTCAACCAGATCGCCCTCCGCGTGACGGGGCAGAACATCGCCAATGTGAACACGCCGGGCTACACGCGCCAGCGGCCGATCTTCGATCCGTCGGCGTTCGGCAATGGCGTGTCGGTGCGGACGATCCAGCAGCTCCGCTTCAGATTCTACGACGCCCAGCTCTCCACCGAGCAGCAGTCGCTCGGCTCGCTGAGCGTGAAACAGGAGGTCATGTCACGCCTCGAGGCGATCTTCAACGAGACCTCGGGGACAGGGATCTCGACGGCGATGCGCGATCTCTTTCAGAGTCTCCACGATCTCTCGTCGCACCCGGACGGGACAGCGCAGCGCGAGGCCGTGCGGACGCGGGCCGGCTCCCTCGGTGACGTGTTCGCGGCGGTGCGTGGCCGCGTCGAGGCGACCCGGCGCGACGCGGATCTGCAGAGCAAGGCGCTGGTGACGCAGGTCAACGGGCTGACGGCGCAGATCGCCGCGCTCAACGACCAGATCACGCGGCAGACGACATCGGCGCAGGCACCCAACGAGCTGATCGACCAGAGGCAGCGTCTCGTCAACGAGCTGTCGCAGATCGTCAGCATTCAGACCTTCGAGGATGGGCCGTCGCTGACGGTGATGATCGCCGGGGGGCATCCGCTGGTGGAGGGCGTCAACGCGGCGGAGCTGAGCACGCGCGAGGACATGGCGAACGGCGGAATGAGCCGGATTCTGTACCACCTGCCCGGCGGCGTGACAGCCGACATCACTGGGCGCATCTCCGAGGGCAAGATCGGCGGGCTGCTCGCGGTGCGCGACGGGGACGTCGTCGAGCAGCTCCGGCAGATCGACCAGCTCGCGGCGCAGCTCATGACGCGCTTCAACCTCCAGCACCGCCTCGGCACGGGGCTCGACGGGGTGAGTGGCCGCGACCTCTTCTCGCAGGCGCCCGTCTGGAGCGCGCCGGGGCCCGGCTCAACGAGCAACGTGGGGCAGACCGGCAGCGCGATTGTCGATCAGTCGCTCCTGACCTTCCAGGACTACGAGGTCCGCTTCACCAGCGCCACCACCTACGACCTGGTGAACACCACGACCGGCGCGGCGCTCGCCACGGGCGCGACATACACCCCCGGCTCGGCGATCGTCTTCGATGGCATCTCGATCACGCTCGACAACCTTGCCGGTCCGCCGCTCGCCGGCGATGTCGTCCGCGTGAACTCGTACACGGGGGCGTCGGGGAGCCTCACGCTCGACCCGGCCGTGGCCGGCGACCTGCGCGCGCTGGCCGCGGGGCTGTCCGCCGAGCCCGGCGACAACCGCAATGCCCTCGCCCTCGCCGGGCTCGAATCCGCGCTCGCCATGGGCGGAGGGACAGCGACGTTTGCGAACTTCTTCGAGGCGGCTCTGACGCGGCTCGGCGTCCGGTCGCGCCAGGTCACCTCCGATCTCGAGGCGCAGACGCTCGTGGTCGACCAAGTGCAGACCCTGGTTGACTCGCTCGGGGGCGTCAGCCTCGACGAGGAGAGCGTCAATCTCATCCAGTACGAGCGGGCGTTTCAGGCGTCCGCACGGGTGATCAGTGCGGTGGACGAGATGATGCAGACGATCATCGCCATGGTGTGAGGGAGTGGCTCATGAGGCGCGCGGCGCGCGCCGATAAGACCCCCAGAGAGTGGTCCGAATCATGCCCATCACGCGCGTCACCCAGAGCATCCTGCACAGCAGCACCGCCAACATGGTTCAGCGCCAGCAGCGGCGCCTGCTCGACGCTCAGCTCACCGTCGCCACGCAGAAGCGCATCCGGACGCTCTCCGACGACCCCACGGGCGCGGGGCAGGTGCTCAACCTCCGCACGCAACTCGCGCAGACGCAGCAGTTCCTCCGCAATGTCGACCGGGCGACGTCGCTGGCGAACGCCTATGACACGGCGCTCAGTCAGGCCGATACCCTTCTCGCCCGGGCGCGGGAGCTCGTGGTCAAGGAGCTCAACACCGCCGCGACGAGCGACACGACCCGCGAGGTCACCGCGGTCGAGATCATCGGCCTCCGCGAGCAGCTGATCCAGATCGCGAACACGCGGGTCGGCAGCCAGTTCATCTTCGCCGGGCACGCCTCCGACGCGCCGCCGTTCTCGAGTGTCGTGCCCTCCGCCGCGGCAGGCGGAGGCAACACGGGGACCGGGGTGGTGAGCCAGATCGCCGTGTCGGACGTCTCCCGCGTCACGGGCCATCAGTACCAGATCGTCTTCACCTCGCCCGCCAGCTTCGATGTGCTGGACGTGACGCAGGGCACCACGCTCTCCGCGGGCAACGTCTTCACACCGGGGGCCAACATCACGGTCGCCGGCATCACGCTGCAGGTCACAGGCGCGCCGGCCGCCGGCGACACGTTCGACATCACGTCCACGGCGGCCGGGGCGTACGCCGGCGACGGCGGGGAGATCCGGCTGGAGATCGAGGACGGCGTCCTGACGCCGATCAATCTCACGGGCGCGCAGACGTTCCTCGGCGCCGGACTGCCGGGCGGCCTGGACATCATGGATCTGCTCAACGATGTCGTCGAGGCCCTGCGCGGCGGCGACGAGGCCACGCTCGCCGCGTCTCTCGATCGCTTCGACGCGGCACAGCGGCAGATCGTGGGTCAGCAGGCGGTGATCGGCGGCCGTCAGAACCTGCTCGACAGCACCGTCGCGCGGCTCGAGGACGCGGCGCTGAGCACGGAGAATCTCATCTCGTCGATCGAAGATGTCGATCTGGCGGAGGCGATCAGCGAGTTCACGCGGGTCGAGAGCGCCTACCAGGCGTCGCTCGGCGCGGCGGCCCGGGTCATCCAGCCGTCGCTGCTCGACTTCCTGCGGTGACCGGAGACCTTCGCGCCGGGGCGGCGACGCCCGGGCGCAGAGCAAGCCCCCTCTCCGGAGGAGAGGGCGAGAACCAGGAGACCAGCGATGCTGATCCTGACACGGAAGTTGGGCGAAGGCATACGAGTCAACGACGATGTGTCGATCAAGATCGTCGACATCCGGGGCGGCCAGGTGCGTCTGGGCATCGACGCGCCGCGGAGCGTGCCGGTGCACCGCGAGGAGGTGTACGAGATGATTCGGCGTCAGAACGAGCTGGCGGCGGCGTGCGCGCCGGAGAGCCTCGAGGGCCTGGCGGCAATGTGGCGCCAGGGCAAGAGCGCGGCGTGAGGGAGGCGCACTGTCCCATGGAGATCCGCACATCCCGCTTCGGCACGCTGGACGTGCCGCGCGACCTGGTGATCCACCTCGCGGGGGGACTGCTCGGCTTCCCGGACTCGGAGGAGTTCGTGGTGCTCGAGCACGACGCCGAGGGCTCGCCGTTCAAGTGGCTGCAGTCGGTGGACACGCCGTCGCTGGCGTTCATCATCGTGGACCCGCACCATCTGGTGAGCGACTACGTGCTCCAGACCGAGCGCGACATCCGCGACGCGATCGGGCCGTTCGACCCGGGCGATCTGTCGACGATTGCCATCGTGACGGTGCCACGGGGCCGGCCGCACGAGATGACGGCGAATCTGCGTGCCCCCATCGTCGTCCGGTTCTCGGCCCGGGAGGGGAAGCAGATCATCTTGACGAACGACAACCTGAGCCTGAATCACCGGATCTTTGCTGACGCGGCGCCGCTCGAAGCGGCGCTGAGATGAGGCTGTTTCTTCCGGTGGCGCGAAAAAGTCTTGACACACCCCACATCTGGTATCAGCCTCCCAGTCAGATGACATATGGACCCACCTCTGAGGAGGGTTTCACTCGGGTTCGTTTGTCATCAGGTGCACAGAGTCCACAGCGTCCTTTCGGGTCTCATTCGGAGGGCGTGCCGTCGGAAGCCTGTGGCGAATTGATCTGCGGCGCACGTGCCGTTCTCTCGCAGGGCGATGAACTTCACTCCCACTGCCCGGCGAGAGGGACCAGGCGGGCCCAGACCAATTCGCCTCTCTTTTTTGTCCCGCCCGGTGCGTCACCGGGAAGAGCGCCTGTCGCTGCGTCATTTGCGCCGTCCCGGGGCCTTTCAAGCCGGAGGGCTTCACGGCCCCGTCCCGGTTGCCTCTACCCCACTCCGCCGAGGCCCTTTCGAGTTGATGGTCCCGCGCGTGGCCCCGTAAAATGGGGCCTTCGCGGCAAGGAGCGCGGCGCGATGGTGCGTTTGATGGTCCAGGCAGCGATCGCCACGGTGCTGGTGCTCGGTGGCAGCGCGGCTGTCTCCGCGCCGACGGCGCTGGACGTCGAGCGGGGGCGGCTCGTTCAGCGGATCACGGACCTCCACGCCCAGATGCGGGATGCGTATGCGCGGGGAGAGTACGAGCGAGTGCTCGACCTGTGCAATCAGCTTGAGTCGCTCGAGCCCTCGGATGGGCGAGTCCAGTTCTATCGCTCGCGCGCGCTCGAGGCGATCCAGAGTGGCGGATCGCCGCTGCCCGCCGAAGTGCCTGCGCCGGGCCGGCCGTCGGCGTTGGCGCCGGATGTGACGCCGGTGGTGACGCCGGTGGCGCCCACGCCCGTGGACGCCACGGAGCCGATGGATGTCGCGGTGCCCGAGCTCTCCCCCGCTCCGGCGACGCTTCCTCTCCCCGAAGCCGCTCCCGCGGCGGAGGAGCCCCGGCTGAGACGAAGCCGCATTGATCTTCCCCTGGTCGGGCGCGTTGAGCGCGTGATCGTCTACGCCGCCGGCGGCGGGCTGGCGGCACTCGTCGCGGCGGTCGTCGTCCTGGTGCGCCTCAGACGGCGCACCCGCAGCGTGGCGCGCCCCTCGGAGCCGATCACGATCGGAGAGCCGCGGACGTGGATGCCCTCGACGGAGAACCCGGTCGAGAGCTCTGTGCTCGACGACGCTTTCGCTCAGGCGGCGACGGAGCCGATCGCAGCACCTGCGCCGCTCGAAACGACGCCGGGCCAGGAGGCACTGCTGGCGACCCTGGCGGCGCCGTGGGGCTCGATCGAGGAGGCGGTGGAGGCGATCCGGCAGCAGATCCACGCGCCGCCGGCGCCGAAGCCCGAGCCTGCGCCGGCTGTGGCGGAGGTGACCCCGGTCTCGATCGAGGGGCTGGGGTCGACGGCGAACTACGACCTGCTCCAAGCCGGGCTGACGGCAAAGAGCCAGCGCGCGGCGGTGGAAGAGGACCCGCTGGACTTCACGTCCAAGCCTGCGGCGGGAAAGGTCGATTCGATGAGCGTCGACGAGCTCTTTGCGCCGGGGGGATCGCGGCCCGGGGCGCCGCGCCCGCTGGACCTGGGGTTGGATGATGTGGCTCCGGCGGCGGAGGCGCCGCCGATGACGACAGACGACCTGCTGGCCGCACCGAGCACGGTGCCACGGCCGCGACCGGAGGAGATGACAGCGCCGCCGCTGAGCCTCGACGACCTGCTGGGCCCGCCGCCGCCGGGAAGCGCGCCGGAGAAGAACGAGGCTCCCTCCGCAGGTGCGGCCGCGTTCGACGACCTCGACATCCCGGCCCCGAAACCCGCAGGGGTGGAGTCGCCCAATGTGTTCCGGCCGGAGGACCTGGAGGAGACGATACAGCTGCCGAGGCCGGCGCCGCCGAAGCCGCGGGACAGTATCACGCTGGTGCTGCCGCCGGCAGAGATCCAGGAGGCGCTGAGCGAGGTGGCGCCGAAGCCCCCCCCGGAGCCGGAACCGGCGAGGGCGGCGATGAGCGCGGTGGACGATTCGGTGTTCATGGAGAGTTACCGGCGAGGGCTCTTGGCTGTCAAAGAGAGCAACTGGGCCGCCGCGATCGAGCACCTTGAGCGGGCGCACGGGCGGCGGCCGGAGTCGGCGGACGTGCTGCGGCTGCTGCGGCAGGCGCAGGAGGCCCTCAGGCGCCGCGAGAGCACTCCCGCGGGCGGATTCACGCCCGGACTCTGAGTCGAGGACGGCTTTTCCATGAGGCGACTTCGCAGACTCCCTCCTCTGGCGCTGGCCGCGCTCCTCGCGGGCTGCGTTGGCAGCGCGCTCGCGCCGGTGCTGATCTCGGACGAGCGCGAGCGCGAGATGGGTCAGCGTGTGGTCACAAGCCTCGAGCAGAGCGACGGCTTTCACCGGCTGGACGACGCGGAGGTCAACGCCTACGTCAGCGGCATTGGGCAGCGCATCGCGGCTGCCTCGCCGGTGCAGCGGTCGTTTCCGTTCTCATTCCAGGTGGTGCGCCGGGACGAGGTGAACGCCTTCGCGCTCCCGGGGGGCTTCTGCTACGTGCAGACCGGCCTGATCACCGAGGCGCAGTGCGAGGCGCAGCTGGTCGGGGTGATCGCGCACGAGATGGCCCACGTGGCTCTGGGCCATCACCGCGAGGAGATCGCCAACCAGGCGCTGCTCCAGACGGCGCAGGGGATGGTCTTCAACGAGGGATCGCCCTTCGCGGCGGTGGCCGCGGCACGGATTGCGAGCGGTCTGGGGATGCTGACCTTCAACCGCGGCCAGGAGTCCGAGGCCGACCGGCTCGGCGCGGTGGCGATGGCCCGCGCGGGCTGGGACCCGAGGGGATTGCGGGACTTCTTCGCGCGGCTCGATGAGATCAGCCAGGGAGGCGGTGGGGGCCGCATCGCACAGATGCTGTCGACGCACCCTTCGAACACGGCCCGCGTCCAGCAGCTCGACGCGCTGATTGCGTCGATGAATCCGCCACCGAACCTCACCATGGACTCGCCGCGATTCAGCGAGATCAAACGGCGGGTCGCGGGTATCCGGAACTGAGCGGGCCGCTCAGAGGAGCCGCGGCGCCCAGACGGCGACATCGAGCCGGCGGGCGAACAGCAGATGCGGGGCTTCCGGGGGCAATTCGATGCGCTGTGGCGACGTCATGGTGTTGAGGTGTATCTCGGCCTCGGCGGGTTGAAGCGGCCACGGGGCGTGGTGAATGTCTGCCCGGATGAGCCGGCCTCTTCGAACGGCGAAGAGGCAGTAGCGCTCGGTCAGCCAGTGTTCAAGGGAGCCGGGCGCGGCGTGGAAGACCGCACCGGTGGGCCGGTAGCGGCCTTCGAACTCCGCGGGTGGCGCGCCGCGGTGAGTGCGAGTGCTCGCGTACGTGATCCAGCCGGCGCCGTCCCTCAGGCGCATGCGCGCGCGGAAGTAGGGCAACCCGAACCAGGCGCGCGCGGTGGCCACGGCGAGGGCATTGGCAGCGTCGAGGCTGAAGAAGAGGACACCCCCCTGGCCGCGGTGAGTCACATAGGTGCGCACATTGAGCTCGGGAAATGCCGAGAGACCGGGCAGAGCAGGCGTGGCGCGGAGCCGGACGCCTGACATGCGGAAGGGGACGACGGCGATCCAGGCATGGCCCTCGAAGGTGTCAACGGCGAGACCGGACGGGACGAAAGGCGCGATGGCGCCGGGAGGCAGGGGCCAGTGAGCAAAGAGCAGATCGTGCCAGGACTGGGCCATGATCCACGGGCGCGAGGGCAGGGGCCACGGACGATGATCGGTGCGCCAGTCCACCAGATCAGAAGGTGACGATGCCGTCGAAGAGCGCGGTCTCGGCGTCGAGGGCGCCGGCGGTGGATCCACCGAGGCCAGCGCCGATGAGCGGCGACCCGGGCCGGGGGGCGATGTGGCCCGAGGCGGGGTCCCACAGCAGGGGATCGGCGTCGAAGTTGCCGGCACCGGCGACGGGAGAGCCGCCTTCGACGTCGGAGTGGGTGACCGTGATGAGGGACTCGGGCTGGAAGGTGATGGAGGTGCGGAGCCAGTCCCAGATGAGCAGGCCGGTGCAGGTGGCGCGGCCGTGGCCCTGGTTGGGCACGTTCTCGTAGAGGGCCAGAGCATCGCCGGCGGCGATGATCGTGTTATGGCTGGTGGGGTTGAACGAGCTGTCTTTGATGCCGATGCCCATGCCGGCGTTGAGAATCACGTTGTTGAGGATGGAGAAGGAGCCGCGCTCGGTGCTGACGGCCTTGTCATAGACATTCATGATCGTGTTGCCCGCGACGGTGCCGGGGCCGATGCTGAGATCGATGCCGTCGTCCTGGGTGCCGAGAATGTAGTTGTCGCGGACGATGATCGGGAAGGCGACGGAAGTGTTGACGTCGAGACCGTCCTTGGGGTGGTAGAACCCGCTGACCTCGGTGATGACATTCGCCTCGAGGCTGCCCAGGACGCTCTGGACCTGGACGGGCTCGGGGCAGTTGTGGAAGTGGCTGTCGCGGACCTCGGTGGTCGTGTTCCAGATGACGACCGACTGGCTGATGGTGAAGCGGAAGACGCTGTCGCGGATCGTGATGGGCGAGCGGGCGCTGAACGTGCCGGGCAAGGTCAGGCGGGCGCTGGCATCCCAGCCGCCGCTGACGACCTCGATGTGATCGAACACGGAGCCCTGACCGTTGGTGGGGAAGGTGATCCCCACCCAGACCGCGCCAGGGATCGCGGGCATGAAGAGGACGGGGTTGTCCTCCGTGCCCTGGGCGAGAAGCCGGCCCTGGGCAGAGATGATCGCGTTGGGGTCGAAGGCGACCACCGTTCCAGGGGGCAAGACGAGCGTGGTCGTGGGGTGGATGACGGTGTCCCCGACGATGCGGACGACGGGCCCCGCGGGCGTGACGGTCTGGTTGTTCGGCAGAAAGCCGGAGTAGTTGATCGTCGTGGGAGCCCAGACCCAGCGGAGCGTGATGCGGTCGATGGGCTCACCGCTGGCGCTGCGCGCGACGGCGACCTGCGTGTTGATGCCCTGCGTGGAGGTGACGGTCGCCGACCAGGCACGTGTGACGGGATCGATGGGGACGGTCTGGTCGGCGATCTGGACCGTGACGGCCTCAGGCTGCGGGACGGCGCCGCCGAGTGTGAGCTCGGGACTGACCTGGGTGATCAGGCCATATCTGGGGCGTGCGGCGGTCTCAAGGACGGCGTTGAAGAGTGCGTCGGGATCAGCGAGATCGTTGTTGAGCAGCTGGACCGCGAGGACATTGGTCCCCGTCACGAGATTGGCCACGAAGTCGTTGAGGGGGACGAGCTCGGCGCGCCCCGCGGCGCGGACCGCCGTGGCGGTGCCGGTGTGATCAGGACTGCCGGCGGCATTGCGGCGGGCGATCTCGATGCCGTTGAGATAGGCGATGAAGCCGTCGCTGTGATCGGCGATGAGCGCGAGCTGGGTGACCGCGAGGCGGTCAGGCACATTGAACGCGCGGCGGAGATAGACGGTGGAGTAGCCTCCGGGCATGTCCGCGAGGACGGTCTCGGGAGAACCGGCGCCCACGCCGAGAGGGAGAAGACCGGACTCCCAGGAGGAGTCGTCGAAGGCGAGGGACTGCCACTCGGGCGAAGGCTCGGTGGTGCCGCGGAAGAAGCGCCAGGGCGAGGTCGTCGTGATCGGCTGCTGCTCGGTGGCGAAGGACTCGAGCGTCCAGACGGGGTCAGGGCTGAGATGGAGCGCGCCGCCGGTCATGTGAACGCGAGCCGGCTCGATGCGCCAGCCGAGGGCGTTGGGCCACTCGGCGGCGGGCGCGAGGGGCGCGGCGGCGGGAATCGCCTCGGCGCTGGCGGCGGAGCTGAGAATGAGCTCGGCGAGGGCGTCGACATCGGCCGGCTGGATCGACCCGCTGAGATCGACATCGGCGTTCTCTTGCTGGGCCGGGGAGAGCGGCTCGCCGCCGAGGTGGTTGATCAGAGTCACCAGGTCGGAGGCGTTGAGTAGCCCGTCGATCCGGACATCGCCGCGGACGGAGGGAAACGTGCGCGTGGGAGCGGTGCCGATGGCGAGGTGCGAGAGTGCGGCGCGACTCTCGCCCGCGCCGAAGTCGAAGCCGTGGATCTCCGCGACGGCGTCCACGAAGCCGAGGCCGGAGGCGACCGTCGCGCCGTCGACCATCACGCTGTACTGCTGCGCGCCGAAATCGTGGCGAATGGCGACCCAGCGCCAGCGGCCATCGCTGGGGACGCCGCACTCGACGAGCGTGCCGCCGCCCGCGCCGTCGCCGTCGATGGCGACCATCCCCTCAGTGGCATCGAAGAGGACAGCCGCCGCGTTGGGCCTGGCGGGGAGCGAGTCGACCGACGCCGCGCCGCCGGTGCAGCGCACCATCGTCTCGACCCACACGATGTCCTCGCCATCCGGAATCACGCGATGGCGGATGACCGAGCCGGGCTCAAGGACGACCGCCTGTGTCTCGCCGGGACCGGCGAAGGGCTGAACGGACGTGATACCGCGTGGCACGCGCCAGCCGCGCCACCCGGGGAAAGGCATGTGCGGCTCGAGCGCCGGGTGGCTGGAGACCTGGAAGGTGTTGACATAGGGGAGCCGATGAACCGGAGCCGGGTCCGCGAGGAGCCGGGCCGGAAGCACGGTGAGGACGAGAAGATGATGAAGACGGGGCATGACGGCAGTTCTGTCCAAGGCCCTGCCACAGTTTGGCACAGACCCGGGCGGGGCGACAACTCTCATTGCCGGTCAGAGTGGTTTTTCAGGGGCCGGGACGTCCTGATCTCTCATCGGACCGCCGGGCGGGAGACCCAAGTTCCGGCGAGGGCACGGCCCGTGTCAGGTCACATGCTCGGCCTTGCGCGCAAAGTCCACTTCGACGCGGAAGAGATCGGGGCGGGCGTAGTGGCCCGCAGTGTCCAGCGTCAGGGACTCACGGGCCAGCCAAGCGGGATCGAGGTCGGCGACGAGCAGGGCCTCCTCATTCGAGACCGGACCGGCGAGGAGAGACCCATCGGGACCGATGATGGCGCTGCCGCCACCGATGATGAGGTCACCATCTCCGCCGAGCAGAGGGGCCGCGAGGGCCCAGCTCTCGGGCGAGAAGTCGCGGCGGCGAAGAATCTGGCCCGCCGCGAGGACGAAGCATCGGCCCTCGAAGGCGAAGTGGCGGCTGGCGACGAGATACATCTCTCGCACATGGGGCCACGCAGCGACGTGAATCTCCTCGCTCCGGTCATGCAACACCTGGCGGGGCAGCGGCATCCAGTGCTCCCAGCAGATGAGGCCACCGACCTTGGCCCCCGCCGCGAGACCGGGCGCCAGATCGGCCGCGTCGCCGGGGCGCCAGACGAGGCGCTCGCCGTGCGTGGGGACGAGCTTGCGCCGATGAACGACGCGCTGGCCGCGCTCGTCGTAGACGAGGAGCGAGTTGAACATCGAGCGCCCGGCGCGCTCGCTCACGCCGATCGCGACGGCGACGCCGGTGTCCGCGGCGATGGAGGCGAGCCGCTGCTCTTCGGGAGAACCGATCTCGAGCGACTGGGCGAGATAGGCGGCGTGGAGCTCCTTGGCGGGACCATGGTCCCACCGAGAGAAGAGACCCCCGTCCACCCACACCGGGTAGCAGGGAATGAAGGTCTCGGAAAACGCGACGAGCCCCGCGCCCGCGTCCTCCGCGCGCCGCGCCCATCCGGCGATGATCTCCAGGGTGCCCGGGAGGTCGAGCGCGCACGGGGCGGCCTGAGCGATGGCGACGCGGAGGGGCTCCATGCCGGAGCGACTTCACACTCGCCCGGCCGGGAAGGCAATCGCAAATCGCCGCACGGAGGACAAAGCTTGCGTGGGCGGAGGCCTCCGTCGAGGATGGCGCATCTCCGTGCAGGGAGGCCCCATGGAATCACCCGAGATGGTGCAGGTGACGTTTCGCCACGCGGACACGGGCGAGACGATCGCGGTGACGCAGGTGCCGGCGGAGAGTCTGCCGGAGGATCTGTCGGTGCCGATGAATCTCTCGCTCAACGAGGAGCCGCACATGGTGGTGTCGGCGAACCCCACGACGCGGGCCGGGGCACGGCTGCGGGGCGAGCTGGAGGTGCTGGTGCGCCCGTTCGAGACGCTCGCGGTGCCGGACACGCGGGCCGCGCTGCCGACGGTGGAGAACCAGATGCCGGCGCTGGACGAGTCGCGGACGCTGGACGCGGGCGAGTTCGCGCTGATCCACGAGGACGACTGGCGGCAGATGGAGCTCATCGCCGAGGAGTTCGAGACGGTCATCGCCGGGGAGATCGAGGCCATCCGGGCCGTCACGGAGGGGCCCGAGGGAGGGACGGGATTCGAGGCGATCCACGTGCGCCACGGCGTGCCGAACCCGCTCGCGGGCCGGGAGATCGCCCTGGATCGGCTGCGCGAGCGCTTCCCCCGCGGAGGGCGCCTCTTCGACGGGCTGACCTTCGACGGCGAGGCGCATCCGGTGGCGGGCGGCTTCGCCGTGCAGACGCCGGGAAGGCTGCTGCTCTACGGCCTGCTGGCGGGCGAGCGCTTGGAGGTGCTGGGCGTCATCCTGCCGCCGCCGGCCGGGGAGGCGAACGCCGATGTCGAGCGGCTGTTCGCCTTTGCGAAGGATCACCGGCTGCTCTTCGTCAACTGGTGCGGGCGGCAGAGCCTCCGGCCGATGTGAGTGGAGCTCACCGCCTGTGGCGGGCGGCCTCCGCGCGGACCATGTTGACGAGGCTGGTGAGTCCCATGTTCTTGCCCATGCTGAGCTCGCGGCCAAAGATGTCGTACATGACGTCCGGGTCGATGGACTCGACGAGATCGAGCGGCGCCCCCGAGCACGTCTTGTCGAGGATGACGGCGGCGGCCATGGCGGAGATGCCCTGAGGATTCTCGACGGCGAAGTGGAACTTGAGCGTGCCGTCGTCCCGCGGCACGGCGAAGACAAAGGCCTCGGATTCGCAGTGGGGGACTCGCCGCTCGCCGGGATAGGGCCGGGCGGCGATGGCCTCGGGCACGGGCCTGAAGCCGTCGGCGACGTCGATGAGCGCCTGTATGCGCTCGGCGCGGTCCATCGCGCTGAACATCGCACGCATCGACTCGAGCTTGGGGGGACCTCCGGGCACGGTCACTTCTCAATGGGGACGCCGACGAGGTTGCCCCACTCGGTCCAGGAGCCGTCGTAGTTGCGGACTCTCTCGAAGCCCAGGAGGAACTTGAGGACAAACCAGGTGTGGCTGCTGCGCTCGCCGATGCGGCAGTAGGCGACGACATCGTCGGTGGGCGCGAGACCGGCCTCGCCGAGGTAGATGCGACGGAGTTCCTCGGCGGTCTTGAAGGTGCCGTCGGCGGGGTTGATGGCGCGGGCCCACGGGACACTCTTGGCGCCGGGGATGTGGCCCCCGCGCAGCGCCCCCTCGTTCGGGTAGTCCGGCATGTGCAGCCGCGCGCCGGAGTACTCCTCGGGTGAGCGGACATCGACGAGGGCCCGCTTGGCCGCGATGTGTGCGAGGACACCGTCGCGGAAGACGCGGTCCGTCGCGTCGTCGCGCTCGGGGGCGGCGTAGCCGGTCGAAGGGTACGCCGACACCTCGCGGGTCAGCTCGCGCCCCTCGTTGCTCCACTTGAGCCGGCCGCCGTCCATGATCTTCGCAGCCGTGTGGCCGAAGAGGCGAAAGACCCACAGCGCGTAAGTGGCCCACCAGTTGTTCTTGTCGCCGTAGAAGACGACGGTCGTCTGCGGCGTGATGCCGATGCGGCGGGCGAGCGCCTGGAAGCCGTCGCGGTCGAGGTAGTCTCGCACGACAGCCTGATTGAGATCACGCGTCCAGTCGACCTCGACGGCCCCGGGGATGTGGCCGGAGGGATAGAGAAGGGGGTCCTCGTTGGACTCGACGAGGCGAATGCCGGGGTCGTCGAGATGCTCCGCCACCCAGCCGGTGGAGACCAGGAGTTCGGGATGGGCGTAGCCGCGGTCTTCGATGCGTGTCATCACGCGTCCTCTCAGGGCAAGTTGGGGGGGAAATGTAGGACGGTTTCGGTGCTCTTTTCAAGCTTGGAGTTGATTTCATCTCTTCATCCCGGTGAGGTGCTGCCGATCCCTCAGCAGGAGCTTTCCATCGATGCAGCACAGCCCGGGTTTCCTGAAGCTCGTTGCCGACGCGAAGTCGCGAGTGCGCGAGGAGACGGCGGCGGAGGCGCTGGCTCGGCTGCGGGTCGAGCCGCGGGCAGTACTGGTGGACGTGCGCGAGGACGGCGAGTGGCGCGCGGGGCACGTGAAGGGGGCCGTGCACCTGGGACGGGGCGTGATCGAGCGGGACATCGAGACGCGCTTCCCCAGCCGCTCGACGGAGTTGCACCTGATGTGCGGGGGCGGGTACCGTTCGGCGCTGGCGGCCGACAATCTTCAGCGCATGGGCTACACGCACGTGATCTCCGTCGACGGCGGATTCCGCGCGCTGAAGGAGCTCGGCGCCGAGATCGTGACTGGAGACGACACCCCTTGAGATCCTTCCCCATCCTCCTCGTGCTGGCGCTGGCCGGCGCGGGGGTCCGTGCGCAGGAGAGCCCCATGCCGCCGCTGCCCCCCACCGTCGCCGACGGGGCGACGATCGAGCGCATCTACACCGGCGACGAGCGCCTGATGCTGGAGGGACCCGTCTGGGACCCGGTCAGCGGCGCGCTGCTCTTCACGGCGTGCCGCGCGGACCAGATTCTCCGCCTCGACGCGTCGGGCGAGGTGACAGTGTGGATGGAGCCGACTGGCGGGATCAATGGGATGATCCGCTCGCGGTCCGGCCGGTTGATCGGCGCGGCGGTGACGGCGCACCAGATCGTGAGCATCGGCATCGGCCCAGGCGGCCCGACGGACGTGGCCGTGCTGGCCGGAGACCCGGCGTGGAACCAGCCGAACGACGTCTGCGAGGCGCCGGACGGGACGCTTTACTTCTCCGATCCGAGCTGGGCGAGCCCCGAGCGGAGCGCCGTCTATCAGCTCATCCCGGGAGGCCAGCCCAGCGCCGTCCTCACCGGCCTCGAGACGCCCAACGGGGTGATCACGACGGCGGATGGCGCGCGGTTGATTGTCGGTGACAGCCGAAGGGCCCTGTGGATGTGGTACACGCTTCACCAGGGGGAGGTGATTCCCGAGGGGCGGGAGTTCTTCAACCCGGACACGCCGAACCGGGACGATCCCGATGGCATGACGCGGGACGCGGACGGCAACCTGTACCTGAGCGGGCGGGGGGGGGTGTGGGTCGTCACGCCCGAGGGCGAGGCCCTCGGACTGATCCCGGCGCCGGCCTTCGTTTCCAACGTGTGCTTCGGCGGCGACGACGGACAGACGCTGTTCATGACGGGCCGCGGCGCGGTCTGGCGGCTCGCGATGCGCGTGCGTGGCGCCCCCGTGCGGCCGGAGCTGTGAGACGAGGTCAGTTGCCATCGCTGATGAGGCGCTCAAGCATCTCGATCTGCAGGAGGAGATTCTCGTTGCCCGGGAGGAGGGCGAGCATGCGCTGAGCGACGCGGAGAACGCCGGGCCAGTGCTCACGCTCCGTCAGGGCCGCGTGGAGATTCGTCAGCATGCGGAGGAGAATGATCCGCTGGGGCGCGGGGGCGATGTGCTCGGGCCCGAGCGAGACCGGCTGCCCGGCGCGCCCGGAGAGGAACGCCTCGCAGGCGGGGAGATCGAGCTCGGCAGCGCCGTGAAAGACATCGATGAAAACCGGGTCCCCGGGCGCGACGGGCCGAACCATGAAGTGGAGGGGCAAGTTCGCCCCCGCGAAGGGCCAGCCGAGCTGGCCGGCGATGTCGAGCCAGATGACACAGAGCGTGATGGGGATGCCCCGCCGCCGCCCGAGGACCTCGCACAGGAGGCTGTTGCGCGGGTCCTGGTGATCCTCCACGTTGCCGCGGAAGCCCTCGTCGTCGACGAGGACGCCGCGCAGGGCGCGGATCATCGCGGCAGCGCCAGCGGCGCGGTCCGGCCGCTGCCCTCCTTGAGCAAATGGAGCCCGTTCGCCGCGACTCCGGGAAACTCTTCCGTCGCGCCGTTGGGCCAGCGAACGACGATCCTGTCGACCGATTTCTTCGTCCCTAACCCGAAGTGCAGACGCAAGTCGTTCAACGACAGAAACGAGGACTGCGAGAGCACCGGAGCCGACTGTACCGTGTCGCCGGCGTGCAGCGTGACGCTCGCTCCGATGGCCGCACGGTTCGACCGCACTCCTTCCAGCTTCAACTTGATCCAGTTGCTCCCCGGCTTCAGATCGTTTCGGATCAGGGAAGGCCCTTCATGCATGTTCATCACGAGGATGTCGATATCACCGTCGTTATCGAAATCGCCGAATGCCGCCCCGCGCGACGAGCGGCGTTCCGCCACTGCCGGCCCCGACAGCGACGAAACATCCTCGAACTTGCCGTTGCCCAGATTGCGGTAGACCAGCCGCGGGCTCTTGTACGCTTCACTCCGATCGATGGAGCCGACCTCGGGGTAGACGTGACCCGTCACTTGAAACAGGTCGCGGAATCCGTCGTTGTCCAGATCCTCCAGACCGGCGCCCCAGAGCACGTTGTCCGGGTTGACAGCCAGGCCCGCCTTGATCGAGATGTCGGTGAAGATCCCGCGCCCGATGTTGCGGTAGAGGTTGGGGTAGTCTCCCGTGAAATTGGTCTTGGTGATGTCGATGCGGCCGTCGTTGTCGTAGTCGGCCGCGGCCAGCCCCATTCCGGCCTGCTCGGCCCCATTGTCGTTGTAGGCCAGGCCCGTCTCCGTCGCGAGGTCCGTGAACGTGCCGTTCCGGTTGTTGCGCAGGAAGATGCTCGGCGTCGAATCGCAGGCGATGTAGAGATCCGTCCAGCCGTCGCCGTCGAGGTCCTCGCCCGAGTCCATGCAGTAGACGAAGCCCTGGTGTTCCAGGTCGTTGGACCCGCCGCCCCCTCCGTCGAACAGCTCGTAGTAGGCGTCCTCGGTGCCCTGGCCGATCCCCAGCGCCGTGGGCAGCCGGTCGTCCGCCGCGGCGGTCAGGTCGGTCTCGCCGGGGTCGTCCCCGGTGGTGCAGCTCCAGCCCGCGATGCCGTCGTTGGACTCCATGTTCCCGTAGGAGACATGGGCGCGCCCGTCCCCGAGCAGCACCACCGAGAAGTTGTTGTCGTCGGTGCCGCAGCACTGGCCCACGCTCAGGTAGTAGACGCCGAAGGCGTCGGGGTACTGGACGTAGGCCACCGCCCCGGACGGGGGGTACATGTCGTCCCACCACGGGGCGATGGACTCGTAATAGGTAGCTCCGACGAACTCGGCGACGGTCTCGGAGTAGGTGGTGGAGTAGCCGCCGAACTGGAGGCGCCCGTTGGACACCACGTTGACCGAGGACCACTCGGCGCCGCAGAAGGAGTAGCGCCAGCTCCCGAAGGAGACCGAAGCGGCGGAGTCGTCGCTCAGGGTCAGGTAGTACACGGCGTCGGTGTCGGCGCCGTCCGTCATGCCGTCGCAGTCGTTGTCGATCCCGTCGGTCGCCTCGAAGGCGTAGGGGAAGACGTCCTCCTGGGTGTCGTCGCAGTCCCCCCAGCACGTGGGGTACCCGTCGAGGTCGGCGTCCAGCCCGTTGACGGCGGGGTCCTCGTCGTCGCAGTCCCCCCCGCCGCACTCCACCTGCACGTCCCCGTCGGCGTCCAGGTCCAGCTCGGTGTCGGGGTCGTCGGCGTCCACCAGGGCGTCGCAGTCGTCGTCGACGTGGTTGCAGAGCTCCGCGGCGACGGGACTCACCTCGGGATCGGCGTCGTCGCAGTCCCCGTCGCATCCCCGGACCCCGTCGCCGTCCCCGTCCTCTTCGTCCGTGGGGACGGCCCCGTCGCAGTCGGTGTCCAGGCCGTCGCAGGCCTCCGCCGCCCCGGGGTTCCGCCCCGGATCCGCGTCGTCGCAGTCCCCGGCGCAGATCCGCACCCCGTCG
>JABWBI010000275.1 GCA_013360565.1 Candidatus Sumerlaeia bacterium | reverse complement strand
AGCGCCCGGGGCGGGGGCCGCGCCCCGCTGCCACCACAGCGTCGTTCCGGGCAGGGCGGCGAAGGTGGCCGACCCCTGGCCGCCGAGCCAGCTGTCGAAGGCCTCTTCGAGTTCGTATTCCTGCTTCACCCACTCTTGCCAGTAGTGCCACTGCTCGCAGAAGACCATCCACTCGGCGACGGCGCGGGTGTTGACGTTGGCCTGGACCTGCTGGTTGAGCTGGGCGGCGACGGCCTCGGCGGCCGCCCAGCGTGGAGCGAGGACGGTCTGCGCCTCCTGCTGGGTGGCATGGTAGGTGCGCGAGAAGAGCGAGGTCGCCTCGTCGTAGCCGTAGATGAACACGCCGGGCTCGGGGCCCTGCACAGTCTGCTGAGCGGGGACGAGGGGCGGGACGAGGAGCGAGAGCAACCCCAGGGCGAGGGCGAGACGCATGGCGAACCTCGAAGTGAGACTGGCCTTGATCCTCATCCCGCCACGGGCCACAGGCAAGGGTTTTCAGGCCGAGGCCTGGCGGGTCTCGTCGACCTCGACGACCTCGGGGGCGGCGGCCGCGACCGGCGCGGCGACCGGGCGCACATGCCGCTCTTCGAGGCAGGTGAGCTGGCGGGCGATGCAGCGGCGCTGATTGTCGGTGAAGAGGCCGTGGGCGACGGCCTGCTCGGTGAGGGCCAAGCGCTCGACAAGACGGTGGCCGTGCTCGTGCAGCCGGCGCTCGACCTTGCCCCACGAGCGGGCGGTCATGGTGAAGTCGCTCTGCGGATCGGCGGTGATGAGACCGAGGTCCTGTGCGCCGGCCTCCGCGCAGCGCTCGACGAAGTCCTCGACGGCGAGCGCAGGCACCTGGACGGGGATGCCCTGGAGAATCTCGGCGGCCTGCCGGACAGTTCGGACGATCAGGTCCGGAGGCGTGGCGGGATGATTCTCGAGCGGCGTCCCGGCGCGCGGGCGGAACGGTGAAATGCGGACGGCCTGGAGATGGCCGCGGCGCGCGTGGACCTCGGCGAGGGCCGCAAGGGTCTGAAGACGGGACGACTCACATTCGCCGAGACCGATGAGCAGATTGACGGTGGTGGGCATGCGGAGCTGGCCGAGCATCTGAATGAGCTCGAGCCGGCGGGGGGGCGCCATGGTCGGCGCGTTCCAGAGGAGCGCCGTGTCGAAGATGGCCGGGTCAAAGGCCACGATGCCGACGACATACTCGGAGACGACAGGGCGCAGACGCTGGAGATCGGCGCGGCGGAGCTCGCCGAGCTCGACGGAGGTGAGCAGACCGCCGTGGTGCTCCTCCATCGCGACCGCAAGCAGCGTGTGGACGTAGTCGACAGCGTCCTCGTGGCCGTAGTACCGGACCGTCTGGAGAAGCTCGCGGTCCTTGGTGAAGGGCTCGCCGCCGGTGAGGTGCAGGCAGGTGGGTTCCCAGGGACGGCCGGCGCGGAGGATCTGGCGCCAGCGCTTGAGGGACGGCGCCGCCCGGTACTTGCGCAGGGGGTAGGCACAGAATCCGCAGCGGTTGACACACCGCGGCGAGAGCGTCGCGCTGAGCGCGCGGACGTAGGTCAGGGGGGCGTTGTGACTCACGGCGAAATCCTCTGTCTGAGAGCGTCAGACCCTGGGGCCAAGTCACTTCCTTTCGATTTCTAGTCCAGACCCCTACGCCATGTCACACAAAAAAGGAGCGCCGCGCGGGAGCATTTGCCTCGGCAAATGAGAGGCGATCGTCACACTGTCTGTTTATCAGTGCAGCCCGACAGCACTTCGGACGGCCCGGAGGGTGGCCTCGGCCTCACTCTGGGCCCGAGTGTTTCCTTTTTCGAGAATCTCGGCGATCTCGCCGGGACGCTGAATCCAGCGCGATCGGCCCTCGCGGATGGGCTCGATCAGCTCATTGAGATTGGCGGCCAGCTGGCGCTTGCAGTCGGTGCATCCGATCGTGGCCCGGCGGCAGGCGCTGTCGATCTCGGTGACCTTCGCCTCCGGCGTGAAGATCCGGTGGTAGGAGAAGACGGAACACACCTCGGGGTGGCCGGGGTCCGTGCGGCGGACCCGGGCGGGATCGGTGACCATGACGGAGACCTTCTTGGTCACGGTCTCGGCGGGGTCGGCGAGGTTGATGGCGTTGTCGAAGGACTTCGACATCTTGCGCCCATCGACGCCGAGGAGGCGAGGGGTGGGCGAGAGCAGGGCCTGGGGCTCGGGGAGGATCTGCTGGCCGCGGCCATAGAAGCTGTTGAAGCGGCGGATCACCTCGCGGGCGAACTCGATGTGAGGGACTTGGTCCTCGCCGACGGGGACGACGGTCGCGCGGTAGGCGGCGATGTCGGCGGTCTGGAGCACAGGATAGCCGAGGAAACCGTAGGTCTTGAGGTCGCGGTGGCTGAGCTGCCTGATCATGTCCTTGTAGGTGGGGAGCTGCTCGAGGGCGCTCTGGGACGTGACCATGCCGAGGATGAGGGCGAGCTCAGCGTGCTGCTTGACCTGGGACTGGAGAAGGATGGTCGAGCGCTCGGGGTCGATGCCGCACGCGAGCCACGTGGCGGCCATCTCCTGGATATGCTCGCCGAGATGGGCTGTGTCCTCGTAGTTGGTCGTCAGCATGTGCCAGTCGACGATGCCAAAGAAGCACTCGTGCGTCTCTTGCAGGCGCACCCAGCTCTGGAGCGTTCCGATCAGGTGGCCGATGTGGAGCAGGCCCGTGGGGCGCTGGCCGCTGAAGATGCGAGGGGTCATCGGAGACGGGCCTCAGAAGAGGAATCGCAGAATGACATCGTAGCTCCAGATCATGGGGTGGCGCAGGATCAGCGAGAGTCCACCCGAGAGGAAGAGGATCAGCAGCACGAACTGGCCATAGGCCTCGTAGGCCTGCCAGAAGGGGAACGAGCGCCAGTGCCCCTTGACATGGGCGAGGAGGACCTTGGAGCCGTCGAGGGGCGGAAGGGGAATGAGGTTGAACCAGATCAGGATGAGATTGATCCCAATGAAGGTCAGAAAGGCCGTGACAGCCATCTCGGCGTTGCGCTCGCCGGCGGGGAGCAGGTCGAACACGAGGAGGACCTTGAACACCAGGACGCCGAGGAGGACAAGGATGAGGTTGCAGGCCGGACCCGCGAGGGCGACCCAGACCATGTCGGTGGACTTGCGGAGATTGAGGGGATTGACGGGGACGGGCTTGGCCCAGCCGATGATGAATCGGGCGAGGCCCGGCTGCAGCATGGCGATCAGCGGAAAGAGGACGGTCCCGATCGGGTCGATGTGCGAGATGGGGTTCATCGTCAGCCGGCCCTGGAGCTCGGCGGTGCGGTCGCCGAGGAGCTTGGCGCTCATGGCGTGGCCCCACTCGTGAAAGGTCAGCGAGAACAGGAGGATGGGATAGGCGATGGCCGCGTGGGCCAGTGTCTCGGCGTCGAGCATGGCGGGACAGCCTGAGAGGTGGTCACACCCGGTGTCAAGGGCTGCCGGTTGAAGGGGGGAAGTCCAGGAAGTGGGCCGAATCCTTGCTGTGGCCCCGGGGCGGATGGGGTGAACCCTCCGAAATCGCATTGACCGCATGGCGGCCGGGGCCCAAGGATACGACAAAATGACGCAACTGGCGGAACCTGTGGAGAACACGGCTGTCGAAACCGATGAAGCCCCGCCGCCGGGAACCGAGAGGCCCCGGGGCGGAGTGCCGGGGACGCTGGCGGGCGAAGACGGTCCGCTGGTCGCCGCCGCTCAGGCGGGCGACCTCAGCGCCTTCGACACGCTGATTCGCCGGCATCAGGACCGGGTCTACAACCAGGCTTGGCGCCTGCTCGGCGATCACGACGAAGCCAGTGACTTGGCCCAGGAGGTGTTCATTCGGGTCTTCCGGAAGATCCACCTCTACCGGGGCGACGCCGCCTTCTCGACGTGGCTCTACCGGGTGACCTCGAACCTGGCCAAGAACCGCTGGAAGCAGATGGAGCGCAAGGGGCGTAGCAAGACGGTCTCCCTCGACCAACCGCGTCCCGACGATGACGATGACCGCCCGCTCGACAAGCCCGATGCCGCGCCCAGCCCTCGCCAGCAGGCCGAGGGCCGCGAGCTCCTGGGACACCTCGAACAGGAGCTCCTGGGGCTGGGTTACGAGCATCGCGAAGTGCTGGTTCTCCGGTTCGTCGAGAACCTGTCTTACGAGGAGATCGCCGAGGTGCTCGACGCCAACCTCGGCACGGTCAAGTCACGCATCTGCCGCGCCCGCCAGGAGCTTCGCCGGCGCATGGATCCCTACCTCGGCGAGGAGTGATCGCCCGAGCGCCGGTCCCCTGAGGCCGATCCCAGAGGGTGGAGAGAGCCATGTCTGACATTCCGCGAGATGCCGAGGGCTACCCGCTCGATGTGCGCACCCGCGCCGCCGAGCAGCGGGTCGAGGCGCTGCTGGGCAAGATGGCCCGCGCCGAGGCCCC
>JABWBI010000274.1 GCA_013360565.1 Candidatus Sumerlaeia bacterium | reverse complement strand
GTCGCCGCCGGCGTCTACCCCGGCGTCCCCGCGACCGAGTCCGCCGTCCCGACCGGCGAGCACCTTGCGCCCGATCCCGGGGCGGCCCGGCGGTACGCGGACCTTTACAGCCGCTGGCGCGAGCTGTATCCCACGCTGCGCCCGTGGATGCATGGCATCCCGGCCTCGAACTCGACCGCGCCTACCGCGTGAAGCGGAGGGGAAGGGACCCGCCCGATGCCGCTCCAGGACCTCAGCCCGCAGGGCACCCGCCGCAACGCCACCGAGCTGCTGCTCCACATGCAGCGCTTCAAGCTCGACCTCAAGTTCTCCGTCGGCGTCTGGTATCTGTCCCCCGGCGGGGGACGCTTCCATGACCGCTACCGTGAGCCGCTCACGATCCCCGAGCGGCTCGAGATGATCGCCGAGCTCCGCGAGGACGGCGTCACCGGCATCGAGGCCCATTACCCGAACGAGGTCAACGAGGAGAACCTCCACTGCTACCAGGAGCATGAGAAGGCCACGGGCCAGCGGCTGCTCACGGTCATCCCGAATCTCTTCTACGAGCGCGAGTTCGAGTTCGGGTCGCTGTCCAACCCCGACAGGCGCATCCGCCGCATGGCCATCGACCGCCTCGTCGCGACGCTGCGCCTCAACCGCGAACTCGACACCGACTTCGCCGTCATCTGGCCCGGCATCGACGGCTACGAGAACCCCTTCGGCGTGAACTTCGTCGCCTGGCGCGACCGCTTCGCCGACTCGCTGACCGAGGCGATGGAGACCGTGCCGGGCGTCCGCGTCGCCATCGAGCCCAAGCCCTACGAGCCGCGGGGCCGCCTCTTCCTCGCGACGATCAGTGATGCCCTCATCATGTGCGCGCGCGTCGAGACGCGGCTGAAGGCCGAGGAGAACCTCGCCCTGCACCGGAAGGGTCAGGCGCTGGTGTGCATGAATCCCGAGGTGGGCCATGTCCTCATGGGCTACGAGGACCTCGCCGACTCGTTCTCGAAGATCCTCGAGCAGGGCCGGTTGGCGCACACACACTGGAACTCGCAGCCGCTGGGCAACTACGACCAGGACCTCAACGTCGGCGTCGTCAGCCCCGAGCAGACCGAGGCGGGTCTCTACTGCCTCAAGATGCACGGGTACACCGGCCACTTCGGCATCGACATCAACCCCGAGCGCATGCCCGCGCTCCGCGCCATCCGCAACTCGATCGACGCCATCAAGGCCGCCAATGACCGGATCGAGACGCTCGACCACGAGCACATCATGGAGTGCGCCGCCTACCCCGAGATCGACCGCGGCTGGATCGAGGCCCACCTCATCCGCAAGCGCTCGCCCAACCCCGGGAAGCTCTGGCCCCTCGGCCCGCCGGTCAGAGGCGACGAGCGCCGGGGGGAATGAAACGGCCCGGAGCTCGCCCCCGGTGAACACGCTCAGCCGGGACGACATTCTGCGGAACTCCTGGCCGCGCGTGCACGCGCCTGGGTCTCAGCCGCCGGTTCTCTTGCCGTGGAACGCATCTCTTGCCCCCTGCGCGCCACATGAGAAGCCTGCGCATTCTCTGCGAGACTCAGGCCCCTGAGCCCCTTCTCGGGCGGCCCGTCTTCGCCGCACCGGACTCCCTGACGTCTGCCGGACGCCGAGTCACAGCACCATCTTCCCGACCGCGATCGGCATGCGCCAGCCCTCGCCGAACGCCTTGCTCGTCACGCGCAGGCCCGGTGCCATCTGACGCCGTTTGTACTCGGCGCGCGTGATCATCCGGACCACCCGCTGGACCGTCTCCGCATCGTAGCCCTGCGCGATGATGTCCCGCGCCGGCAGGTGCTGCTCGACATGCATGCGGATGATCGGGTCGAGGATGTCGTAGGGCGGCAGCGAGTCGGTGTCCCGCTGCCCCGGACGCAGCTCGGCCGACGGCTCCTTGTCCAGGATGACCTGCGGGATCACCTCACGGTGCCGGTTGATGTGACGTGCGAGGTCGTAGACCATCGTCTTCGGCACATCGCTGAGCACCGCCAGACCCCCGGCCATGTCCCCGTACAGCGTGCAGTAGCCCACCGCGATCTCGCTCTTGTTGCCCGTCGAGAGCAGCAGCGCCCCCGTCCGGTTGCTGATCGCCATGAGCAGGTTTCCCCGCGTGCGGGCCTGGATGTTCTCGGACGCCACGCCCAGGTCCCCCTCTCCCAGCACCGGCGCCAGCGCCGCTCCGAATGAGTCGACCACCCGGCGGATCGGGATCTTGACAAAGTCGATGTCCAGCCGCCGCGCCAGCTCGGCACTGTCATCCACCGAGCCCCGGCTCGAGACCTCCGAGGGCATGGTCACCCCCATCACCGACCCGGGGCCGAGTGCATCGACCGCCAGCGCGCACGTGACCGCCGAGTCGATGCCCCCGCTCAGGCCGACGACGGCGCGGCTGAAGCCGCACTTGCGCATGTAGTCGCGGATGCCGAGGACCAGCGCCCGGTGGACGTCGCCGATGTTCTCCTCCGGCAGACCGGTGCGCGGCGGCAGGTGCGCCGCGTCGATCACGGTGAAGCTCTCATCGAAGAACGGCGCCTGGTGAACGAGGTTGCCCGCCGCGTCGAACGCCGACGAGCCGCCGTCGAAGATGAGCGAGTCGTTGCCCCCGACAAGATTGACGGTCACCAGCGGCCGCTCATGCCGCCGCGCCGTCGCCGCGAACATGTCGCTCTTGAAGCTCCGCCGGCCCGCGCGAAACGGCGCGGCGCTGATGTTGATCAGCAGCTCGGCTCCCGACGCCACCTGGCGCTCGATCGGATCGACGTCGTACAGCCGGCGGCTGTGGTAGAGCGCGTCGTTCCAGAGGTCCTCGCAGATCGAGACCCCGATCGGCCACTCGCGGAAGCGGTGCGGCGCGTGCAGCGTCCCCGGCTGGAAGTGCCGCGCCTCGTCGAACACGTCGTACGTCGGCAGCAGCGCCTTGCGGCACACCGCCGTCGCCACCCCTTGGTGGATCAGGCTGGCCGAGTTGTAGAGCGCTTTCCCCTCGCTCGCGTGAGTCGGCTCCACATGGCCGACGATCGCGGCGACGTCCTTCGCCTGCAGCGCGACCTCCGCCAGCGCCTGCATGTTCCGGTCGACGAAGGCCGGCAAGTCCAGCAGATCCCGCGGGGGATACCCCGTCAGCGTCAGCTCCGGAAAGACGACCAGATCCGCCCCCGCCGCGGCGGCGTGCTCCAAAGTCTGGACGACTTTCTTCGCGTTCGAGTCGATGTCCCCCGTCACCGTGTTGATCTGCGCCAGCGCGATCCGAAGCGTGCGACCGCTTGAGCCAGCCATTGCATGAGCAACAGGCGACATGGCAGTGTTGTCCGATGACCGTGCGTCAGTGTGGGACCAAGACATCGCGATGAGGATTGTTCCGGTGTTGGAGAACCGTTGGCAAGGCCGGAGTTGGCACGCCGCCGCCGCGCTGATGTTGCCGCTCCTCGCCGCCTGCGGTGCGACCAGCGCCACTCCCCCCAGCGAGGAGTCCGAGGCCTACCGCGTTCCCGTCGTCCTCGGCCAGGCGTCGCGGCGAGACATCACGGTCACCTCCTCTGTCGTGGGTCAGCTCGCCCCCTGGCGCATGACCACCGTCGCACCCGAGGTCGCTGGAAACGTCGCCTCGCTCGAGGTCGAGCTCGGATCGCCCGTCTCGCCCGGGGACGTCCTCTTCCGCCTCGATTCGACCACCTACGACATGGCGCTGGCTTCCGCCCGCGCCCAGCTCACGCGCGCCGAGGCCCAGCGCATCAACGCCGAGACGAATCTCAGCCGCTTCGCCGGCCTCGCTCGCGAGGGCGTCGCCACCACCCGTGAGGAGGAGAACTGGCAGCGTGACCTCGACATCGCCCGCGCCGAGGTCGCCGCCGCCCAGGCTCAGATCGACCTCGCGGCAGAGAACGCGCGCGACTGCATCATCACCGCCCCCATCGGCGGCGTTGTGACCCGGCGCCGCATCGAGGTCGGGGAGTACCTCGCCCCGGGCACGCCCGCGGTCGACATCGCCGATCTCAGCCGGGTCAAACTCCTCTCCGAGATCAGCGAGCGCGAGCGCGTGGCCCTCCGCCTCGGCCAGCCCGTCGCCATCGCTGTCGACGCCCTCGGCGGCGAGATCATCAGTGGCGAGATCTTCGCCCTCGGCTCCAGCGCCACCGCCCAGACGCGCTCGTTTCCCATCGAGATCGCCATCGACAACCGCGAGGGCCGCCTGCTCGCCGGCATGATCGCCACCGCCACCCTCGTCCTCGAGCAGCGCGCCGGCCGCCTCGTCGTCCCCGCGGCCGCCCGTGTCCAGACGCTCGCGGGCGAGGGCGTCTTCGTCCCCTCCACAGCCACCGGTGCCTCGGGCACCGCTGTGTTCGTCCCCGTCGACTTCGGTCCCCGCCACGGCGACATCGTCGAGGTGAGCGGCGGCATCGGCGAGGGAGAGA
>JABWBI010000273.1 GCA_013360565.1 Candidatus Sumerlaeia bacterium | reverse complement strand
CGCCGCGGCTGGCGGTGGGCGAGTACTGCGGCGACCTGGAGTGGGCCATCGCGCGGCGGCCCGAGGCGTGCTACGCGCGGGCCGAGGCCTTCTACGAGGAGGGGGATCCGCCCAACTTCCGCGGCGACCCGGTGCGCAGCGGCGGCGGGTTTTTCATCGACGCGGGGACCCACATCGCCGAGGCGATCTGCTGGCTGCTCGACGACGATCCCGTGGCGGTGCAGGCGATGATGGACTCGCGGGGCTTCGCGACCGACCTCGACGGCGTGGTGCAGGTGCGATTCCTGCGGGGGGCCCTCGCCGCGATCCATTTCATGGGCTCGGCGAAGGCGCACGCCGGCTCGGGGGTGACGCTCTACGGCGACGCGGGGACCGTGAGCATCCGCCACGACAGCGAGCTGGCGCACGCGGCGAAGGGCGCGCTGGCGCGCGTGAGCGATCTCCCGCCGATGCGCCACGCGGCCCACAACTTCGTCGACGTGATCCGCGGCGAGGCCCCCGTGGAGTGCACGGTTGCCGATGGGCGCCGCGCGGTTGCCCTCGTCGCGGCGGCGTATCGAAGTGCCGAATCGGGACGCGAAGAGCCGACGGGCCTGTGACAAACTCTCTCATTGCTCATGCGCCCGGGGCGAGGGACTCTCGCCCCCGGCTCCAGAGGAGCCGGGTCCCGACTCTCCGCGGGACTCATCAGGGGAGGTGTCACACGATGACCCTAGTGTTGAAGTGGGCCAGCGGCCTCGCCGCTGTCGCCCTTCTCGGTGCGTGCACGACGGGCTACTACGGCCCGGGTCCCGGCTACGGGCCGGGCTACGGCTATCCCCCCGGGTATGGTCCTGGCACGGGCGGCTATGGACCACCGGGTCCCGGTGGTCCTGGACCGGGTCCCGGCGGCCCTGGTCCTGGCGGCCCTGGTCCGGGGGGACCGGCCCCGGGGGATCCCGGTCCCGGTCCGGGGGATCCCGGCCCTGGCACGCCTGGCCCTGGCACGCCCGGCCCCGGAACCGGCGGCTATGGCCCGTGGCCCCCGATCGACCCGGGCGTGCTGCAGCCCATCGATCCGGGCGTGCTTCGGCCGAATCCGCCTTTCCCGCCGAACCCGAATCCGCCGGACCCGCCGTCGTGGACGAATCCGGGGATCAATCCGGGCCTCATCAATCCGAACCCGATAGATCCCGGGAGGTTCAACCCGGGCGTGATCCAGCCGCCTTCGACGCCGTCGCCGGGCACGATCAACCCCGGGGCGGTCAATCCGGGGCTGATCAACCCAGGGTTGCAGAACCCGCGCATCGACCCGGGGCAGATCCAGATCAATCCCGGGGCATTGCAGAACGCGATTCAGAATCCCTCGACTGCGACCACGCCCTCAGTGGGCGGGGCCGTGCAGATGCAGCCACCGGCGGTGCAGCTCAATCAGCAGCAGCTTCAGCAGATGCAGCAGATCCAGCGCACGCGCTGAGGCGCGGAGCGCCGCTCCTCCCGGCGGGCCCGGCGGCCGCGAGCCGCCGGGCCCACCGTTGTTTGCTTGAAGGGCCCGCCGCTGCGCCCGTAGAGTGAGGGTCATGAGCGTGCTTCCCATCGTCATGTACGGCACGCCGAGTCTGCACGAGACGTCGGTCCCGGTGGCGGAGATCACGGACGAGATCCGGCGGCTGGCCGCGGACATGATCGAGACGATGTACGCCGCGAAGGGGATCGGCTTGGCGGCGCCGCAGATCGGGCGCAACATCCGCCTGTTCGTCGCCGATGCCGACCAGGTGGAGATCGAGTCGCGCAATCCCCGCGTGTTCATCAACCCGGAGATCGTTGAGGAGAGCGTGGAGGACGAGCCCTACACGGAAGGCTGCCTGTCGATCCCCGGCGTCGAGGGCGAGGTGTGGCGCCCGTCGCGCGTCCGCGTGCGGGCGAAGGACGAGCATGGGAACGCCTTCGAGCTGGAGGCGGAGGATCTGCTGGCGCGGGTGATTCAGCACGAGACGGATCACCTCAACGGCGTGCTGTTCATCGATCGCATGGAGAAGAGCAAGCGGGCCCTGCTCGCCGGGAAGCTCTCGGCGCTGCGGCGAGAGACGGAGGAGGCTCTGGGCGCGGGCGCGGCGCAGGGGAAGGGAGGCGAGGGTGGGTCCGCGGACTGACGGCAGTTGAGCAGCTCTTCGTCTGTGCACATCCCAATCTGAGGCGGGAATTCCAACTCAGTCGAATGGGACTTGTCGCGGGGCGCGGAGCGGCCCCGCCGTCGGCCACAACCCAGGGGGAGTGACTGATTGTCATGAGACGGGCCTTCACACTGATCGAGCTTCTCATTGTCGTCGCGATCATCGCCATCCTGGCGGCGATCGCGGTGCCGAACTTTCTCGAGGCGCAGACGCGCGCGAAGGTGGCGCGGGTCAAGAACGACCTGCGCACGCACGCGACGGCCATCGAGGCGTACTACGTCGACTGGAACCGCTACACGCGCGACAGCGACTCGAGCCTGGACGTCCAGGGGGGAGCGGGGCTGCCGTTCGAGCGCCGGGCCAATGGCGCGGTCACGCTGACCACGCCGGTGGCGTACATGAGCTCGCTGCTGCAGGATCCGTTCGCGGCGGGGCAGGTGGTGCAGGTCGCCGGCGGCAGTGCCCAGGGCTACCGGATCGGATCGGGCACGTGGAGCCACGACTCCTCCTTCCTGCCCACGGCGGACGTGCAGGCCTCGCACACGGTGTTTCAGGCCAATGGCCCGTCGCCGTGCTTCGTGACGCTGAGTCCGGGGCCGGATCGCAGCCGCGAGCGCATCGGTTACAAGTGCTTCCCGTTCCGTTCGACCGACTCGAATGAGCAGGCACCGTATCTGGACTACGACCCGACGAACGGGACGATCAGCCGGGGTGACATCTACCGCTTCGGCGGCAACTTTCTCGCCGGCGACTGGAATCGCACGGCCAACGGCAACGGTCCGCAGGGGCCTGCGGCGAACTGACGGGATCTCCCCGACGCCTCACAGCGCCCGGACCCACCGTCCCTGTCCCGGGGCGGTGGGTCCGTCTCGCTCGCGCCTTTCAGCGTTGACGCCCTTGCCGGGCTGAGGCTGTCTGCTGGCAGCCTGAGCGGAGGCCATCCATGGGTGCGGCGAGTCAGACCTTCGATGTGATCGTGGCGGGGGGCGGAGCGAGCGGAACGACGGCGGCGATCCAGGCCGCGCGCCTGGGGGCCCGCGTGCTCGTCGTCGAGGAGACGCCGTGGCTCGGCGGGATGCTCACGGGCGCCGGTGTCTCGGCGCTCGACGGCAACGACGACATCCGCTCGGGTCTCCACCGCGAGTTCGTCGAGGCGCTGTGGCAGTGGTACGGCGGCCCGGAGCGGGTGTTCACCGGGTGGGTGAGCCGGACGCTGTACGAGCCGAAGGTGGGGCAGGCGATTCTGCGCCGGCTGGTGGACGCCGAGCCGCGGATCACGCTGTGGCTCGGGACGGAGATTGCCGGGGTCGTGCGCGAGGGAGACGCGATCCTCGGGGTCCGCACCGCCGACGGGCGAGAGGCGCGCGCGCCGGTGACGATCGAGGGGACCGAGTGCGGCGATGTGCTGGCGCTCGGAGGCGTGCCCCACCGGCTGGGCCGCGAGAGCCGGGGGCAGACGGGCGAGGCGACGGCGCCGCTGGCACCGGACGGCATCGTCCAGGACTACACGTACTGCCTGACACTGCGCGACCACAGCCCGGCGGCGGCCCCGGCTGTCCCCGCCCCGCCGGGCTACGACGCGGCTCTCTATGACGGCAGCATCCGGGAGATCGCCTCTCGGCCCGGCGCGCACGCGCACCTGTGTCACACGTGGGCGAGCATGATCTCGTACGGCCGTCTGCCGAACGGGCGGTACATGATCAACTGGCCTTTCCACGCGAACGACCACTTCGCGCCGGAGCTCTGCACGCAGACGCGTGAGCAGCGCCGTGAGACGGTGCGCCGCATGAAGGACCACGCCCTGGGGTTCCTGCACTACCTCCAGACGGCGGCGGGGCACCCCGAGCTGGGGCTCGACGAGGAGGCTTACCCGACGGCGGACGGATTGCCGTTCATCCCCTATGTCCGGGAGAGCCGCCGCGTCGAGGCGGTGGAGATGCTGGTGCTCGACGACGTCGTCGACCGTCACGCGAATGCGGCGCGGCCCCTCTACAGGAGCGGGGTGGCGGTGGGCGACTACTTCATCGATCACCACCACACGGTGACGCTGGCCGAGGATCTGCCGGATCCCCTGGGGCCGGACGAGCACTTCCCGCCGATTCAGGCGGTGACGGTGCCGCTGCCGTGCCTGATCCCGCGCGATGTCGACGGGCTCATCGCGGCCGAGAAGTCGATCGGCGTGACGCACTCGGTCAACGGGGTGACGCGGCTCCAGCCGATCGTCATGAACATCGGTCAGGCGGCCGGCGCCAGCGGCGTCTCCGCGAAGATGATCCGCTCCTACGAGGCGATCGGGCTGCTGCCGGCGCGC
>JABWBI010000272.1 GCA_013360565.1 Candidatus Sumerlaeia bacterium | reverse complement strand
TGCAGCGACGCACCGTGCTCGCGCCGGAGTGTCTCGAGCGCCGCGGGCGTGTCGACGCCGTCGACCACGCGGCGCACCGCGCCGGCGTCGAGCGAGAACTCCATGGCCTGGACGAGGAAGTGCGCCACGGTCGTGCGTCCGGCCGCCGGCGGGCCGAGGAGGGCGATGATCAGAGACACGGTGTGCAGGAGCCGGGGCTCCATCGTCTGCTGGCTCGCCGCGGACTCACGCGCCGAGCTCCCGGATCATCGCGGTCTCATTGCAGTTGTCGAGGAACGGGCAGTTGACGCAGTCGCGCCAGACCTTCTCGGGCAGGGAGTCCATGTCGACGATGCGGTAGCCCAGGCGCTCGAAGAAGGCGACTTGGTAGGTGAGAGCAAAGACCCGCCGGATGCCCATGGCGCGCGCCTCGCCGTGGCAGCACTTGACGAGTGACTGACCGATGCCGCGCCCCTGCTTGCCGGGCGCGACGGCGAGTGAGCAGACCTCGGCCAAGTCCTCCGTGTAGATCCGCAGGCCGCAGCAGCCGACGACCTCACCGCTCTCCTCGGCGACCCAGAAATCGCGCACGGTGTTGCACAGCGTGTGGAGTGCCTTGGGGAGCATCTGGCGCTGATCCGCCCAGTGGTTGATGAGGCGGAACATGGCGGGGACGTCGCGCACGGTGGCGCGGCGTTCGGTGACCTGAGGCTGCGGAGCCGGGACGGGGCTGATGGCCAATCGAGGACACCTCCTCGGGGTCGATGTGGAGCGGACCCGTGTAGGGCCAGCGGGATGGCGGCGCAATGGAATTCTGAGACCGCGGTTCCCCCCGGCGGGTTGCCGCCGTTATCAGCGAGAGGCCCTGGCGAGTCAACGGGATCGCGCGGTCACCGGAGGGCGGTGCCGTGCGCGCCCAGCGTGGTGAGACGGAAGACGCGGACCTCGTCCGGGGCCAGCGTGAGCGGCAGATCGAGCCGGGGCGCGGCGGCGCTGACCGTCTGCTCGGTGGAGGCCAGCAGGTCGCGGAGGCGAATGGTGGGCGGCCTCTCCGGAGAGTCTGCACGCGGACAGGTCGCGTAGGAGGCCGATGTGTTCCAGTCCGCGTTGAAGACCGAGGTCCATGGTCCTCCCGGGTTGTCGGACCCCAGAGCGAGGGCCGCCCGCGCCGTGGGGGTGGAGCCGAGGATCAGTGAGAGGCCACCGGTTGCTCTGGGGAGAAACGGCAGCGGCGTGCCGGCGATGGACGCGGCGGTGATGCGGCCGGTGGAGCCGTCGAATGTGAGCGCGAGGCCACCGCCTGCCGCGAGTGACGCGGCGCTGGCGGCGGCGGCCAGGTGGCCAAGGGCCAGAGCAACCCAGACCCGCACGGCTCGCCTCCTGCGCTCAGCGTGTCCGCCGGTGTCTCGCCAGTCGAAGCCGGTCGCGCATTTCCTGGGTTCACAGCTCGGCGATGATCGAGCCCCGGTCGTCGCTCGCGAAGCCGCCCGTGGCCATGCGCTTGAACGTGCCGGCGTCGTCGGCGTGGCTCTCGCCGGCCTCCATGGTGATGAGTCCGGCCTTGTAGAGGCCGACGAGGGACTGGTCGAAGGTCTGCATGCCGTGCTCGCGGGTCTTCATGGCCTGGATGATGTCATCGTAGCGCTCCTCGCGGAGGAGCTTGGGGATGACGCCGCGGGTGACCATGATCTCGACGTTGGGGACGCGCTGGCCATCCTTGCCGGGGACGAAGCGCTGGCTGACGACGGCGCGCATTGCGAGGGACAGCTCGTCGCGGACGGCCTCGCGCTCCTCGCGCTGGTAGTACTGCAGGAGGCGGATGAGCGTCTGGATGGCGCCGATGGTGTGGAGGGTGGACATGACGAGGTGGCCCGTGAGCGCGGCGCGGATCGACATGACGACTGTCTCGAGGTCGCGGATCTCGCCGATGAGGATCACGTTGGGGTCCTGGCGCAGCATGTGCATGAGGGCGATGTTGAAGTCGTGGGCGTCCTGCCCGATCTCGCGCTGCTCGATGAGCGACTTCTTGTTGTCGTGCATGTACTCGATGGGGTCCTCGACCGTGACGATGTGGTCGGCGCGGGTCTGGTTGATGTGGTCGAGCATGGCGGCGAGCGTGGTGGACTTGCCCGACCCGGCGGGGCCGGTGACGAGGATGATGCCGCGGCGGTTGTTGGCGATCTGCTCGATCGCGGGCGGCAGGTGGAGCTGGGCGATCGACTTGATGTTGTTGTCGATCAGGCGGAAGGCGATCGAGGTTGTGCCGCGCTGCTGGTAGACGTTGACGCGGAAGCGGATGCGTTTGCTCAGGGCGTAGGCGACGTCGACGCTGCCGCGCTCGCTGTAGAGCCGCCTGTGGCGGTCGTCGAGGATCTGCTCGACGAAGGCGTCGAGCTCGGCTCTGTGCAGCGGACGGCACTCGATCGGCCGCAGGTTGCCCTGGATGCGCGTGTAGGGGACGAACTCGCTCTGGAGGTGGAGGTCGGAGGCGTCCCACTCCACCGTCTTGGCCAGCAGCTGCATGATCGGATTGGTCTCTGGGGGCATTGCGCGCGCTCCTCTTCGCCGAGGTCCGCCGGTCTCGTCGCGCAATCGTCTGCCTTTCGGGAGAAACGCGCAAGGTCCAGATGGGGCGCGAGGCGGGGCTCGACAGCGGCTGGGGCGCGGCGTACTCTCCGACGTGGCACAGGCGGCGCGCACGCCGCGGGCGAGGGGTCATTGCCAGAGTGGAGCGTGCGTGTCATGAGCGTGGCCCAGCCTGTGCCGGGGGCACCGGACGATCTTCGGACCGCCAGTGTCTGCCACCATCTGACAGGGGGGGAGGGCGCCCGGGTCTTCGACCCGCTCGAGGTCGCGCGGGCGACGGAGCGGGTCGTCTGCCGGGGGAATCAGCGCAAGTACAGCCGTTTCGGCTTCACGCGGGATTACCATTACGGGGTCGCGACGGGCTACGTGGTCGGCTGCAATCTGCGCTGCCTCTTCTGCTGGGCCGCGCCGACGCGCGACAACGTGGGCGGGGAGGGGCGGTGGTGCGAGCCGGCGGAGGCGGCCGAGGAGCTCGAGCGCATCGCGCGCCAGCGGCGGACGGGCTTCGTGCGCCTGTCCGAGGGCGAGCCGACGATCGGGCGCGAGCATCTGCTGGGCGTCCTCGAGGAGGTCGAGCGGCGTGCATCCATCCGCCGCTTCGTCCTCGAGACCAACGGCACGCTGCTGGGGGCGGAGGAGAGCTACGTCGCCGCGCTGGCCCGCTTCCCGAAGCTGTGGGTCCGGCTCGCGCTGAAGGCGGGAACGCCGGAGGCGTGGACGCACAAGACGGGGGCCTCGCCCGAGTCGTTCGCGCTGCCGTTCGAGGCGCTGCGCCTCCTCCGGCGCCATGGCCTGCAGAGCCGGCTGAGCGTCGCGGCGATGAGCCGTGATCCGCGCTTCATGGGCCAGCACGAGCGCGTCTTGCTCCTCGCCGAGCTGGCGCGCGTCGATCCGCAGATGGTGCTCGATCTCAACGAGGAGATGGTCGTCACGCACCCGGCGACGATGCGCCGGCTCGCCGCCGCGGGCTATCCCCTGAAGCGCTACATCCGCGTGCCGGGGCTGTGGCGCTGGGTGCAGGTGGCCTATCGCCCCGCCGGTCTGCTCGGGCGCAAGCACATCTCCCTGCGCCACTCGCTGTCGGCTGTGAAGAACCTGTTCTTCGGGACGTGAGTCACCTCACGCCGCGAGTGTCACGAAGTTCGTGAGAATGCGCAGGCCCGCGTCCTGGCTCTTCTCGGGGTGAAACTGCGCGCCGAAGATCGGCCGGGCGGGGTCAGCGACGGCGGCGGCGAACTCGACGCCGTGGTCGCTCGTCGCCGCGACGATCTCCGGCTGTGAGAGGCCGGCGTGGTACGAGTGGACAAAGTAGACGTGGGTGCCAGGCGCGAGGCCCTCGAAGAGGGGCGTCGGGCGCGGAAAGGCAAGCGCATTCCAGCCCATGTGGGGCACCTTGAGGCCGTTGGCCCCGAAGCGGCGGAGCGTGCCGGGGAAGACGCCGAGCCCGGCGACGCCGGGGTTCTCATCACTGCCCGCGAAGAGCGCCTCCATCCCCATGCAGATGCCGAGGAAGGGACGGCGGTCGTCGAAGACGCGCCGAAGGGCGGGGATGAGCCCGCGCTGCTCGAGCCCCTTCATGGTGTCGCCGAAGGCGCCGACGCCGGGCAAGACGACACGCGCGGCGCGCCCCACATCATCAGGAGACTCTGTCAGCCGGACCTCCTCGCGGCCTGCGGCGACGCGCTCGACCGCCTTGAGGATCGAGTGGAGATTGCCCAGGCCGTAGTCGACGACGGCGATCATCGTCCGGTCATCCGGTGGTCTCTGGCGAGGCCGCGCCGGTCTCGACTGCCGTCTCGCCAGTCGCCTCGCCGGAGGTGACAGGTGCCGCCTCGACCGCGGCCTCTGCGGTGGCCACGTCCTCGGCGACGGGCGCTGCGGCCTCGGGGCTCGCCGGTG
>JABWBI010000271.1 GCA_013360565.1 Candidatus Sumerlaeia bacterium | reverse complement strand
AGAGCGGTCAGGGGTGCCACGGTCACGCGCTGATCGGGAAGGGAGGCGCGCTCGATGAGGGCGCAGGGCGTGTCGCCGCTCATGCCACCCTGGATGAGTCCACCGGTCACCCGGGCGAGGCCGGAGACGCCCATGAGGACCACGAGGGTCCCCGGCAGACGGGCCGCCTCGCGCCACCTCGCCAGGCCGTCACCGCCGTCTCCGGTCTCGCCGGTCAGGACGTGAAACGCCGACGCCACCCCGCGGAGGGTCAGGGCGATTCCGGCCAGTGCCGGGGCGGCGAGGACGGAGGAGAGACCGGGGATGACTTCCCAGGGCACGCCGGCGGCCTCGAGGACCTGGACCTCTTCGAGACCTCGACCGAAGATGAAGGGGTCGCCGCCTTTGAGCCGGACGACGCGCTTGCCCTCGCGGGCCCTCGCGATCAGGAGCGCGTGGATCCGCTGCTGCGTCCACCCGGCTCCACCCGGCGCTTTCCCTGCGTCGATGATCTCGACGCCGCGGCTCGCCAGCCTCACCCGCCACCGCTCGATGGCCGGGAGGGCCAAGCGGTCGGCGACAATCAGGTCGGCCCATTCCAGACAGCGCTCCGCGCCAACGGCGGTCAGCAGCCCGTCGTCTCCCGGTCCCGCTCCCACCAGCGACACCATGCCCTGACGATTGACGGCCCCATCGGCCATGCGCCTCGCACCTCCTGCGCATTGTCCTGCCGCCCCGCCTGTGATGTCGAGAGGTCTGTGCTCGCCTCAACCCGCAGTGGCTCCCGCCGCCTGCTGCTTCTTCCATGCCGCCACCAGATCCTTCCCCCCCTGGGCCAGCAGCGTCTCCGCCAGCAGCTTCCCATTGAGCTTTGCCATCGTCCGCGGACCCGTCCGCCCTTCCCGGTGAACCACCTTGCCGTCGCTCCGCGCGATCAGCGCTTTGATGAAGATCTCTCGCTCACGCACCCACGCTCGCACCCCCGCCGGCGCCACGCAGTCCAGATCACACCGGGCGAGAAACTCCCGCTCGGCCGCGAACTCGTCCATCGACGCCTTGTCACACAGCGCCCGGCAGATCTCCCCCTGCTCACCCTGCCGCACCTCGAGCGCGATCATCCCCTGCCCCGCCGCGGGCACGAAGAGCTCATCGTCGAAGACACACGTCATCCGCCGCTCCTCGCCCAGCCGCTTCAGTCCCGCCGCCGAGAGCAGAAGGCCATCCACCTCGCCCGCCTCCAGCCGGGCGAGTCGCTCATCCACACTCCCGGCCATCGGCACCACCTCCACGTCCGGCCGCAGCTCGAGCACCAGCGCCCTCCGCCGCGCGCTCGAAGTCCCCACCTTCGCGCCCCCCGGGAGCTTCGCAAGCGCCTCCAGCCCGTCCCGGGTCACCAGCGCATCGCGCCCATCCAGACGCGACGTCACCGCGCCCAGCGTCAGCCCCGCGCCCAGCGTCCCGGGCAGGTCCTTCGCACTGTGCACCGCGATGTCGATCTCACCCGCCTGCAGACCCCGCTCAAGCTCCGCCACGGAGGCCCCCGCCTCCCCCGCCGGGGGCGTGGCGTATTCACGCAGCTCGACCGGCGTGTCTGGAAACTCACGTTCGATCGCCCCGAGAATCTCCCGCGCCTGTATCAGCGCGAGCTTCGTCGCCCGGCTTCCAATTCGCAGCGGCTGGCGTCCGTGCACAGGGTCCTTCCCCCGATCTCTTCGGATGGCCCGGTAGATTCCGGCAGCCCTTGCCCGGGATTCAAGCGGTTTTTGGCGATCGCAGGCGACCTTTGACTTCCCCTCTCATTCCCGGCATCTCAGGGCCCTCAGTCGCCCGGAGGTGTCCCCATGTCCATCCTCGTTGTCGGCGGAGCCGGATACATCGGCAGCGTCACCGTCGAGCACCTTCTCGCCGCCGGCGAGGCCGTCGTCGTTCTCGACGACCTCTCCCGGGGCCATCGCGAAGCCGTCTCGCCCCAGGCCACGCTGGTCCACGGCTCCATGGCCGACGCCGATCGCCTCCGGCGCCTCTTCCGGGATCACTCGATCGACGCTGTCATGCACTTCGCCGCGCACAGCCTCGTCCCCGAGTCGATGGCGAACCCCCTCGTCTACTGGGAGAACAACGTCGCCGCCGGCCTCGTCCTCGTCCGCGAGATGATCGCCGCCGGCGTCACCCGGTTTGTCTTCTCCTCCACCGCCGCCACCTACGGCGAACCCGGCCGCATCCCGATCACCGAGGACACGCCCACCATTCCCACCAACACCTACGGCCTGACCAAACTCACCTTCGAACGCATCCTCGCCGACGCCGGGCGCGCCCACGGCCTCCGCGCCGTCTGCCTGCGCTACTTCAACGCCTGCGGGGCCACTGAGACCCGGGGAGAGGACCATCACCCCGAGACCCACCTCATCCCCCTCGTCCTCGAGGTCGCCGCCGGCAAGCGCCCCTCCATCAAGATCTTCGGCGACGACTATCCCACTCGCGACGGGACCTGCGTGCGCGACTACATCCACGTCGTGGACCTGGCGCAGGCCCATCTCCTGGCCCTCGCCCATCTCCGCCGTGGTGGCGAGCCGCGCATCTACAACCTCGGCAACGGCGAGGGATTCACCGTGAAGGAAATCGTCGCCATTGCCCGCGAGGTCACCGGCCACCCCATCCCCGTCGAGTTCGCCCCCCGGCGGCCCGGCGACCCCGCCACCCTCGTCGCCTCCTCCGATCGCATCGCCGCCGACCTCGACTGGAGACCGCAGCGCGGAGACATCCGCGAGATCATCCAGTCTGCTTGGCAATGGCACCGCCACCATCCCCAGGGGTACGCCTCGTCTTCGCATTGACAGGCCCCCCCCCACCGCGCGATGACGGTCCCTGCTTCCCGCTCTTCTTCCCGGCCAGGATGGCCCCCACGAGCTCAAGTTGACGCCCTGCCCCTGCCGATGAGGGATTCAGGTCTGGGGTAGGACCATTTTCGCCTCTGGAAGGTGTGTCATGCGCTCTCTGATGTCCGTCGCCGCGCTGGCTGTCGCGCTGAACGTCTCGCCGGCCGCCCAGGATGTTGCCGCTCTCATTTCCCGAGCCGCCCAGCCCGTCCCCATCGAATTCGCCGTCGGCGCCGCCTCCACCGGGTATGCTTCCGATCAGCTCGCCCGCGCCGGACTCCTCGCCGCCATCCCCGCTCGCATCGCCGTCCTCGCCATTGGCTCCACCCAGGCGCTGCAGACCCGCGCCGAGGCCGAGCGCCAGCTGGCCGGCATGGGACCGGGGGTCATCGCCGACCTCCTCGCCGCCGAGCAGAACCTCCCCCTCGGGCTCTTCATCCCGCCCCCGGACGTCCCCGATGCCACACGCATCACCGGCGAAATCCGCGGCATCAACGTCAACCGCATCCTTCTCGCCATGGGCCCGCCCGCTCTGCAGGAGCTCAGCACCCTGAGCACCGGCTCTGGCGCCGCCGCCCGCCGCGCCCAGAATCTCCAGAGCTCTCTCGGCCAGGTCGAGATCGTGGTCGGAAGCAACGGCAACGTCCGCCTCGACGGGGAGCAGATGCCCGTCTCACAGCTCGCCGACGCGCTCGCCGACCGGCCCCTCGCCCGCACCGCCCGCGTCGTCGCCCCCGGAAGCCTCCCCGTCAACGAGGTCGTCCCCGTCTTCAACATCATCCGCCGCGCCGGTCTCCAGCTCGACATGGCCGCCACCTCCGCCCAGGCCGTCACCATCTCCGAGGACGAGGCCGGCGACACGCCTTGATTGCCCGGCTCTGAACCACCACAATGCGGGGCTCATCCCACGGAGCCCCGCTTCTCTTGTCCCTCACGTCCCGCGTCCGCGTCGCGCTGCTCTCCACCGGCTCGGAGATCCTCCAGGGTCTCTACCCCGACACGAATTCCCAGTGGATGGCCGAGCGCCTCGGCGCTCTCGGATTCGATGTCGTCGCGATCCGCGCGGTGGGCGACGACGAGCTCGCCACCCGCCGCGCCATCGCCGCGCTCAGCCGGGAGGCAGATCTGATCGTCAGCAGCGGCGGTCTCGGGCCCACAGAGGATGATGTCCTGCGGGTCGCGTGCGCCCGGCTGTGGCATCGCCCGCTCGTGGTGGACGCTCGGCTTCTCAGGCAGATCGAGCGCCGTTTCCGGCGCTTTCGACGGCCGATGCCGGAGAGCAATCGGCGGCAAGCGCTGATCCCGCGGGGCGCGACGCCGCTGCCGAACGCCTGGGGCACAGCCCCCGGGTTGATCCTGCCGGGGACAAAGTCGCTCGCCACGCTGATTGCTCTGCCGGGCCCGCCGCTCGAACTGCAGCCGATGTTCGAGAAGCGCGCCCTCCCGTGGCTTCGGCGTCACCTGTGGCCGCGCATCGCCAAGGGCCGCACGGTCATCCAGACGATCGGATGGCCCGAGTCGCGGGTGAACGAGGCCGTCGCGGACCTCTTCGGCGCCGACCCCGGGCTGGAGGTCACGATCCTTGCGCGGGGCGGCAAGATCGAGGTGCGTCTCACGGC
>JABWBI010000270.1 GCA_013360565.1 Candidatus Sumerlaeia bacterium | reverse complement strand
AGAACCGCCGCTGGCACCGCGTCGCCGCCGCCGTCCTCCTGGCCGCGGGCGCGCTCGCCGTCATGGGCCAGACTGGCGACCGGACCATGCGAGCGCACCGCTACGAGGTGGTCGACGACGCCGGCGTCGTCCGGGCCGTTCTTGGTCTCGACCCGGCCGGGGAGGCCATCCTGTCTTTCACCGATCCCGAGGGCATCCCCGTGATCCTTCACAGCCAGCCCGCGCCGGTGGTGCTCGACCCGGGGAGCGGCGAGACCACGCAGAGCGCCGAGCAGCGTTATCGGCGCGAGGGCGAGCAGGCCGAGCGCGCCGTGGACAACCTGGGCCGGCGGCTGAGCGACATCCTCGACAGCGCCGACCAGTCGCTCAACCGCCTGCGCGAAAGAAACTGAAGCGACCGCGTCAACCCCGCCGGGGTCCCGCCGTCTGACGGGGCGAAATCCACCGATTCGGAGGCGACCATGATGACACGCGGTCTGGCTTGGCTGACGGTGGCGGCGGGAGCGGTGGCCGGTCTCGGCGCCGCTCCGATCGTCGATCACCCCGGCGTCTATGCGATCAGCTCCACAGGCGTCCTGACCGAAATCCCCGGCATGACCGAGCGCGAGTTCGAGCCGCTCGCGGCCGAGCTGGGCGCGACGCTGCGCGAGGGCCGCCTGCCCATGGTGACGCCGGAGCCTCTGCTCCACATCTACCTGCCCGGCGAGGCGAGCACCGAGTGGGACTTCGGGATGCTCAACCTCGCCAACCGCGCCGAGGGCGACGTGGATGTGGAGATGACGCCCCACGCCGGGGGCTACAATGTCACATTCCCCGAACCGCTCACGGGCCACCTGCTCCTCGTCATCCGCGGGCGACACGACATCGGCCATCTCGCGATGATCGTCGGCAACGAGCCCGTCAGCGACGAGCTTGTGGCCGAGCTTGAGCACGACGCCCGCGGCGAGGTCGCCTCGCGCCAAGCGGAGGCCACGCCGGAACCTGAGCCCCTCAACACACGCGTGCGTGCCGACCTGCGCGTGATGGCGACCGCCATCGAGGCGTACACCGTCGACCACGGCACCTGCCCCGCCGCCGCCGAGGCCGGCTCGCCGCTCAGCGTCAATGCCGGTCACCCGCTGATGAGCCAGCGGCCCAGCTTCACGCTCAAGAGCGGCGGGCCCGCCCTCACGACACCGATCGCCTACATCACGAGTCTCATCCCCGACCGCTGCGCGGGCACCGGCACCACCTATGCCTATGCGCAGGTTCCCGAGACCGGCCCCCTGCGCCCCGTCCTCGGCGCATGGCTGCTCCTGAGCCCCGGCCCCGATCTCGACTGGGACATCGCCCTCGGCGATGCGCTCGACGTGATGCGCGCCCAGACCTACGACCCCACCAATGGCATCGCCAGCGGCGGCGACCTCTGGCGCGCCCAGCGCGAGACGGGCCACTGATCTCTGCGCTCAGCCCTCCGCCGCGATCTCCTCGACGCGCGCCTCGCCCCTCAGGAAGGCGATGATCCGCTCCACCACCGGCGCCCCCGTCTCGCGGATGGGGCTGTGCCCGGCCTCCGGCAGCCAGAGCAGCTCCGCCTCCGGCAGACACTCCGCGACCTCACGGTGAAGCTCGGGCGGCACCAGGTGATCCTGTCCCCCGCTGATGACGAGCGCCGGCGCGGTGACGCGCCGGAGCTCGTCGCGGAAGTCGAGATCGCGGAAGGCCTTGACGTGCTCGGCGACCGCCCGCACGTCGCCCAGCGCCTCCGCCAGCGCCGCCTCCGTCCGCAGCGTGCTGTGGAAGTTCGCGTCGTGGAACCCCGGCGAGAAGCAGAAGGTGAAGACTGTGTGCAGGTACTCCTTCGCCGAGAGATTGAGCGACAGCGTGTGAAAGAACTCTCCGATGCGGAAGAGGTACGGTGTGATCCGCGGCGTCGTGACGACAAGCACCAGGCGCTCGACCCGCCCGGGGTGATCGATCGCCAGCCGCTGGGCAATCATCCCGCCGAGTGACTTGCCCAGCACGTGTGCCCGCGCGACGCCGAGGTGGTCGAGCAGCCCCAGCGCATCCCCCGTGAGATGGGCGAACGTCACCTCGCCCGGCTCGCCCAGGGACGATCGCCCGATGTGGCGGTGGTCGTAGCTGATCACCCGGAAGTGGGAACGCAGGCGGCGCGGCAGCGGGCCCCAGATGTGAGCCGTCGCCCCCAGGCCGGCAATCAGGAGCAGGGCCGGCCCGTCCCCTCCCGTGTCTTCGTAGTGGATCTCGGTGCCGTTGATGCGCGCTTCGGGCATGGTCTCGGATGCTCCGCCCCGACACTGGCACGTCCGCCACCGGCAAAGCAAGGTGGGGCAACGCACCGGTTGACGATCTCCCCCGTTCACCGTAAGCCCTGGGCATGACCGAGCCGACCATCATCTGCCCCCAGTGCCGGGTGGAGATCAAGCTGACCGAATCCCTCGCGGCGCCGCTCCTCGAGGCGACGCGCCGCGAGTACGACCAGCGATTCACCAAGATGGAGGCCGCCATCGCTCAGCGCGAGGCGGCCGTCACCGCGGCGCAGCGCGCGCTCGACGAGCAGGTCGCCGCCAAGCTGAAGACCGCCCGCGCGGCCATCGCCGAGGAGGAGGCGCGCAAGGCCCGTCTCGCCCTCGGGACCGACCTTGAGCAGAAGACGCGTGACCTCGCCGAGCTCCAGGAGATCCTCCGGCAGCGCGACGCCAAACTCGCCGAGGCTCAGCGCGCGCAGGCCGATCTCATCCGCAAGCAGCGCGAGCTCGATGACGCCCGCCGCGAGATGGAGCTGACCATTGAGCGCCGCGTGCAGGAGACTCTGGGGGCGGCCCGGGACCAGGCCCGCCGGGAGGCCGAGGAGCAGACCAAGCTCAGGCTCGCCGAGAGCCAGCAGACCATCGCGCAGATGCAGCGCCAGATCGAGGATCTCAAGCGCCGCGCCGAGCAGGGGTCACAGCAGCTCCAGGGCGAGGTGCAGGAGCTCGCGCTCGAGGCGCTGCTCCGCGAGCGCTTCCCCCGGGACGTCATCGACCCTGTGCCCAAGGGCGAGCACGGCGGCGACGCTCTCCACCGCGTCCACGGGCCCCTCGGCCAGCCCTGCGGCACCATCCTCTGGGAGTCCAAGCGCACGAAGAACTGGAGCGACGGCTGGCTCGCCAAGCTGCGCGGCGACCAGCGCGCCGCCAAGGCCGAGATCGCCGTCCTCGCCACCCAGGCGCTGCCCCGCGGCGTCGACACCTTCGACTGCATCGACGGCATCTGGGTCACCGCGCTCCGCTGCGTCGTGCCCGTCGCGCTCGTGCTGCGCCAGTCCCTCATCGACGTGGCCGCCGCCCGCACCGCCGGCGAGGGGCAGCAGACGAAGATGGAGATGGTCTACGAGTACCTCACGGGCCCGCGCTTCCGCCACCGCGTCCAGGCGATTGTCGAGAAGTTCACCGACATGCAGGCCGACCTCGAGCGCGAGCGCAAGACCATGACCAAGCTCTGGGCCAAGCGCGAGGCGCAGATCCGCGGCGTCGTCGAGTCCACCGCCGGGATGTACGGCGACCTCCAGGGCATCGCCGGCAGGACGCTCCAGGAGATCGAGGGCCTCGAGATGCGTCTCCTCGGGGGCGGCGACTGAGCGCCGTCAGTCCAGCGTGACCGGGATCTCCAGCAGCCGCAGCGTCAGGGCGTCCGCGTCGAGCTCTGCCATCGCGCCGAGCGGCAGCGTCGTCTGCTCAGGCACATGGCCCGTCGGGAAGTTCATGATCACCGGATAGGGCCGGCCCGCGAAGTAGTCCTGCATCACCTCGTCGACGGTCAGGCTCCGCTCGGGGTTGTCCGGCTGACAGCCGTGCCACGTGCCGAGCACGACACCCGCGGGGCGTTCGAGCAGCCCCGCCAGCTCCAGTTGGCACAGCATCCGGTCGAGCCGGTACGGCTGCTCTCGCACGTCCTCGAGCACCAGGATTCGGCCGCTGGTCTCGATCTCGTACGGCGTCCCGGCCGTCGCCGCGATGAGCGACAGGTTCCCGCCGGTCAGGCGCCCCTGCGCCCGGCCTGGGTTGAGCGGCTTCACCTCAGCGCGGTCCGCCGCCTCCTGCTGTGGGTCGCGCGGATGCTGCGGGTGAGCGAAGGTGTACGGCGGCAGAAGGCCGCCGGACGCATCGCGGTACAGATCCGCCCGCACGGCGCGCAGAAACCACGTCTGGGCGAAGACGCACGGGCTCAGGTTGTCCCGCGTGATCGGCCAGATGGCGTTCGGGCCGAGGAAGGTGATCAGCCGTGCCCGCCGCCCCAGGGCCAGGTGCAGCCCCGTGATGTCGCTCATGCCGCAGAACAGCTTGGGATGCGCCCGGATCGCCTCGAAGTCCAGCAGGTCGTACAGCCGCATCGTGCCGTAGCCGCCCGTCGCGCACCACACGCCGTCGACCTCCGGGTCCAGCCACGCCTCCATGAACGCCGCCGCAACCGCCGCGCAGGGCGCGGCGTTTTCCGCGACGGC
>JABWBI010000269.1 GCA_013360565.1 Candidatus Sumerlaeia bacterium | reverse complement strand
CGGCGCCTGATCGGCCGCGGCCTGCGGCACGACGTGCTCGTCACGGCGGGCGGCGTCAGCGTCGGAGCGTTCGACTACGTCCGCGACGAGCTCCGGACCAGCGGCGCGCGCGAGGTCTTCTGGCAGGTCGCCCAGCGTCCGGGCAAGCCGCTGCTCTTCGCCGTCGCCGGGAAGACACTCGTCTTCGGCCTGCCGGGCAATCCCGTCTCGTCGGTGGTCTCGGCGCACCTCTACGTCTGCCCCGCGCTCCGGCGCATGCGCGGTCTCCGGGAGGTCTTCCCCCCGCGCCTGCGCCTGCCGCTGGCCACACCGGTCTCGCAGCCCGCCACGCTGCACACGTTTCACCGTGTCTCCTTTGCCGTGAAGAGCGGGCGCGTGTGGGTGTCGCCGACCACGGAGAATCAGGGCTCCGGCGTCTTCTCGTCGATGATCGCCGCCCATGGGCTGACCTCGCTGCCGCCCGGGGCCGACGTCCACCGCGCCGGTGAGGAGATCGACGTGCTGGTGCTCGACACCGCCGCGCTGGCCCGCGCGGTGGCCGAGGCCTCGCACGGCGCGTGACTCCCCGGCCTCTGCCCGCGGAATTCTTCGCCCGATCGCCGGTGGTGGTCGCCCGCGCCCTGCTGGGCAAGGTCCTCGTCCGGCGCCTCCGCGGCGTCGACGTCGCGGCGGTGATCACCGAGACAGAGGCCTACTGGGGCGAGCGCGATCCCGGCAGCCACGCCCACCGCGGCATGACGCCGCGGAACGCCGTGATGTTCGGTCCGGCCGGGCGCCTGTACGTCTACTTCATCTACGGGATGTATCACTGCGCAAACATCGTGACGGGAGTCGACGGCAAGGCCTCGGCCGTCCTGCTCCGCGGGGTCCATCTTCTGCCGCCGCACCCGCTGCATCCTGCCCCGCGGACGGATGGCCCGGGCAAGCTCTGCCGGGCGCTCGCGATCGACGGGCGGCTCAACGGCACGCCTCTCGCCCCGCCGCGTCTGTGGCTGGAGGATCGGGGCATCCGCGTGCCGCGGTCCCGGGTGGAGCGGACGACCCGCGTCGGACTGAGCGCGGGCCAGGAGCTGCCGTGGCGCTTCGTCGTGCGCGACGCCGCCTCCCTCCTTCAGCGTTCCACAGGGAAGCCCCCTCGCCCGAGGGGGCGGGCGAGGGGGCCGGAGGGGGGTTGGGAGGGAGCGAAGATCAGTTGAGATGATCGAGCATCGTGATCAGCGGGAGGAACATCGAGATGACGATGAAGCCGACGACGACTCCGAGGAAGCAGATGAGCAGAGGCTCGATGAGCGACGTCAGGCCCGCGACAGTGGCGTCGACCTGGTCCTCGTAGAAGTCGGCGATCTTCGTGAGCATCGACTCGAGAGCGCCCGTGCGCTCGCCGACGTCGATCATGCGGGTGACCATCGGGGGGAACACGCCGCAGTCGGCGAGGGGCTTGGCGATCGATTCGCCGCTCTGGATCGAGGCCTTGGTCTTGGCGATGGCCTCTTCGATGACGACGTTGCCCGCGGTGCGGCCCGTGATCTCGAGGGCGGAGAGGATGTTGACGCCCGAGCGCAGCAGCACGCCGAGGGTGCGGGTGAACTTGGCGATGCCGACCTTGAGGAAGATGGGGCCGAAGATGGGCATGACGAGCTTCGTCGAGTCGATGCGCCAGCGGCCGGTCTTCGTCTTGCCCCAGTAGTGCAGGCCGATGGCGATGCCGACGGTGGCGAGGAAGAGCATGATGTAGTGGTCGCGGATCGCATCCGAGATGGTGATGGTGATGGCCGTGACGGTGGGGAGCTGCGCGTCGAAGCCCTCGAAGATGTCCTTGAAGACCGGGACGACCTTCACCATGAGGAAGATGGTGATGCCGACGGCGACGACGGAGACGACGGCGGGGTAGACGACCGCGCTCTTGACCTTGCGCTGAAGGGACGCGAGCTTCTCGAGGTAGGTGGCCACCTGGTCGAGAATGGTGTCGAGCATGCCCGACGCCTCGCCGGCGCGCACCATGCTGACGAAGAACTGGTTGAAGGCCTGCGGATGCTTGACCATGGCCTCGGTGAGCGAGGAGCCGCCCTGCACGTCCTTCTCGATCTTGTTGAGAATGTCACGCATGGTGACCTTCTCCACCTGCTCGCCGAGGATGTTGAGCACCTCGAGCAGGGGAAGGCCGGCGCGGATCATCGTCGCGAGCTGGCGGCTGACGATGACGAGGTCCTCGATTTTGATGCGGCCCCGCTTGAGCTTGCGTTTGCGCACGGCGCGGCCGCGGACCTCCTCGATCGTCGTCGGCGTCAGGCTCTTCTCGCGGAGGAGCCGGACAACGGCCGAGGGGCTGGGGGCCTCCTGCGTCCCGGTGATCGAGCGTCCGGAGGCGTCTCGGGCGACATACTGAAAGGTGGGCATGGCTCTTGGCTCCCTGGGGTGAGTCGCGTCGGTGATCAGCACTCGTCGGAGACGGTGACGCTGAGCACCTCCTCGATGGTGGTCTTTCCCTGGATGATCTTTGTGAGGCCGCTCTGGCGGAGGGACTTCATGCCCTCCTGGATGGCGAACTTCTTGAGCTGATTGGTGGTGGCGCCGGTCATGATGAAGTCGCGCATCTTGTCCCCGATGGCCATGATCTCGTAGAGCGCCAGCCGCCCGCGGTAGCCCGTGCCCGAGCAGCGCTGGCACCCGCGGCCGTGGTAGAGCTGAACGCGGTCCCAGCCGGTGAACTCGGGATCGACCGGCGTGCCGAGCTCGGCCAGGGAATCGGGGTTGGCCTCGACGCGCTCCGCGCAGGCGTCGCAGATGCGGCGCGTCAGGCGCTGGGCGACGCACATGATGACGGACGCGACGACGAGGAACGGCTCGACGCCCATGTTCGTCAGGCGCTGGATGGAGGACGGGGCGTCGTTGGTGTGGAGCGTCGAGAGAACCAGGTGGCCAGTGAGAGCGGCTTTGATGGCGATCTCGGCGGTCTCGAGGTCGCGGATCTCGCCGACGAGCATGATGTCGGGGTCCTGGCGGAGGAAGGACTTGAGCCCCTCGGCGAAGGACAGCCCAATGTCCGGCTTGGCCTGCACCTGATTGATGCCGGGCAGGAGGTACTCGATCGGGTCCTCGATCGTCGTGATGTTCTTGTGCGGGTCGTTGATCGTCGAGAGCGCCGAGTAGAGCGTCGTCGACTTCCCCGACCCGGTGGGACCGGTGACGAGGATCATGCCGTAGGGCCGGCGGATGGCGGCCTCGAACAGGCGCATCTGCTCGGTCTCGAACCCGAGGTCGCGCATGTCGAGCATGAGGTTCGACTGGTCGAGGATTCGGAGCACGACCTTCTCGCCGTGCGCCATCGGGCAGGTCGAGACACGGAAGTCGACGTTCTTGCCGTTGATGCGCACTTTGAAGCGGCCGTCCTGCGGGAGGCGGCGCTCGGCGATGTCGAGCTCGCTGAGGATCTTGATGCGGGAGATGATCGCGTTCTGGAACTTCTTCGGCGGCGGCGGGATCTCCTGCAGCACGCCGTCGATGCGGTAGCGCACGCGCAGGCTCTTCTCATAGGGCTCGATGTGGATGTCCGACGCGCGCATCTTGATCGCCTCGGAGACCATCAGGTTGACCAGCTGAATGACCGGGGCGTCGTCGACGGAGACCGAGAGATCATTGACGTCCTCGTCGTGACCATTGCCGGCGACGAGCTCCTGCTCGCGGATGATCTCGAGGTCCTTGTCCGTGATCTCCTTGAGCATCTCCTCCATCTCGTTGCCCGCGCCCGTGTAGTAGCGCTCGATGGCCTCGAGGATGTCGGTCTCGAAGGAGATGACGGGGATGATCTGGCACTTGGTCAGAAGGCGGAGCTCGTCGAGCAGGTAGATGTTCGAGGGGTCGGACAGGGCAATCGTCAGCGTGTCGCCGGTCTTGTCGACGGGAACGATGCGGTAGCGGCGGACGATCTCCTCGGGGATCGAGTCGAGGACCGACCGGTCGATCTCATAGTGGGAGAGGGTGATGAAAGGGACGTTGAGCTGCTTGCCGAGGGCGGCCGCCATCTCCCACTCGCTGGCGAGGCCGAGGTCGACGAGCACGCGGCCAAGGCTCGCTCCCGTCTCCTGGCTCTGGCGCATGGCCTTGTCCAGATCGGCGGCGCTGATGACCTCGTCATTGACGAGCATCTGCCCCAACTTGCGTTCCATGGCGGATGGCATCAGCGGGCTCGCTCCACCTCGAAAAACTCCCAGCCCCGGGTCGGGCTTTCCCCACGCTTATCGGCAGGCGGATCGGTTTATTGAGCTGATTGCGGTGAAGTTGCGCCCACGGGAGAGGCACCGGGCCCCCTTGGAGCATCGGCCCGTCAAATGCAATTCCCGCCCTCGAGAGACCGAAGGTGGGGCGAAGGCGGCGGCCTCAGCGGTTGCCGAGCTCGCGCGAGCGCTCCGTGGCGGCGCGGACGGCACGGCGGATGACGGCGGCGGTGTCGTTCTGCTTGAGCACGTCGAGTCCAGCGGCCGTCGTGCCGCCGGGGG
>JABWBI010000268.1 GCA_013360565.1 Candidatus Sumerlaeia bacterium | reverse complement strand
GCGCCCGGTCCGCTCGCAGATCCCGGCCAGACGGAGCTCGATGCGCGTGCGCTGGGGCGTGCCGCGCAGAGCGGTCAGCGCGAGGCCGAAGACGTGGCGGGCACGATCGAGGTCGCCCAGCGCCTCGGCCCACTCGGCGAGGCCGAGCCAATCCGAGGGGTCACCGAGCGTCTCGCGCTCGGGGTCGGCATAGAGCGCCGCAATGCGGCGGGTGAGATGGAGGATCGACACAGTGTCGTGCGCGTTGTGGTGGAAAACGGCCGCCATTGTCTCGAGCTCGTGCCCATCGAGGTAGCGAAAAAAGGCGCGCGGGGCAGCCTTGCCGGGGAGATCCCCCTGCCGCCTCGCTTCGAGGATGGCGCGCTCGGCGTTCTCGAGGCTGCACGTGCGCAGGCGATGAGCAAACAGGCGGCGGACGACATGCAGGAGGTCAAGGTGCGGGAGCGCATCAGGGGCCACGTCGCGTTCACCGTGCATCCTCCAGCGGGTGCGGAGCAAGGGCAGGTCGAAGGTCTTCCCGTTGTAGCTGAGCAGCGCCCGGGCCCGGTCGAGCTGGCGGGCGAGCCACGCGAGGAGTGCCGGTTCATCGGGATAGTCAGGCATGAGGGCCTGATCGAGGACCAAGTGCCCCGCCTCCCAGCGGGCGAGGCCGATGAGGAATGCGACGGTCCCGGTGCCGCCGGCCAGCCCGGTCGTTTCCGTGTCGATGGCGACAACTTGGTCGAGTGGAACGGCGGCCTCCAGCGCGCGATCGAGGAGGGGCTCCACGGCTCGCAACTCCCCAGCCTCCTGCACGGTGCGGCGCAGGAGAAGTCGCCCGCCGTTCAGTTCGACGACCTCGGCCCCATCGAGCAGGGCCGCCAAGGCCTGGGGGTCCGGCGCCCCCTTGGGTCCGTGAGCGAGGGCTGGCTCATCGCCCGGGCGCCGTCGCCGGGGAGGGCGTCCCTTCAAGCTCTGGAGCTGATCGACGAGGTCCATTGCCAGATGTGGTATCTCAGCCTTGCCCCTCCAAATGACGGGTTCTCAACGATGCCGGCAAGAAGAAAGGGGGCAGGGAGTGATTTGCGCTTGAGTCCCGCGCCCTGGGGAATAGAGTGGGCTGTCTGAGGAGCCCGCATGACCACGAACACAACTCCGGATGTGAATGCGCTCCGCGCGATCTGCGTCGAACTGCGCGCCGACATCATCGAAATGCTCTGCCTCGCTGGCTCGGGCCATCCGGGCGGATCGCTGTCGGCGGTCGAAATCCTGGTGGCCCTCTTCTGGGGTCCGCTGCGACACGACCCGAAGAACCCCGGCTGGCCCGACCGCGACCGGGTGGTCCTCTCCAAGGGCCACGGCTGCCCGGCCCTCTATGCCGTGCTCGCCCGCCACGGCTACTTCCCGCGCGAGGAGCTGTGGCGCCTGCGCAAGACCGGGGCGATGCTCCAGGGTCATCCGGTCCGCTCGTTCACGCCCGGCATCGAGGCGAACACGGGAGCGCTCGGGCAGGGGCTCTCGGTGGCCCAGGGCATGGCGCTCGCGGCGCGTCTCGACGGGTCCGCGCGCCGCACGCATTGCATCTGCGGCGACGGCGAGCTTCAGGAAGGCAGCGTCTGGGAGGCGGCGATGAGCGCAGGCAAGTATCGCCTCGACAACCTCACCGCCATCATCGACTTCAACAAGGGGCAGATCGACGGTCACGTGGCCGAGGTCATGCCTCTCGATCCGCTCGACAAGAAGTTCGCAGCATTCGGGTGGCACGTCATCACCGTCGACGGCCATGACCTCGCCGCGCTCGCCACTGCCTATGCCGAGGCGGCGGCGACAAAAGGCAAACCGACGGTCATCATCGCCGACACCGTGAAGGGCAAGGGCGTCTCGTTCATGGAAGGCCTCATCAAGTGGCACGGAGTGACTCCCACCCGCGAAGAGGCGGACAGGGCCATCGCGGAGATCCGCGCGGCGGGGGCAGCGGCGTGAGGGGCGCGCGATCAGCGGCCCGGGCTCCGGCGGGCGCAGGGCCCGGGAGTCCGAGGCACACCTGGGGCTTGCCCGTCCTCGACGGCGTCTCGACGAACCCGGGCGATGTGGCCTGAGGCGATGGTCGGGCTCACGCCCGTCTCCTGTGACGGGCGGCCCCGGCACCCGGGAAGGCTTGGTTTGGAATGGCCGGGAGCCCGGATGGCGACACGCCTGCGATGGGCCCAGGCCGGCACCAGTCGCGGTTCCTGCGCGAGGCCGGAATTGACCGCATCGCTCGGCTCAGCACAGATTGACAGACCAGGAGCAACCGATGTCCGCCACCGCCACCCGTGACGCCTTCGGCAAGGCGCTCGCCGCTCTCGGCGAGAAGCACCCGGAGATCGTCGTCCTCGACGCCGACCTCGCGAAGTCGACGAAGTCGGAGCTCTTCGCCAAGGCGTTCCCCAGCCGGTTCTTCGAGATGGGCATCGCCGAGGCCAACATGGTGGCGACGGCCGCCGGGCTCGCTCTGTCCGGCAAGATCCCTTTCGCCTGCTCCTTCGCCTGCTTTCTGACCGGACAGTTCGCCGAGATCCGGATCGCCCTGGCGTACAGCGAGGCCAACGTCCGCCTTGTTGGGACCCACGCGGGCGTCGCGATCGGCGAGGACGGCCACTCGCAGATGGGCCTGGAGGACGTGGCTCTCATGCGCACGCTGCCCGGGATGACCGTGCTTCAGCCGTGTGACGACATCGAGACGGCGCGGATGATGGAGTTCCTGGTCGCGCACCGCGGCCCCGCGTATCTGCGACTGACGCGGCAGAAGCTCGAGCGGGTGCACGCCGAGAACCACCGCTTCATGTGGGGCAAGCTCGACACGCTGCGCCCCGGGAGGGACGTGGCGATCCTGACGAGCGGCTCCCCGGCGAAGGCGGCGCTGGACGCGGCGGAGATGCTCCGGGACGACGGCCTCTCGGTGTGCGTGGTGAATGCCCCGACCGTCAAGCCGATGGACGCCGAAGGCCTCGAGGCGATCGCACGCCAGTGCGGGCGAATTGTCACGGTCGAGGACCACACCGTCATGGGCGGACTGGGAGGCGCTGTGTGCGAGACCCTGGCAGAGCGTTTCCCCGTCCCGGTCAAGCGGCTGGGCGTGCAGGACATCTTCGGCCAGTCGGGCGACCCCGATGAGCTCACGGCGCTCTATGGCCTCGACGCGCGGTCCATCGCAGACGCGACGCGGGCGCTGTGCCAGGAGAAGACGCCGGTGTGACCGCGCAGCGGAGGCGAGCGCACCGAACCCGCCGTCAGGAGATCCTGGCCTCGGTGCGGCGGCGCCTGTTGGCCTGGTATCGCCGGCAGCGGCGCGACCTTCCCTGGCGGGGAACGCGCGATCCCTACGCCGTCTGGGTGAGCGAGATCATGCTCCAGCAGACGACGGTGGCGGCGGCCGTGCCATTTTACGAACGCTGGATGGCACGCTTCCCCACCCTCGAATCGCTCGCGACCGCCCCCGAGGAGGACGTGCTGACTCTCTGGGCGGGCCTGGGATACTACAATCGAGCCAAGAACCTCCACCGCGCCGCCCGGCAGATTCAGAACGAATTCACAGGCAGGATCCCCGGCACCGTCGAGGCCCTCATGACGCTGCCGGGCGTGGGGCGATACACGGCCGGCGCCATTGCCTCCATCGCGTTCGGCCGGCGCACGGGCGCGGTCGATGCCAACGCCGCACGGGTGCTGGCGCGGCTCTTCGGCGTGCGTGAACCCATCGCGTCGGCCGTGGGGCAAGAGCGGCTGTGGGAGTTTGCTTCGGTCCTGGCGCAGACGGCCCATCCGGGGGACCTGAATCAGGCAATCATGGAGCTGGGGGCCCTGGTGTGTTCGCCGACGGCGCCCCGGTGCCATGAGTGCGCGCTCCGGCCGCTGTGCCGCGCCGCCACACGGGGAGATCAGGATCGCCTGCCCGTCCTCCCGCCGCGCCCCGGCACGGTGGAGATCACGGAGGTCGGCGCCGTCATCGAGCGCGATGGGCGGTTTCTCGTCCTCCAGCGGGCCGAGGGCTCGCGTATGGCGGGGATGTGGGAGTTCCCGCATGGAGCCGTCGCCGACGGGGAGCCCGAGACCGCGCTGGCCGGGGTGATCGCCGGCGCGCTCGACGCCACCGCGGTGCTCACCACCGCCTCCGACGCCCGCCAGACCCTGGCCGTGGACCTGCTAGGCCGCGAGCTGGGCTGGACCTTCGAGGCCAGCCACGACGAGATCGTCCGGGCCAGTGCCGCCGTGGTGAATGACGAACCGGTGGCGGTCGTGCAGGAGGTCGGCAGCGCCGACTGGTGGCCGCGCCACGCCAACGGCCGCAATGGGCCGTTGCCAGCCAATCTGTTCTCCTTCAGCCGGCTCGAGGACGTCACCCCGGAACGCTTCGGCGCCGTGCTGTGGATCAGCCACCGGCCCATGCCGGCCGAACTGGCCCCGCGCCTGGCCGGCAAGCGGGTGATCTACCGGCCGCCGGTGAGCCCATGAGCCGCGTCGGCCCCATTGCCCTCGGGATCG
>JABWBI010000267.1 GCA_013360565.1 Candidatus Sumerlaeia bacterium | reverse complement strand
CCAATGCGGTGTTCGGCGGCCGCGACAGCCTGGCTCTTCTCACCGATCGCCGCGCCGAGCTCCATCAGGTGGCGGCTCAGCTGCTCGGTGCGCGTCATCCCCTGCTCCTGCTCGGCCTCGAGGGTCGCGAGCCGGGCCGTGACCTCGGCGAGCCGATTCTCGACCTCGGCGAGCTCGGTGCGGATCGCCTGCCCATCCGCCTGGTGCGAGCGCCAGCGGTGCGCGAGGAGCCTCATGTCGAGGTCCCGCAGCGTCGCCGCCAGCTCCTTGTAGCGCTCCGCGCGCGAGGCCTGGCGCTTGAGGCTGCCGGCCTGGCGCTTGACCTCCGCGATGATGTCGGCCAGGCGCACGAGGTCCTCCTCCGTGCGCTGCAGCCGCCGCTGGGCCTCGGCGCGGCGGACGCGGTACTTGGAGACGCCGGCGGCCTCCTCGAAGATCTCGCGCCGGTCCACCGGCCGCGCGTTGATGATCTGGTCGATCCGGCCCTGCTCCATGATCGAGTACGCGTCGGTCCCGACCCCCGTGTCCATGAAGAGCTCGAGGATGTCCTTCAGCCGGCAGGCGTGGCGGTTGATGAAGTACTCGCTCTCACCCGTGCGGAGCAGGCGGCGCCCGATGACAACTTCGCTGAAGTCGATCGGCAGGCGCCGGTCCTCGTTGGAGACAGTGAGAGTGACCTGTGCGAAGGCCGTGGCGCGGTGAGTCTCCGAGCCCGAGAAGATCACGTCGCCCATCTTCGCGCCGCGGAGCGACTTGGCCTTCTGCTCGCCGAGGACCCAGCGCACGGCGTCGAAGATGTTCGACTTGCCGCATCCGTTGGGCCCGACGATCACGGTCACGCCGGGGCGGAAGAGGACTTCCGTGCGGTTGGCGAAGGACTTGAAACCGGTGATCTCGATCTTCTTGAAGAACATGGCGCGGCGGGGCTCCTCTCTGAGTTCACTCGCCGTCCACGCGGCAAGTGAAGCCGGCGCGGATCAGGTCGTGCATGCGGACCATGCCGATGACGCGTCCATCGCGCTCGAGCACGGGCAAGACGTAGGTGGGGCGCTCCTCCATGACGGCAACGGCCTTCTCTCCGGGGGTGTCGGCGTCGATGCCCAGCGGTCGCGGATTCATCACAGCGGTGACAGGTCCCTCCATCACCGCGAGGAGGGCCTCGCCGCGGTGGCGCTGAAGGATGCGGCCAATGTCGCCGTCGCTCACGAAGCCGGCGAGCCGGCCCTCCGCATCGACCACACTGACGCCTCCCAGGTTCGCCTCCTTCGAGATGACGATCGCCTCCTGCACGCTCGCCGCGGCCGGGACCGTGGGGTTCTTCGTCTTCGACATGATGTCGCGCACGCGCAGAAGCGCCTTCCCCAGCTTGCCCCCGGGGTGAAAGAGCGCGAAGTCCTCGGGCCGAAACCCCCGCCTCCGGAGAAGGGCGACCGCGAGTGCATCGCCCAGCGCGAGAAAGACGGTGGTCGAGGCGGTCGGAGCGAGGTTGAGCGTGTCCGCCTCCTCGATCGCGCCGGTGGCGATGCACACCTGCGCCGCGCGGCCGAGGGGGGTGGTGCGGCCGGCGCAGATGGCGATGACCTTTGCGCCGATCTTCTGAATGACTGGCAGAATTGCGAGCAGCTCGGCGGTGGCGCCCGAGTGGCTCATGGCGAGCACCACATCGCGGGCGCGGATCATCCCGAGGTCGCCGTGCAGCGCCTCGGTGGGGTGGACGAAGAAGGCGGGGGTGCCCGTGGAGGCCATCGTCGCCGCGATCTTCGAGGCGACGTGGCCGGACTTGCCGACGGCGGTGACAATCACCTTGCCCTCGCAGGCGGCGAGGAGGTCGACCGCCTGGGAGAAGGTGCCGTCGATCTGAGGCAGCAGGTCGAGAATGGCCTGCGCCTCGCGCCGGAGGACTTCCGACGCCACAGCGAGATCGTCGCCCTCGCTGCCACTCATGGCACTCGCCGGGCCTCCTGGGGTCAAATGTTGTAGCAGTTGCCCCTGCACAGGAGAGGAGATTCGGGGACCCGGAGGGTGGATGTCAAAGGGTTTTGCAGTTCGGCGAGGGCCGTGCCGTCAGGACCCGTAGAGCGTGCCGGTGTCGACCGGGAGTCCCGCGGCGCGGAGGTACTGAAAGAGCTGCATGCGGTGGACGGACAGGTGGTCGGCCATCAGAAGCGCGAGCATCCAGACAGGGACCGTCTCGCCAGACCACGGCAGTGGGACCTCGCGGGTCTGGAACTCCTCCTCCGAGAGCCCGAGGACGGTGCGGCGAAGTGCCTGCTCGTCGCGGTCGAGATGCGCGAGAGCGTCGCCGGCGGAGCCATGGCTCCGGAGGGAGTCGAGGCCGGGTTCGGTGTGCGGCGGCGCGGCGGGCTCGTGCCGGAAGTGGAGCGCGAACTCGAAGGCGCCGCCGCACGCCGAGGCCATGTGGCGGATGAGCTGGCCGACGGACATCATCGACGGCTGGGGCCGGTGATCGATCAGATCCGGCGGCACGGCGCGGAGCACGGAGCGCGCACCCCGGTAGATGCGCGCGGCGTGGGCGAGGAATCCCTCGCGGGTCACCGCGCCGGCTGCTCGTCGGCGCTGGGGCCGTAGGTCGAGGGGACATCCACGCCGAGCAGGCGCAGGTAGACGCCGAGCTGGGCGCGGTGATGGACGGAGTGGTTGAGGATCATCGAGCGCAGCACGGCGATGCGCGGCATGCTGAAGGCGACTTTGCCCCCGAACTTCATCGACCAGGGGACCATGTACTCCTCGTCGGGCTTCGCGGCGAGGGTGTCCTTGGAAGCAGCGACGAACTTGTCGAAGGCGGCGAGGAGCTCGGCGCGAGTGGTGGCTTCGAGGGGCCGGTACTGGCCGGTGTCGAGGTCGAGAAACGTCGTGTTCATCGTGACGCCGGCCCACTCGGGGATGTTGGCGAGGTGGGAAGCCAGCGCGCCGAGGGCCATCGACCTCTCGTGCGGTTTCCAGCCGAACTTGTCCTCGGGCACGCGCTCGAGGTGCCTGCGAGTCGCGATGGCCTCGTGGGCCAGCTCATTGGCGAGGGTCTCTCCGATTGACATGGGGCATTCTGCTCCTGGGGGATGGGCGGCGACGGCGATCAGCCGGCGCCGTAGAGTGTGAACGTGTTGACGGGCAGGCCGAGGCAGCGGAGGTACTGGAACAGCTGCATGCGGTGACTGCTCTGGTGGTCGACCATGTCGAGGGCGAAGTGCCAGACCTTCATCGCGTGGGGCATCCAGGGCGGGCGGACGTCGCGCGTCTGGAACTCCTCCTCCGTCATCGCCATGACGGTCTCGCGGAGCGACTTCTCGTCGCGGTCGAGATGCTCGAGGGCCTCCTGCACAGTGTCATAGGGCTTGTAGAAATCGACCGGCGGGAGCTGAGGGCCTGCCCCGGGGGCGGGGCCCGGGTTCTCCAGGACGTACTTGAACGGACTGGCCGTGGCCGAGGCGAGGTGCCGGATCAGCTGACCGATCGACATCATGCCGGGGCGCGGACGATGATCAAGCTGGTCGGCCGGGACGGCTCGCAGGACCGAGCGGGTGCCGTGATAGACGCCGGCGGCGTAGTGGAGGAAGTCTTCGCGAGTCATGGATCTCCTCTGATTTTCGGATGGGCCGCGAGGGAAGCACGGCGTCGAGATGCGGGTCAAGCGGAAAATTCGTCTTTTCTTCGCCGCGCCAGGATCACTTGAACTTGATGAGGCGGAGCCACGCCGGAGTCTGGCTGCGCGCCATCCGTTCGAGGGCACTGGAGGATCGCCGCAGGTCTTCGATGGTGATGAACGCGCGGGGGCTGTAGTCGAGGATCTTGTCGATGACGGCCTGGGCCTGGCGGCGGGGGACGACGCTGAAGCAGATCTCGACCGGTCCGGTGGCGCCGTGGCCCTGGAGCTCGGTGACGATGAGCCCCTCGGCGCGGAGGGCGGGGCTGAGGTCGCGGTTGGGCTCGGTGTTGATGACGCGGATCATCTGGAGGCCGAGGGCGAGCTTCTGCTCGATGAGAATGCCGACGAGGGTTCCGGTGCCGAAGCCGGCGCCGTAGGCGACGATGGCGGCGATGTTCTGGGGGAAGGGGTAGTCGTTGATAAACTTGAGGACGCCGGACACCGCCAGGAGCCAGACGACCGACTCGAGGAACCCCAGGATGGCCGCCACCACTTTGTGGCCCCGCATGACCGTGATGATCCGGACGGTGCCGATGGAGACGTCGCAGATGCGCGCCAGAAAGATGAGGAGGGGAATCTGCCAGGGCATCGCCGCCCGCTCACTCCAGCCCGTGCTTCTCCAGCCGGTAACGCAGCGTCGCGCGCGAGAGGCCCAGGAAGGTGGCCGCCTTGCTCTTGTTGCCGCGCGCCCGCTCCATGGCCTGGATCAGGAGGTCCTTCTCCAGCGTCTCGAACCGCAGGCCCGCCCGCGGAAGCGTGAGCAGCCGCGCGCCCTCCTCGGCGTCGCCGCCGTCCGCGCCCCGGACCTCCGCCGGCAGCAGGTCTGGCGTCAGCACCT
>JABWBI010000266.1 GCA_013360565.1 Candidatus Sumerlaeia bacterium | reverse complement strand
CGGCGATCGGCCCCGCGTCGCGATGGTCGCGTACACGCAGTACGAGACCGACCCGCGTGTGCGGCGGGAGGCGGAGGCGCTCACGCGCGCGGGCTTCGCGGTGGACTTTCTCGCGCTGCGCCGGGCGGGGCAGGCGGGCCACGAGGAGATCGGCGGCGTTGACCTCTTCCGTCTCCCCCAGGATCGCTATCGGGGGGAGAGCGGCGCGCGCTACGCCGCCGCGTACGTCCGGTTCCTGCTCCGCGCGGGGTGGTGGCTCTTTCGCCAGACGCGGCGGCGACGGATTCGGCTGATCCACGTCAACACGATGCCGGACTTCATGGTCCTCGCGGCGCTGTGGCCGCGGGCCGTGTGGCGCGTGCCCGTGATCCTGGACATCCACGACTCGATGCCCGAGATCTTCGCCGAGAAGTTCGGCGTCTCGCCGCGGCACTGGAAGATCCGCCTGCTCCGGGTGCAGGAGCGCTGGAGCGCGCGGCTGGCGACGCGCGTCCTGACGGTCCACGAGCCGATCCGCGGCCTGCTCGCCGAGCATGGCGTGCCGCGGGAGAAGATCGACATTCTGCTCAACCTGCCGGATGAAGCGGTCTTCGGTTCGCCGGAAGGGCCGCTGCCCGAGGAGGACGCGGCCTGCTTTCGCCTCGTGCATCACGGCACACTCGCGCACCGGCTCGGGCTGGATGTCGCGCTGCGGGCCCTCGCCGCCATCCGTGCCGAGATGGACGCCCTGGGGCCATGGCGACTCGATGTCTTCGGCGAGGGCGATGCCCGCTCCGCGCTGGTGGCGCTGTGCCGCGAGCTGGGGCTGGGCGACCGGGTCGTTTTCTCCGAGGGCTTCGTCCCGTTGACCGCGCTGCCCGCCCGGCTCCGGGGCGCCGGGCTGGGGCTGGCGACGCTGCGGCTGCAGAGCGACACGCGCTGGATGCTGCCGACGAAGTTGCTGGAGTACGCCCACCTGGGCATTGCCGCCCTCGCGCGTGCGACGCCGACGATCCGCCATCACTTCGGCGAGGGCCTGATGACCCTGATCGAGAGTGACGATCCCATGGCATGGGGTGACGCGATTTTGACACTTCGCCGGGACTCCGCCCGGCGCCGGGCGCAGGCCGAGCGGGCGCGCGAGTTTGCCCGGGCTCATCGCTGGGAGACCCACCAGCGGATCTATGTCGAGTTGGTCCAGCGCTTGACCGGGTTGAGACCATGAAAAACTGACGCGATTCGTCATTGACAGTTGACCTGGTATTCCGAACAGTCGCGTATCACTAGCCGCCACAGAGCTCTGGCCGGGAGCCGTCGGGCCCCCGACCGATAGGATCAGGGGCGGGGCTCTGCTGCGGACGGGAATGCGGACCCGTGGGCGCTCTCTTTGCCAAGGGCACAAGGTGACCACGCTGACGAACCACGGGTCGCGAGACGCCCAGTGGCCCTGCTGAGGTTGATTGGCTGATGCCCCTGCGGACTCGAATCGCCAACGGAATCCTCCCCACCGCTCAGGTGCTGCTGGAGGGTCTTCTCTCGATTCTCGCCTTCCTGCTGGCCTACCGCCTCTGGATCGGTCCCCTCGAACCTCTGGAGTACTCGCCAGCGCTCAAGGTCGCTGGCCTCGAGCAGCCGGCCCCCTACCTCGTCCTCGTGCCCTTCATCCTCGTCATGCGCCTGGCAATGAACTGGTATCACGGGCTGCATGACCGCGTCGCGCCGCTCTCGCTCATGGAGGACCTCGGCCGCGTGCTGCGCGCGGCGCTCATGGGGTCGGTCGGCCTGATCTGCATCGCCTTCCTCTACCGCAAGGGGTTCGAATTCCGCGGTCACAGCTACTCGCGGATGGTCTTCATCCTCGACGCGGTGTTCTACGCCGCGATGCTGTTCACCAGCCGCCTCCTCATTCACCGCTGGCAGCGCTGGCTGCGCGCGCAGGGTCTCAACACGGTCCCGTGCATCCTCGTCAACGCCGGCAAGCAGGCCGCCTTCGTGCGGGCCCAGCTCGAGGACTCGGAGACGTGGGGCCACCGCGTCGTGGCCCATGTGCAGGCGCCGCCGGAGGACCGCGAGCGGGTGCGCGAGGTGCTCCAGGGTCTGCCCGCGCTGATCGCGCGCACGCAGGCGCGCGAGGTCATCGTCTCGGACCCGACGATCACGTACCACGAGCTCGTCGACGTGATGCTCGCCTGCGACCCCGGGCACAAGATCTCGATCCGCGTCGTTCCCGACCTGCGCCACTACATCCCCAACAAGGTCGCGCTGCAGCGCGTGGGGATGCTGCCGACGCTGTCGATTTTCAACGAGCCGATCCACGGTGTCTCGCTCCAGGTCAAGCGGGCGATCGACTGCGCTGTCGCCGTCGCCGCGCTGGCCGTTCTCAGCCCCGTCATGCTGGCGACCGTGCTCGCGATCCGCCTCGAGTCGCCGGGGCCGGTCTTCTTCCGGCAGGCGCGGGTCGGCCGCGACGGGCGCCGCTTTTACCTCCTCAAGTTCCGCTCGATGCACGTCAACGGTGACGACTCGGCTCACCGGCAGTTCGTGACCGAGATGATCAGCGGCAACGGGAACGGCCACCACGGGAACGGGAACGGCAAGGCCGTGCACAAGCTGGCCAACGACCCGCGGATCACGCGCGTGGGCCGATTCATCCGCCGTTACTCGATCGACGAGCTGCCGCAGCTCATCAACGTGCTGCAGGGCGACATGAGCCTCGTCGGGCCCCGGCCGCCCATCCCCTACGAGGTCGAGGAGTACACGACGTGGCACCGCAAGCGGCTGAGCATCCGGCCCGGCGTGACGGGGCTGTGGCAGACCATGGGGCGGTCCCGGCGCACCTACAACCAGATGGTCAAGCTCGACAACTTCTACATCGACCACTGGTCGCTCGGCCTCGATCTGCGCATCCTCGTCCGCACGCTGCGCGTCGTCCTCCGCGGCTCGGACGCCTATTGACAGTCCTCCCGCGGGACTGGTTTCCTCGGCCCTCTCCGGCGTGAGCCCTGACTGCGCCGGGAGTCAGCTCAGGGAAAGCGAGCGGCACCTCCCTCCGCAATGCCCACCACTTCAAAGCCTCTGGGCCTCGGCGTCATCGGCTGCGGCTATTGGGGGCCCAATCTCATCCGCAATTTCAACCTGCTCAAGAGCGTCGACGTGAGACGTGTCGCCGACCTCAGCGAGGAGCGCCGCGGCCACATCCAGGAGCTTTACCCGCAGATCGATGTCGTGGCCGACCACCGGCAGATCCTCGAGGACCCGGCCATCGACGCGGTGGCCATCGCGACGCCTGTCCCTTCGCACTTCCCGCTCGCCTCCGAGGCCCTCGACCGGGGCAAGCACGTCTTTGTCGAGAAGCCGCTTTGCGAGACGGCCAGCCAGGGCGACTCTCTGCTCGCGCTGGCGAAGGCGCGGGGCAAGGTCCTGTTCGTCGGCCACACCTTCCTGTACGCGCCGGCGGTCACCCGCATCCGCGACATCGTGGCCTCGGGCGAGCTCGGCGAGATCTTCTACGTCTCCTCGCGGCGGCTCAACCTCGGCCTGCTTCAGCGCGACATCAACGTCATCCACGACCTCGCGCCGCACGACCTCTCCATCCTCCACTTTGTCCTCGGCCAGGAGCCGGTCGCCGTCACCGCCGTCGGCTCGTGGCACTACCAGGAGGGGGTCGAGGACGTCGCGGTGGTGACGCTCCACTACCCGGGCAATCTCGTGGCGCACCTTCACTTCTCCTGGCTCGACCCCAAGAAGGTCCGCGAGATGGTCTTCGTCGGCAGCGAGAAGATGCTCGTCTACGACGACGTCGAGGGCACCGAGAAGCTGCGCATCCACGACAAGCGCGTCGTCCGGCCGGACTACTACGACACGTTCGGCGAGTTTCAGTTCTCCTATCACTACGGCGACATCCATGTGCCCTGGCTTCCGGGCGCCGAGCCGCTCCGCGCCGAGTGCGCTCACTTCGTCGAGTGCATCACCACCGGGGTGACGCCCCGCTCGGGCGGACCCGAGGGGCTGCGCGTCGTCCGCCTGCTGGAGGCGGCCAATCAGTCGATGCGCAGCAGGGGGGGGCGCATCGAGTTGGCGCGCTGAACGGTGGACTCGCTGCGCGCCGTGGAGCGCTGTCGCCAGCATCCGGGCAAGATGTGGGTTGTGCGCGGTCGCCGCATGGTCCCGCTCCTGCCGCTCGGCCCGGCCGAGCAGCCCTGGCACAGCAGCCAGTACGCCTCGCTCCCGCCGGTCCACGTGCAGAACGCCAGCCTGGAGATCGCCTGGACGCGCGTCGTGTGGCAGGGTCGCACGATCGCCGGAGAGGTCCTGATGCCGTTCCTCACCGAGGGGGACGAGGGCGTCGACATCAACGATCCCGAGGACTGGTGGTACGCCGAGCACCTCCTGGCGCGGGGCGAGGCGCGCCTGCCGGAGATCGCCGAGCCCCCGTACGAGGACCGCCGTGGGTGAGCAGATCGGCCGGGCCGTCGAGGGCCGCCTCTACTACGTGCCGCTGGGCGAGCTCGAGCGCGTGCGCGCGC
>JABWBI010000265.1 GCA_013360565.1 Candidatus Sumerlaeia bacterium | reverse complement strand
AGAGCCGATGCCGGGCTGCGGCTGCCCCAGTCTCCATGAGTGGCGAGGGCCGCGCCGGGGGGCGTCGTCGCGTGAGCCGGGCCGACCTGCGATGCCACCGAGGCCTCAGGGCTGCGACCGCCCCAATTGCCCGTCGTCACCGATCCGACTTCGCAGGCCGTGAGCGCGACGCTCGCCACTGCCAGCAGAGCCAAGCCAAGAGTGCGCATGATCGTCGTCATTCGGGTGCTCCTGTGAGTGGGTGTCCTGATTGGCTGACTCTGTCCCTACCGCGCACCACCGCGGCAGACAACCTCAAAAGCGCGAGCCCCCTTCGCCGGGAAGGGGGCTCACGATCACAGAGGGGGCGTGGGGGTCACTGAGAGCAGACGCCCTCGCCGCAGGCCGCGCCGGTCGCCGGAGCCGATTCGCCGGCGACCTGCTTGGCCGGACCGGTCTCTGGGGCAGCCGCAGCTGCGCCACCGGGGGCTTGGCCCGTGTCGGGGTCGACGCCCTGGGCGACGGGAGCGCTGGCCTCCGAGGTGCCCATCGGGCAGACGGACTGGCACGCGGCATTGGCCTGTGCGCCAAGTTGGCACGCGGCGTTGTCGCCCTTGGCCAGATCCGCCGTAGCCGTCCGAGCGTCGCCGGCGATGGCAAGTCCGGCGACCGCAAGGGCCACCGCGGCCGAGGAGAGCAGGGTGATCATCTTCATAGCGAGAGACCTCCGAAAGGGGGGTGTCGGCTTGGGTACCGACTCGTTGCCTGGGGCAAATCCCGGACCAGTCTCCACCCTTGGGAAGCCACTCCCAGCTGCCGATAAGCCCACCCGAGGCAAGAGGGCGCCTGGGGCCCCCTCACCACGCCCCGAGGCGAAGGACGCAATGCCCCCCCACGCCGGCCAGACTCAGTATCAACTGCTGCACATCCTCTTCATCGCCAAGCGAGGACAGTCTTCGCCGGACAGCGCGGTGGTCGAGGCCCTCACGGCTGAGGGCCACCGCGTCGAGCGGGCCGACGGGGTTGCCGCCGCGAGCCGATCCCTGGGCACCAAGCGATTCGACCTCCTGGTCGCCGACTGGTCGGCTGGTCCCGAGATGCTCGTCGATGTCGCGCGGAGAATGGGGCGCGACCTGCCGACGCTGCCGATCGCCGTGCTGTGCGGCTTGGAGGAGGAATGCGCCGTCGCCGAGGCGCTGCTCGGGGGGCACACGGACTGTCCGGTGATGACGCTGCCGGAGACATCCCCCGCCGCGCTGCCGTGGCTGCTGCAGAGCCTGCACCGGCGGGCCATCCTGGAAATTCAGACGCGCCAGCTGGCGCGGGACCTCCGGCGGAGGACGGCCGAGCTCGAGAGCGCCAACACGCGAATCCTGGAACACCGGCAGCGGATGCTCGAGCAGGAGCGGCTGAGGGCGGTGCTGGAGCTGGCGCGGGCCACACGCCACCGCCTGAACCAGCCCCTCGCGGTGTTGATCGGCTCCGCGGATCTGCTGGAGTCCAAATTGGGCGAGACAGACAGCCCCGTGGCCCGGTGTCTCGGGCGGATCGTGGAGAGTGGGCAGGAGATTGCCGCGATTCTGGCCAGGGTCTCGGCGCTTCTGCGCCACCAGACGAGCGGCGACGGCGGGAGCGAGTACCTGGTGAGTCTCGAGCGGGACTCGTGGCACGCGCTCGTGGCGACGGGAGACGCAGAAGCCGCCGAGGCCATGACTCGGGCGCTGGGCCCTCTGGCGTCGCACTTCGAAGTCACCGCCTGCACGGCGGGCCGGGCGGCCCTGGACCTGATGAGAGGCGGCAAGGTCGATGTGGCATTGGTCGACTCGCGACTGGAGGACATCGGCGGGGTGGAGTTCCTGCGGGAGGCGCTGGCCGCACGGCCCGAGACCGCGGTGGTGGTGCTGACTCATGAGGGAGAGGAGTCGCTGATGGGAACGCTGCTGGCCGAGGGTGCGGAAGCCGATGCGCGAGGCGAGGTGGTGCAGGCAGTCGTTCATTCGTCTTGGAAGCGGTCGCGAATCTCGAGGACCGCGTCCCACTGATCGAAGAAGGCGTCCACGCAGGCGGGGTCGAAGTGGGCGCCGCGGCCTTCGCGCAGGAGGGCAGCGGCACGCTCGAGCTCCCAGGCGGCCTTGTAGGGGCGCGGCGAGGTAAGGGCGTCGAAGACGTCGGCTACGGCGACGATCCGCCCGACCAGGGGGATGGCGTCGCCGGCGAGGCCGTCGGGGTAGCCGCTGCCGTCGTATTTCTCGTGGTGGGTGAGGGCGATCTCGGCGGCCATCTGGATCATCGGCGAGGCGGAACCTGCCAGGATGTCGTGGCCGATGCGCGGGTGACGGCGCATGATCTCGAGCTCGTCGTCGTCAAGGCGGCCGGGCTTGAGCAGGATGTGGTCGGGCGTGCCGACCTTGCCGATGTCGTGCATCGGGGCGGCGGTGAGGATGCGCTCGCACAGCTCGTTGTCGAGGCCCAGGCGGCGGGCGATGAGTTGCGAGTAGTGGGCCATGCGCAGGATATGGGCGCCGGTCTCGGGGTCGCGGAATTCGGCGGCGCGGGCCAGGCGCATCACGGTTTCCTGCTCCCGGGCGAGGATGTCGGCGGTCTTGCGGATGACGGCTTCGCGCAGGTCGTCGTTCCAGCTGCGCAGGCGTTTGTGGCTCTCGCGCAGGCTGAGCATGGTGCGCACGCGGGGGTCGAACTCGTGGCGGTCGATGGGCTTGGTGAGGAAGTCGTTGGCGCCGGCGCCGAGGCTTTCGTAGCGGACTTCCTTCTCGTGGGCGGCAGTGACCATCAGGATCGGCACGCTGTCGGCGGGGTAGAGCTTGCGCAGGGTGCGGATGAAGTCGATGCCGTTGATGTCGGGCATCATGTAGTCGACGATGAGCAGGTCGGGCTCGTTGCTGCCGCACCACTGCAGCCCTTCGAGGGGCTGGGAGAAGGTGACGATCTCGGTGCCCGGCGGGGTCAGCTTGCGGACGAGGGCCTGGATGAGCGTCAGGTTGAGGGGCGTGTCATCGACGATGGCTATGGCCATGGTGGCTCCGATTTGACTGGCATGGGCCGATCCGCCGGCTTGGCGTGTCTCAGATTATCGGCCCGACGTCTTCGAAATTGAGCGCGTCCTGGCGGGCCGCCCGCAACTGGCGCGAGTCCTCGGGCGGGCTCGTCGGGGCGGTGCAGGGCAGGCTGAGGACGAAGCAGCTGCCCTGCCCGGGGGCGCTGCTCACATCGATGCGCCCGCCGAGCAGGCGCGTCGAGAGGTTATACACGATGTGCAGGCCGAGGCCGCTGCCACCCTTGCCGAGCCGGGTGGTGAAGAAGGGGTCGAAGATGCGCCGCAGGTTGGCCGCCGGGATGCCGTTGCCGTCGTCGTCGAAACGGATCTCGACCCAGCCCGGCTCGAGCTGCCGCGGGGTGACCCGGATGCGGCCGCGAGGCCGGCCATCGAAGGCGTGGAGCAGGGCGTTGCTGAGCAGGTTGGTGAAGATCTGCCCCAGGGCGCCGGGGTAGCTGTCCATCTGGACGGGGTCGAGCGGCGCGATCTCCAGCAGGTAGGGGCCGTTCTTGAACATCGGGCTGAGGGTGATCGCCATCTCGCGCAGAAAACCACCGAGCTCGAAGCGCCGGCGCTGCTCGCTGGTCTGGTCCACCGCCACCTGCTTGAAGCTCCGCACGAGCTCCTCGGCCCGGCTCAGGCTGCGCATCAGGAGGCCGGTGGCCTCGCGGGTGGCTTCCAGGTGGCTGTCGAAGTCGCTGCGCCGCAGGCGGCCCGAGGCGTGCTGCTCGCCGAGTTCCTGGGCGTGAGCGGCGAGGGTGGTGGCGATGGTGACGCTGTTGCCGATGGGGGTGTTGAGCTCGTGGGCGATGCCGGCAACCAGCGAGCCGAGGGCGGCCATCTTGTCGTTGCGGATGAGCTCTTCCTGGGTATGGCGCAGGGCGTCGAGGGCCGAGCTGAGTTCGGCGGTGCGCTCGGCGACGCGCTGCTCGAGGGTCCGGTTGAGCTCCTCGATGTCGCGCTGGATGCGGCGCAGCTCGGTGATGTCGACCACCGACCAGAGGGCGCACTCCTCGCCGTCCACCTTCAGCAGGCGCCCGGAGATCAGGCAGGTGGCGGTGCCCTGGCGCCCGGGAAGGTGCAGCCGGACTTCGCGCTGGACGATGTGCTCCTTGCCGGCGATGCGGGCATAGACGGCCCGCTGTTCGTCGAGATCCACCCACAGGCCGAGCTCGATGGCGCTGCGGTTGCGCACCGCGCTGCGGTCGAGGCCGAAGAGCTGCTCCCATGCCGGGTTGGCGTCCACGTGGCCGCGATCGCTCATCCGCGTGAGGGAGAGGGCGCAGGGGGCCGAGTTGAAGATCGCCGCGAAGCGGGCTTCGCTCTCGGTCAGCCTGCGGGTGGCGGCGAGCTCGGTGGTGATGTCCCGGTAGGCGGTGATCATGTAGCTGCGGGCGCCGATCTGCAGCGGGCGGGCGCTGAGCAGGGCCTCGACGGCGACGCCGTCGCTGCGGCGCAGGGTGACCGGGCG
>JABWBI010000264.1 GCA_013360565.1 Candidatus Sumerlaeia bacterium | reverse complement strand
CGGGCCGCCTCGCGCACAAAGGCCTCGACACTGCGCCGCATGACCCGCACCGAGCGCCGCGACAGCCGCACGGCCTCCAGGCGCCCCTCGCGGATGAGGTGGTAGACCCGCTTGCGCGAGACGTCCAGGTGCGCAGCCACGCGGGCCACGCGCCAGAGCTCCGAGGGCGATTCCATGACACAGACCTCCGGGTTCAGAGTGGCCCAACACTCCGCCAGCCGCCCCTCCGCTGTCTCGTGACGCCGTCGGGAAAGGCACGGGAAATCGTCGAGGGAGCGAGGAAAAGGTTGGCCTTCGGCGGGAATTGCGCGAGACTGCCCGTGCGCAAGGGAGGAAGGACGGGTCCTCTCATGGTGGAACGGGCGAGCCTGCTTCTCATCACGCCCGATGCGGACGAGTGCCGGCGCCTGCGCGAGTGCCTCGAGGCCGGCGGCCACCGGGTGCATCTCTCCGCCGACACCGCCGCGCTCATCGACGAGACCAATCGCGTCAGGGCCGAGGTCGTCGTCATCGACGCCTTCACTCATCCGGCCGCTTGCCTTGCGGCCATCCATCAGGCCAAGGTCCACGAACCCCACTGGGAGGCCTACATCCTCGCCCTCGTGGCCGAGGATGACCCTGAAGCCGCGGGCCGCGCCATCGAGGCGGGGGCCGATGACTGGCTCGGCTGGCCCGCGCGCCCGCGCGAACTGCTCTCGCGCGTCGCGATCCACGTGCGCATCCGGCGCCTGCACGAGGTCCTCGGCGCCCGCCTCGTCGAGAATCGCGCTCTCGCCCGCCAGCGGGATCAGGTGCTCTCGATGCTCACCCACGACATGAAGGCACCGCTGACCGTGATCCTCGGGACCCTGCGGCTCTTCGAGGACGGCAAGTTCGGGCCTCTCCCCGGCGAGGATGCCCGGCAGGCCATCAGTGGCGCCACGCGCAGCGCCAACCGGCTCGTGTCCTACATCGATGACTTCCTGACCCTCAGCAGCACTCTCGTCGGCACCGCGTCCATGGAGCAGGAACCTGTCGACATTCGCACTCTGCTCGAGCGGCTTGCCTCCGACCACGGTGGCGCGGCCGCCGGCGAGGGGGTGACGCTCACGCTCGATCTGCGCGGCGACCTCGGCGAGGTCACGGGCGACGAGGATCACCTGACCCGCGCCGTCGAGAACCTCCTGGGCAATGCGCTCAAGTTCACCCCCGAGGGCGGGCGAGTGACCCTCGGGGCCGAGGGTGACACCGACGAGGTGCGCCTGTGGGTCGAGGACAACGGCCCGGGGATCCCCCGGGACGAGCAGCCGATGATCTTCGACCCCTTCCACCGCGGCCACGGCGCCGAGCGCGTCGCCCGCGGCGCGGGTCTCGGGCTCAGCGTCGTGCGCACCATCGTCGAGGCCCACGGCGGCACGGTCGAAGTCCGGAGCGAGGAGGGCCAAGGGGCCCGCTTCACGGCCCGTCTCCCGCGCCAGCCCGGCCGCTCGCACCGCCGCACGGCGCTCATCATCGAGGACAACACCGACTTCGCCCGCATCCTCTCGCTGTCGCTCCAGCTCGAAGGCGTCGACTCGATCATCTGCACGACGGCCGAGGAGGCCCTGGGCGTCCTCCAGCGGTCACGCCCCGACCTCATCACGCTCGACCTCATGCTGCCTGGGATGCAGGGGCGCCAGTTCCTCGAAGACCTGAGCCGCCGCATGGGCGAGACCGGCGCCCCCGTGCTGGCCCTGAGCGCCTCCGAGCGGCGCCTCGAAGCTCTCGGGGACATCCCCATGGTCCGAATCCGCATGACCAAGGATGCCTTCGACCAGAACACCTTCCGCCAAGCTGCCCGCGAGCTGCTCAGCGAGGCCGAGGGCGTTCAAAGCTGACGCGCGGTCCTCCTGACTGGGCCTTCGAGCCCGCCCGTGCCCCTGATCCCCGAGGCGCTCGGCCTCGCCTCGGCAGAGTGCGCCTGCCCCTGCCTGACGCAGCTCGCGCGCTTTGGACTTGCAACCGCGGCGGCGCCCGCGTATCACAGGCCGACTGGCTGGTGGGTGTAGCTCAGTTGGTTAGAGCACCAGGTTGTGGCCCTGGGGGTCGGGGGTTCAAATCCCCTCACTCACCCCAACACCGTCTTCCGGCCCGGCGCGTGTAGCTCAGTTGGATAGAGCGCTTGCCTCCGGAGCAAGAGGTCGCAGGTTCGAGTCCTGCCACGCGCGCCACCTCTGCCAGCTCAGACGGCGAGGCCTCAGCCCTCGACGCGGCCCAGCGCCTCGTCGAGGACGGCGAGGGCGAAGTCGACATCTCCGGCGGTGATGCACATCGGAGGCTTGATCCGGAGGACGTTGCCGAAGAGGCCGCCCTTGCCCAGGAGCACGCCCATCTCGCGCGCGTGCTCGAGCAGGTCTTTGGTCTCCTGGGTGGCGGGCTCCTTGGTGGCGCGGTCCCTGACCAGCTCGACGCCGATCATGAGCCCCTTGCCGCGGACGTCGCCGATGAGGCGGTGACGCTGAGCGAGTCCTTCGAGCCCGGCGCGGAAGCGCGCGCCGAGCACGCGGCAGTTCTCCTGGAGGCCCTCCTCCTCGATCACGTCGAGCACGGCGAGACCGGCGGCCATGCTCACGGGGTTGCCGCCGTAGGTGTTGAAGTGAATGCGCTGGGCGAGCGCCTGGGCGATCTCCATGCGGGTCGTGACGGCGCCGAGCGGCGCGCCGTTGCCGATGCCTTTGGCCATCGTGACGAGGTCGGGGACGACGCCGAAGTTCTGGAAGCCCCAGAAGTGGTCGCCCGTGCGGCCGAAGCCCGTCTGCACCTCGTCGGCGATGCACAGGCCGCCGTGGGCGCGGATGATCTCGTAGACTTCGGGGAAGTAGTTGGCGGCGGGCATCGTCGCGCCGCCGACGCCCTGAATCGGCTCGGCGATGAAGCCGGCGACCTTGCCGGGCGTGGCGAAGCGGATCAGGTCGCGCACGGCCTCGGCGGCCTGGTGTGCGATCTCTCCGGGCGTGCCGGTGAAGCGCGAGCGGTAGGGGTCGGGCGCCGGCGCGTGGTGCACGCCGAAGCCCTGGGGAAGGGGGAACTTCCACGTGTGGTGCGAGGTGAGGCCCATCGTCGACCACGAGCCGCCGTGGTAGCAGTTCTGCAGGGCGATGAGGTCGAAGTGCCCCGTGTGCAGCCGCGCCATGAGCATCGCCAGGTCGTTGGCCTCGCTGCCGCTGTTGGTGAAGTACGTGACGTCCAGTCCCGGGGGCATCTTCGCCGCGAGCCGCTTGGCGAACGCCGGGAAGTTCGGGTGCAGGTAGATCGTCGTCGTGTGCGTGAGCAGCGAGATCTGGTCCTGCATCGCCTTGACGACCTTTGGGTGCGAGTGGCCGCAGGAGACGGTGACGATGCCCGCAAAGAGGTCGAGGTAGCGGCGTCCCGTCTCGTCGAAGAGCCACTGCCGGAAGCCCTCGACGATGAGCAGCGGCTCGGCGTAGAGGGTGAAGATGGCGGGGTTGCAGTGGGCGCGCCGGCCGGCGAGGACCTCGGCCCGGCTCGGGCCGGTGTAGGGCCGGGGGGTGTGGTCGCAGGCGGGCAGGCGCAGAGCGGTCTTCTCGGTGGTGGCAGTGGCCATGGCGTGGACTCCCCTCGCGGTGGTGAAGGTCCCTCTATCGCTCAGGGGGGACGGGGAAATCAACCCAAGATGCGCGCCCCGGCCTCACTGCAGGTCGAGCACCTCGGGGTCGTCGTCCGCGGCGGGGAGGGCGAGAGCCTCGGGCGAGGCGATCTCCTCGCGGACCAGGTCGAGAAGGGCGGCGATTCGCGGATTGGCCGGCTGCTCGCGCAGGATCTTCTCGGCCGCCGTCTCGGCGCTCTCGAGGTCGCCGGCCGCGCGGTAGACCTGGATCGCCTCCTCCCAGGCGGCGATGGCCTCGCCGGTCTTGCCATCGGCCAGCAGCGCGTCGCCCAGGTGCTCGTGGAAGAGGCCGTCCTGCACGTTGCCGCGCTCGGCGCGGCGGATGGCCTCGCGCAGCCAGCGCGCGGCCTCGGCGTGGTTGCCCAGCTGGTGGTGCGCCCAGCCCAGCGAGTCGACGATGAAGGCGTTGTTGAACCGCGGCGAGACGTCCTCGTCGCTGAGCTCGACGGCGCGCTGCGTGAGCGTCAGCGCCTCTTCGAGCTGGATGCCGTGCTCGGTGAACATGTAGCCCAGGTGGTTGAGCGCGAGATAGTTGTCCGGGTTGATCTCGAGCGCGCGGCGGAAGGCCCTCTCGGCCTCCTCCACGCGTCCGGCCTCGTCGTACGCGTAGCCGAGGAAGTAGTGCAGCTGGTCGGAGCCGGGGCTGTGCTCGATCGCCTGTGTGAGAATGGCGACGGCGGTGTCGTGCAGCTCCAGGTCCCGGGCCAGCTCGGAGAGGACGATCGCCATGTCGCTGTCCGCCGGGTCAAGGCGCGCCGCCTCCAGGAACCGCTCGGCGGCCTGCTCGGGGCGGCCCGCGCCGGCATAGAACTGGGCGATCACGGCGAGCGCGTTGGCCCGCGCCTCGCCCGTGGCGGGCGGG
>JABWBI010000263.1 GCA_013360565.1 Candidatus Sumerlaeia bacterium | reverse complement strand
CTGCAGCAGGTGGTTCTGCACCATGTCGCGCAGCGCGCCGGTCTTGTCGTAGAACTCGGCGCGCGATTCGACGCCGATCTGCTCGGCGACCGTGATTGCCGCGTCGAAGTCGCCCGCCCCGCGCGCCTGCGCCAGCAGCGCCTCGGCCAGCCGCTCCGCCGGGGCCGTCTCCCCCTGATGGATGTGGCACTGCAGGAGCAAGTGCTGGACCACCGGCTCAGGGCGCCTGCCCGCGGCCAAGGGAGCGAGCAGCTCCTGGCAGGCCGTCCACTGACCCTGCGCATAGTGCCGCTCCGCCAGGTGGAAGCGCAGCCGGTGCGCCGCGTCCAGGTCTCCCCGCTTCTCGTGGCAGAGCATCAGCTTCTCGAGGAATTTCGGCTCCCCCGGCTCCGCCTCCAGCAGAGTCGCGTACACACCCGCCGCACGCTCCCAGTCCTCGTGAGCCAAGTACGTCTCGCCGAGCTGCACCATCATCCGGCGCCGCTCGCTCGCGTTGCTCGACGTCGGCCCGTGCTGCGCCAGGATCTCCAGCGCCGCGGTGTCCGTGGGGTCGTGAGCGAGCCAGCGCTGGGCCAAGCGGATCAGCGCCTCCGTGTCATTCTCGCGACGCGCCCGGCTCATCGCCGCCCGCAGCGCCGCAATCGCCTGGTCGCGGTTCTCCGCCTGGCCCCACAGGTCCGAGAGAAGCAGGCTCGACTCGATGGAGGGCTCCCGGGTGCCCACACACCCCGAGAAGAACTCCGCCGCGGCCTTCGGCCCGCGGTTGAGCTTGAGGTAGTTCACCGTCGACGTGAGCAGCCGTCGCGCGTCCTTCGCCCGGTCCAGCTGGTTGAGGAGGTTGTACTGCGCCTGCGCGATGTCGATCGCCGCCGGGTCGATCGTCAGCGCCTCCGTCCACACTTCGGCCGCCTCCTCCAGGCGCCCGAACGCGAGGAACTCCATCCCCGCCTGCTCGTAGAGCGCCAGGGCCGCCGCCGTCTGGCCCATCGACTGCTTGCACTTGGCCTGCTTCGCTCGCCACCGCGGCTCCTGTGACTGCCACAGCGTCAGCCGCTCGTAGAGCGGCTCGCTCGCCGCGAATGCCCCCGCCGCCTCGTAATGCCGGGCCAAGCCCGTCAGCGTCTCCACGGCCCTGTCAATTTGCCCGGCATCGAAGAGGCACTGCGCCAGGACTTCGATGTGCTCGGGCGACCCGGTGTCCCGCGGCAGCATCTCCAGGTAGTGCACAGCCTCGTCCGGCCGCCCCTCCTGCCGGTGGAGCTGGGCCAAGCGAAGCGCCGTGGTTTTGGCGCCCTGGTCGTCTCCTTGGTCCCGCGCAATCGTCCACAGGCGCTGCTGGATGGCCGCCTCGTTCGGGAGGTAGTGCGCCAGCAGGTCCAGCGCCTCGCGCGCGAGCCCAAACTCCGACTCGCCGATCCACACATCGATGATCCCCAGCACCTCACGGAACAGCTCCGGGCTCAGGCCATCCTCGATGGCGGTCTCGATGAAGCCCTGGCGGAGGTCCGCCCGCGTCGGGTCCAGCTCGATCATCGCCCTCAGGCAATCCAGCGCCGCCGCGAGGTCACCCGCCTGACGCGCACGTCCCAGCTGCTCCTCATGCACCTGCAGCGCCTCGTCCGTCCGGCCCAGCTGGCACAGCAGCGACGTCACGAAGCTCGTCAGGTCCAGCTCGGGCGGCGCAAACGGCTCGGCCGCACGGTACAGCGCCAGCGCCGCCGCGAAGTCTCCGTGCGACTCGCACTTCTCCGCCCGCGCCATCACCGCCTCGAGCAGCGGGCTGATTCCCGTCGTCGCCTTCCGGCAGGGCTCTGCCAGGGTCTGAAGCACCTCCAGAATCTCGCCGACGCTCACCGCGGCCTCGCAGTGGCGCCGGAAGTACGCCTGCGCCGCCGTCACCTCGCCGGCGGCCAGCGCGGCCGCGATGACCTTCGGGTAGAGCTTGCCCAGCGGCTCGCGCCGGTCCAGCGCCTCGAGGCACTTCGCCCGGCCCATGAGCGCCCGGAGCGCATTCGTCCTGTCCGCCGCCGCGACTTTTGTGAAGAGCCGTTCGGCCTCGTCGTACCGCTTCTCCTCCAGCAGCGCCTCTGCCTCGGCCAGCGGGTCTCTGCGCTTCGGCTTCTCCGCCTTCTCCCGTCGCGGCGGCGCTTCATCGACGGGCGGCGTCTCCACTTCCGAGCGGTTGGGCCGCTCCAGCAGATCCGCTCCCACGGCCGCCGGGTGCTCTTCCGGTGCCCGGGTCTCCTCCGCGACGGCCTCCTCCTCCGATGCCGCCTCCGCCTCGATCCTCGCGGCGTCCCAGTCCACCGAGACGGGAATGTGCGTCAGCAGCAGCTTCATCGCCTCCGTCCGGCCGGTCTTCTTCGCCAGCGCGTAGAGGTCGATCAGGTCGCCCCCCGTGTTGCCCGGGCACAGTGAGTACGAGCACCGGAACCGTTTCTGACCCGGGTCGATGATCAGCGTCCGGAACACCAGCTCCCCGTGGATGGGACAGAACGCTTTCACCGTCGCATCCTGCGCCAGCACGGTGTCCACCCGGTAGTTGATGATCTCCAAGATCCGCTGGGGTGTCAGATGCTCTTGGATCTGGTCGGCGATGGACTCGAGCCGTGGGGCCATAGGGGATGCTCCGGAGATCAGGGTCGGCGCGGGGTGGGCGCCACCTTCAGAGAGAAGTCCAGTGCCGGCGCCGAGTGCGTCAGCCGGCCCATCGAGATGCGGTCCACCCCGAGCCGTGCCAGCGGCCGGATGTCACGCGGGCCGATTCCGCCGCTGACCTCGGCCTCGGCGCGACCGGCGATGATCTCGACGGCCTTCGCGATCTGGGGCCGGCGCATGTTGTCGAGGAGAACGGCGTCGACGGGGAACTCGAGGGCCGCGCGCAGTTCGTCGAGCGAGCGCACCTCGACGAGGACGCGCCTGGGCGGGCGGCGGCGGAAGACCTTCGCGAGTGTCGGGGCGATCCCGCCGTTGGCGTCCACGTGGTTGTCCTTGACCAAGATCATGTCGGCCAGATCGCGCCGGTGGCTCGTTCCGCCGCCGGCCAGCACCGCCTGGCGCTCGAGGTCCCGCCACAGCGGTGTGGTCTTGCGTGTGTCCATAATCCGCGCCCGCGTTCCGCGCGCCGCGGCCACACACGCCGCCGTCAGCGTCGCCACACCCGAGAGGTGACACACCAGGTTGAGCGCCACGCGCTCGCCTCGGAGGATCGACCCGAGCGGGCCGTGCACCCGGGCCACGGTCTGGCCCGGACGCACCCGGTCGCCGTCCCCGGCAACCGCCGCGATCTTGACTGTCTTATCGACCACGCCGAACACCGCCTTGAACGCCTCCATCCCCGCCACGACTCCACGCGCCTTGGCCATCAAGATCCCTCGCGCTTCTTGACTTGGCTCCACCGTCAGACGCGTTGTCACATCGTCGAACGCCCTGTCTTCTTCAAGAGCCAACCGAACTCGCTCACGGAGCGACAGCGACACATGTCTCCGGGCCATTGCCGAAACCTCCCGATGGAATGCCTTGTCTGCGATCCAAAAGCCCGCGGGGGCCAGCAGCGTTCGCCTCCCTCGGTCTGCTCATGCCTGGAAGGACCCGACGGAGTCACACCTTCCCTGGAAACGCACCCTTCTCCACATCCGCCAGCCAGCGGCGCACCGCCTTCTGGGCGTCGAGGCGGAGGGTGGCATACTGCTTGACGAAGCTGGGAGGGGGCTGACGCGAGAGGCCGACGAGATCGTGGCTGACAAGCACTTGGCCGTCGCAGTGCGGGCCCGCGCCGATGCCGATGGTGGGAACGGGGACGGCCTTCGTGATCTCCTCGGCGAGGTGGGGCGGGATCATCTCGAGGACGATCATGAAGACGCCGGCATCGACGAGGGCCTGGGCGTCGGTGCGCAGGCCCTCGGCAGTGCGGTCGTCCTTGCCCTGGACACGGTAGCCGCCGAGCTGGTGGATGGACTGGGGGATGAGGCCGAGGTGGCCGATGACGGGAATGCCGGACTCGACGATGTGCTCGATGGCGGGCACGACCTCGCGTCCGCCCTCGATCTTCACGGCCTCGGCACCGCCTCGCTGGACGAGACGGGCGGCGTTGCGGAGAGCCTCGTCGGGCGAGAGACGAGCCGTGACGAAGGGCATGTCGGCGGCGAGGAGAGCGTGCTCGACGCCGCGGCGGGCGGCGGCGCAGTGGTGGACCATGTCGTCGAGAGTGACGGGGATGGTGTCGCGGTGGCCGAGGATCACGTTGCCGAGGGAGTCCCCGACGAGGACGACATCGACGCCGGCCTCGTCGAGCATGGAGGACCACAGGGCGTCGTAGGCGGTGAGCATGGTGATCTTCTCGCCGCTCCTCTTCTTCTTGAGGAGGGTGAGGGTCCGGACTTTGGGCCGCGGCTTGGGGGAGACGCTCATGAGGGCGAAGGAAGACCAGAGATGACGGCTTTGCAAGGCGAAAGAGGGACGCCGGCGGTCACCGCTGGACGGCGAGGCCGGCGGGGCCCACTGTGGGGGGGTGC
>JABWBI010000262.1 GCA_013360565.1 Candidatus Sumerlaeia bacterium | reverse complement strand
CCCGCTCCCGCCGGCTCTGGCCCCGACGCGAGCCCGGAGGCCGTGGCCGGCGGCGGGGCGGTCACAGGGACGCTGCGCTTCGGCATCGACGCCGATGCCGAGACGTTCGATCCGTGCTTCCAGAACACGGCTCTCGACGGCGCTCTGATTCAGCAGATCATGGAGCCGCTTGTCTGGTACGACAACGACCTGAACATGATCCCCTGGCTGGCGACGTCGTGGGAGGCGACGAACGAGGCACGCACGTTCACCTTCCACCTCAAGCCAGGCGTCGCGTTTCACTGCGGCGAGCCGTTCGACGCGGACGCCGTCGCGCGGCACTTCCGCCGCATCCTCGACACGCCGGGCTCGACGCGGCGCGAGCGCATCGCTCAGGTGGCGAGCATCGAGGTGACGGGTGATCTGACGGTCCGGTTCGAGCTGAGCGAGCCCTACGCGCGATTCCCCGAGGTGCTGCGGGACCCCTTCGCGCACATCGTGTGCCCGCGGCACGCTGAGGAGCGCGGCCAGGACTTTGCCCGCCACCCGTGCGGGACCGGGCCGTTCGTCTTCGAGGCCTGGCAGCCCGAGGTGCGCATCCGGATGCGGCGCCATCCGGCCTGGCACGGCGGCACGGTGGGCTTCGAGGAGCTCGTCTTCATCCCGATGCCCGAGGAGACCACGCGCGTCATCGAGCTGCTGGCGGGGAATCTGGAGATGTGCGTCGTGTCGTGGAACATCGTCAATGACCTCCGCCAGCGCTACGGCGACGAGATCGAGGTGCAGGCGGCGCCGTCGCTGAGCGTCCGCTACATCGCCTTCAACACTCAGAAGCCTCCCTTCAGCGACGTGCGCATGCGCCGCGCCGCCAATCTCGCCGTCAACCAGCAGGAGATCATCGATCACCTCATGAACGGCGTCGGCACGGTGTCCCACGGGCCCCTGCCGCCGAACATGCCCGACTACAACCCGGACATGGTGCGCTACGACTACAATCCCGGTGAGGCGCGGCGCCTCATGGCCGAGGCGGGATACCCCGGCGGCGTCGACGTCCTCATGTGGTCCGACGACCGTCAGACCTTCAGCACCATCGCCAACGCCGTCGTCGAGGACCTCCGCCAGGTCGGCATCCGCGTCCGCCTCCAGACCTTCGACCGCGCGACCTACTGGGGCCAGTTCGACCGCTACATCCCGGTCTCCGGGCCGTGGGACCCCACGGGCGAGGGCGTCTACGACATGGCCATCGCCGGCTGGGTCGGCGGCGAGAGCCCGTTCGGCTTCCTCAAGCCGCTGTTCACGTCGAACTCCTACTCCAACTCCGCCTTCTACTCGAACCCCGAGATGGATGCGATTCTGACGGCGATGAATCTGACGCTCGACCCCGAGGAGTACCACCAGCTCGCGCTCGAGGCACAGCGCATCATCGCCGAGGACGCGCCGTGGCTCTTCTGCAGCCACGGCGTCGAGGGCATCGCCCTGCGGCCGAACGTCCGGGGCTACGTCATCAACCCCGGCGGCGAATTCCGCTTCGACGGCGTGAGCGTGGCGGCCGAGTGACCCGCGCCCCGGGACAGCCCCGAAATCCGTGGACATCCCCGGCGGGCGTCAGCAAACTTTCGCCCCACTGTGAGACTCCTGTGACCGAGCGACCGCGCCCCACCCCGGCCTTCCTTCTCTGCGCATGACCTTCATTGCCGACCTTCTCCCTCTCACCGGCGCGGGCATTCTCGGCGCGGACATCTGGCTGGGCATCCGCGAGGCCGATCTGATCGGCAAAATCAGCCTCATCTCGTGCATGATCCTGTCGGTCATCAGCTGGGCGATCATCGTCTACAAGTGGCTCCAGTTCCGCCAGATCAACCGCCAGACGGAGTCCTTCGTCGCCGAGTGTCTCGACGGCCACGGCTCGATCGAGGAGGCCTACCGTGCCTCCGTCGACTACCCAGACAGCCCTCTGGCCGAGATCCTCCGCGAGGCCGTCGTCGAGCTCGAGGTCGAGGGGTGGTTCCGCGAGGGCTACAACCTCAATCTCGAGGACCGGCTTCACCTGGCGCAGAACTCGGTCGAGCGCGTCGTCGAGCGCACGATCGCCTCGGAGACGCGCAGCCTCGAGTCTCACCTGATCTTCCTCGCGACCACGGCCTCGGTCTCGCCCTTCATCGGCCTCTTCGGCACGGTCTGGGGGGTGCTCGCCGCTTTCCAGGCACTCGGCATCTCCGGCTCGGGAGCCGTCCAGACACTGGGCCCCGGCATCTCGACGGCCCTCGTGGCGACGGTGGCGGGGCTCTTCGCCGCCATCCCCGCGCAGCTCTTCTACAACTGGTTCATCGCGCGCGTGGCGCAGGTCACGCACCGCATGGACGCCTTCGCCCTCGAGCTCGCCAACATCATCCAGCGGCGCATCGCCCGTGATGGGTAGCCCCGCCAGAGGCGGCGGCCGCGGACGCCGCCGCTCGCGCATGCAGCCCGACGCGACGATCAACCTCACGTCGCTGCTCGACATCGTCTTCAACCTCCTGCTCGTCTTCATGCTCCTCGCCCCCGCTCTCAAGCACGGCATCACCGTCGAACTCGCGCGCACCGGCGGCGGCAGCAGTGCACTCAACGCCGAGGAACCCCTGACGATCGTCATCGCGCACGACGCCGAGAACCCCGACCCCCGCATCTACATCGACGACGAGCGGATCATGCTCGATCAGCTCCAGAACCGCCTCCGCGCCCGCTCGGACGCCAACCCACGCCTGACAGTCCTCATCGAGCCCTCCCGCACTGTCCCCACCGAGACCACGCTCCAGGTGCTCGCCGCCATCCTCGGCGCCGGCATCGAAAACTACGGCTTCGTCACCGAGCCCGACCGCGGGCGCGCCGAGCCCCGAAGCTGACGCCGCCTCAGTCCGCCCCGAAGGCGGAGAGCTCGGCGGGCACGGGACCGCTGAGCTGCAAGATCCCCTGCGGGATGCCGCCGCCGTTCGCCGACCACAGCAGATTCTCCGGTCCATCGAGCACGACGCCCCGCCGGCTGAACGAGAGATCCGTCGCCCCGCCGCCCAGGTCCGCCACAATCTGCGCCTCCGTCTTGACCAGCGTCGCAGACGTGCCATCCGGGCTCACGCGCGCCAGGAATTCCTGCGCCGTCGTCGCCCCGCCCCCGTCCGTCTCGAAAGCGGCGATGAGGATGTGATCGGACTCGCCGGCGATCACCGCCCCGTCGTAGCCCGTCGTCCCGGGGTCGCCCGTCACGCCGTCGAGCAGCGAGCGGTCGAAGAAGAGCGACACCGCCCCCGCCGGTGTCACGCGCACCGCATCGCCGTCGCTGCCGAGGTCCCCGCCGCTCCCGATGTTCGGCCCCGCGTTGAAGATGATCACATCGCCGTCGCCCTGCACGGTGAGGTCGCTCGGCAGCCACTGCGCCGTGCCGCCTGTCGTCAGCGCGGCGGCCAGGCCCGCCTGGGCCGCGTGCATCGTCAGTGCCGGTGCCGGGATCGAACCGGAGAGGTCGAGGAACAGGAGCCCCGGCGACGCGGCGCCCTGCGAGGCCGTCGCGAGGACGTAGAGCCGCTGGGCCGACGCATCCGCGGCGATGGCCACCGCCCCTTCGGCCCCGGTGCCCTGCACAAGCAGCGCCCCCGTGCTTGGAATCGTCGTGCGCACGAGGAACTCGCTGCCCGTGAGCGTGTCGTTGAGAATCGCCGCCACGCCGCCGCCGGGGAGGGCGCAGAGGTCGAGCACGGTGAAGATGGCGCCGGGTTGCGCCGTCAGTGCCCGCATCTCGCTCTCGCGCAGCTGGATGCCCAGCGCCGCGCCCGGCCAGGTCGCGTGCAGCAGGGCGCGCGTCACGTTCATCGGATCGCCATTGCCCACACTGCGCCCCTCGAAGAAGAAGAGCGTCCCGCCGTTGAACGCGAGTCCCAGCGGGTCTGAGTCCGCGTTGTCCCCCGTCCACGCCGCGATGGTCGAGGCCGGGATCGCGACGGAGGCGGTGGCGGCGTGCGACTCCCACACGCCCATCACCCCGATCACAGCGGAGCAGAGCACCCTGACCATGAGAGAAGCCTCCCTTCCCACACTGCCGTGGTTCAAGCCATCGCAACGTAGATTGTCAAGCTGCCTCTCGGCGCCGGGGCTGCCAGCGGGCTTGTCGCCGGGGCAGTCCGCGTGAGAGAATCACCCTCCCATGTCCTGCCAGTACCTCCTCGACCGCCAAGAGGCGATGCCCGCCCGGCGGCGGGTGCCCGAGTGGCGCGCGCGGGCGCAGCTGCGTGAGCGTCTGGCTGCGGAGACCGGCGCCGAGCCGATCCCATTCGGCGCGCGCATTCCCGTCGCGCTGCTCTTTCCCAATGACTACGCCATCGGCATGGCCAACATCGGCGTCCACTGGGTCTGGCGCGCCGTGCAGAGCCACCCGGCGTTCTCCTGCGACCGCGTCTTCCTCGACCACATGCCGCCGCTGTCGGTCGAGAGCCAGCGCCCGCTCGGCGATTACCCGCTGATCCTCGTCAGCTGCGCTTTCGAGCTCGACTACTGGAACGTCGCGCGGGCGCTGCGGGC
>JABWBI010000022.1 GCA_013360565.1 Candidatus Sumerlaeia bacterium | reverse complement strand
GGCGGCTCTGCTCTCCACCGCCGCCTGCCGCGGCAAGGGGCGCGGTGTCCGCGACGCCGCGCCGGTCCCCTTCGCCGAAGCGCGCGAGCCGATCCCCCTCCGGGCACCCGCGGTGGCCGTCTTTCACGGGGACTTCGACGGTGACACGCGGCAGCGCGAGCTCCTCGTCATTCATCCGAGTGAACCCTGGGCCGAAGTTCTCGCCAACAACCTTGGGGGCTCATTCCGGAGCGAGGGGCGCACGGTCGACCTCCGCGCTCTGCTGCCACCGGGGTCGACGCTGGTCATCCGCCAAGCCGATCTCTTCGACGTCGACGGTGACGGCGAACAGGACCTCGCACTCCTCGACGACACGACCGGCCGAGTCCTGGTGCTGACCGGCGATGGCCGGGGAGGATTCGCATTCACCCATTCACTCCTCCCGCCCTGGAACGCCGGCGAGACAGGCCGCGTCGTCGGTTTCTGCCGGGGGTCCTTCAACCGGGACCTCGACGCCGATTTCGCCGTGGCCACTCCGACGCAAGCCCATCTCTACCTCCGCGCCGCGGGAAGGCCTGACTGGGAACGCAACCGGCGCGCAATCGACATCGGCAGCGGTGTCGAGCACCTGCTGGGAGGCGACCTCCTGCGCCAGGGCGTCGATGTCCTTGTCGCCGTGGGCTCCGAGGGGGCCTCTCTCATTCGTCGCAACGCCAATGGAGTGTTTCTCCGGGACGACAGCCACCACATTGAAATCACCGACGCCGCCGCGCCGTCCGTGGCGGATCTCAATGGTGACTCCTTTGCCGACTTCCTTTTCCCCCGCACGGAGCGGGGCCAGGTGGCCATCTGGCTCACCGACGTCGACCGGGAGTGGGTGGCCAATGACCCAGGGGCCGTCGACGTGCCCTTCCCCACGGCCGTCGGCGTTTCGGACGTCACGGCGGATGGGCTCCCGGACCTGCTCGTGGCCTCGTCAAACATCGCCGGGCGCCCGGCCGTGGTCGTCATCCCCCAGCGTGCGGAGGACGGCTGAAAAATCCCCATTGAAGGCCTCCCGCCCGCCGCGTCAGGATCGCCGCCTCATTCGGGGAGACCTCTCAGATGAACATCCTCGTTCCCGTCGCCGCCGCCGCCGCCGTTTTCCTCATCGCCAACCGGTTCTACCCTCGCTGGATCGCGCGCAACTTCGGCGAGGACGACCGCAACGAGCCTCCCTCGGTCCGCTTTGCCGACGGCCGCGACTACGTCAAGAGCCGCACCCATGTCGTCTTCGCCCACCACTTCGCGGCGATCGCCGGCGCGGGGCCCATCATCGGCCCCACGATGGCGCTCGCCTTCGGCTGGCAGCCGGTGTGGCTCTGGGTCGTCATCGGCGGGATCTTCTTCGGCGCCGTCCACGACATGTGCGCGATGTTCGCGTCCTTTCGCGAGGGCGGGCCCACCATCGGCGAGATCGCGCGGCGCACGCTCGGCCCCCTCGGCTATCTCCTCTATCTCCTCGTGCTCCTGATCACCATCACCGCCGTCAACGCCACGTTCCTCAATCTCTCCGTCACGGCCCTCACCTCCGTCTACCCCCTCGCTCAGCTCGGGCTCGAGCCCGGCCAGACGCTCCTGAACACGCATCCGCAACCCGAGACCGGCGTGCCACTGGCCCACATCGGCGGCATCGCCACGACATCCGTCATCGTCCTCACCGTGTTTGCTCCCCTCCTCGGATGGCTGATTCACCGCCGCCACTTCCCGACGGGACCCGCGTATCTTCTCGCTGGCGCTGTGTGCCTCGGAAGCATCGTGCTGGGGTTTGTCCTCCCCGTCAGGCTCTCAGGCGACGTCTGGTTCTGGGTTCTCGCGACCTACTGCTTCTTCGCCGCAACGCTTCCGGTCTGGCTCATTCTCCAGCCGCGCGATTTCGCCAACGTCCAGATTCTCTATGGCGGAATCCTCCTCCTCTTCGCCTCCGTCCTCATCCGCGGCCTGTCCGGCGCGACGATGGAGGCGCCCACGTTCGACATCGCGGCCGGCCAGGCCGCTCTGCGCGGGGCCATCTGGCCGATCCTCTTCATCACCGTCGCCTGCGGCGCCATCTCAGGCTTCCACTCCCTCGTGGCCAGCGGAACCACGGTCAAGCAGCTCGCCCGGGAGTCCGACGTCCGCCGCGTGGCCTACGGCGCCATGCTCCTCGAGTCGTTCCTCGCCGTGCTCGTCGTCGTCGCCGTGGCGTCGGCCCTCTCTCGCCCGGAGTACATGGACCTCGTCTTCCCAGCCGTCGAGGGCGTCCGCTCGAACCCCGTTCTCGCCTTCGCTCTGGGCGTGGGCAACCTGATGAACGCCGCGCTGCCGTTCATCCCGGTCGCCGTCGCCGTCGTCATCGGGATCCTCATGCTCGAGGGCTTCGTCGTCACCACGCTGGACGCCTCCGTCCGCCTGGCCCGCTATCTCCTCGAGGAGTTCTGGCGCTTCATCTTCCTGGGCAACGCGCCCGCCCTCCTGCGCAGCCCCTGGCTCAACACCCTTCTGGTGGTCAGCGCGATGGTCGGCGTCGCAGCCCTCTCGGCCCTCCCCCAGATCTGGCCGGTCTTCGGCGCGGGCAATCAGATCATCGGTGCCCTCGCCCTCACGACCGTCACCGTGTGGCTCGTTCAGCGCTCCCGCCACCATCTCTTCGCCGCGCTTCCGGCGGTCTTCATGATCGCCACGACCTCCTGCGCTCTCTGGATTCAGGTGAAGGACAATCTCCTGAACCCCGGCAACCGCCTCCTCGGAGCCATGGCCGCCCTTCTCCTCTTCCTCGCCGCCGGCAGCGTCGCCGTTGGCGTCGGTCGCTTCGCCACGGCCGCGATGGGCCACTCCCGGCGCCCGCTGGAGTCGGCCGCGGGCGGAAAGTGACTATTGCACTGGCCATTCCAGCGGCTCTGGCATAGACTGCTCCCTGGTGTCCCCCACCTGCGCCCGGTCGGGCGTGGGGTCTCCTCTGTTCCGGTCCCCATCAGGACCTTGCAGTCATTGATTGCAGGGAGCGAAACGGCTGTGATGAGATGCCACGCGTGAATGCACTCGAGAATCCTGGCCGGGCCGGCAGCGGCCACGGCGGGGGGAAGGCCGCGATGATTTGCCGTTTCGCCGTCTGCGCCACTTGGAGCGTCCTGGGGGCGCTCGCCACCGCCACCGCGGGACCCGTGCCAGACTACAGTCTGATCGACCTCTCGCAGGTCGATCCGCCCTTCCGTGTGCAGGGGCTCAGCGCATTTGATGAGCTCGGTTCGGCCATGGCGACCGGTGACCTCGACGGCGATGGCCTTGTCGATCTCGCCGTGAGCGCCCCGGGCGCGACACTGCTCGACCGGGGCGGCGAAGGAGGCGTCTATCTGATCGAGAACTCCGAGCTGGACGACACGCTCATCCTCGACGCCCCCGGGGCCGACGTGGCCGTGATCGTCGGCGCGGAGGAGGACGATGCCCTCGGGGCAGCGCTCGCCATCGGCGACTTCAACGGAGACGGCCTCGACGATGTCGCCATCGGCGCACCTCAGGCGGTGCGCTTCGGCTCAGCCCAGGACACCGTCTTCATCGTCTACGGTCCCTTCGCCATGAGCGGCGAGACCATCGACCTCCTCGACGCCGGACGGCCTGTCACCGAGCTGCTCGCGCCGCTCTTCGACGTCCAGGGGCAGCAGGTCTCCCAGGGCCTCGGTGCGGCCCTGGCTGCGGGCGACTTCGACAATGACGGTCTCGATGATCTGGCGATCGGCGCGCCCGGCTACGACCCGGGCCAGGGCGAGGACTTCGGGCGCGTCTACCTGCTCTACGGCCGGTCCGACCTCCAGAACTTTGGCACCATCGACCTGATCGACGCATTCCCCGGCGAGGTGCTTGAGGTCGCTGGGGGCGGCGTCAACGCCCGCCACGGATTCGCGCTGGCGATGGGGGACGCCGATGGCGATCTGCGCGATGACCTCGCCATCGGTGCCCCCGGATACGAGGCCCCAAACTCTCAGGGCCCCACCGGCCGGGCCTACATCGTCTACGGTCGCCAGGACCGGCCCGCTGTCATCGATCTCATGGGTTCGCCCGGTCCGTTTCCTGCCTTCACGGTGCTCGATGGCGCTCCGATCGTCCTCGGCGAGTTCGGGGCATCCGTCGCGTTCGGCAATGGCAATGGAGACGGGCGTGACGATCTGCTCGTCGGCGCTCCGAACAACCCGGTGTTCTTCGACACCGAGCCCGCACCGCAGGGGACGATCTCCTTCCAGGGCAGAGCCTACATCGTCGGAGGCGACAAGCTGCGCCCGCCGGTGATCGACCTGAGCGCGGCGCCAGGCAGCACGTTCGGCGTCTACGAGGGTAACTCGACCGGCGACGCCCTCGGCACGGCTGTCCACTTCGTCGACCTCAACGCCGACGGGTACGAGGACTGGGTCATGAGCGCCCCGGGGGACGATCAAGTCGTTGCCCCGAATGGCCGCCCCGGGTCGGGGGTCGTCTATGTCGTCTTTGGCGGGCCGGTGTTCCCCGCGGCGCCGGTTGTGCTCACGTCAACGACTCCCAACTGCTGGCGCTTCCTCGGGGCGCGTCCATCCGACGGCATCGGCCAGTCCCTCGCCGCCGGAGACCTCAACGCCAACAGCTATCAGGACCTCCTCATCGGCACCCCGAATCCGTCCAGCGGCGAATTCTTCGGCGAGGTCGTGGCCGCCGGCGCGCTGCCGCTGCGCCCGCGTCTGCTCACCGCCACGGCGGCGGAGAATGGCAATCTCGACCGCCGCCTCGAGCCAGGTGATCAGATTCTTCTGCTCTTCGACCGATCGATCACGATCACGCCCGGCACGCTGGAGGACGCCGACTGGTTCATCACCAATGGCGGTTCCTTCGGGACCGACGCGACCGTGCAAGACAACCCCGCCGACTCGAACTCCATCGTCATCACCCTCGGGTCGTCGTTCAACCGGCTGATCATCGCCGGAGAGGACCCTGCGGTGTCGACCGCCATCGACCTCGGCGCGCTGCGGAACCTCGACATCCGCGATCCCAACACCGGAGCCCCCGCCCGCGACAACGGCGTCGACCGCGTCGACGATGTCGCTGTCGACCTCCGGTGGCGCTTTGTCGGCATCGCTCAGACTCTCGACGAGAGTGGCGGCACGGCTGGCGTGGAGCAGAACGACGAGGGCGCGGCGGAGGATTACCAGTACACGCAGCACCGTCTCAATGTCCCCGACGGCTCGCTCGTGCTGCCGACGCGCTTCGAGATCTCGGCCGTGCCCGACAGCCTCGCGTTCTTCGGCCTCACGACCGCCTTCAACGTCTCGACCGACGCGGAACTCCCCAACGCGCTCTTCCGGCGACCCGCCATCCTGATGCTCGGATACCGCGAGGAGGACATCGACTTCTCCGCGGGGCAGACCGAGGGCATGATGCGCCCGGTGCAGCTCACGTCCGAGGGACCCATTCGCCTCGGTGTGCCCGACGATGCCCGGCCTCCGACGGGCGCCTTCACGCAGATCGTGATCCTCTCTCAGGACACCGAGGAGAACACGGTGACGATCGGCCTGAAAGGACTCAACCCCTCCGCGGACCCCGATGACGTCGGCACCTTCGCGACGATTCCGATCAACCCGGTCGAGCAGCGCAACCTCTTCCTGGTGCCGGCAGCCCCGGACCAGTCGGCGACCGTCATTCTCCTCACCGAGGCCGATGAGGGGCCGCAGCTCAACTCCGGCCCCAACGGCGCCTACCTCCTCCACGCGGTCGAGTTCCCGGGTTTCGTGGAGACAACCCAGTCAAACCCCAGCCGGATCGAGGTCACGATCCGCGCCGCCACTCTCTTCGAGCGGACATGGCCCGCGCCAGAGCCGGGGGCCAACCTCTTCCCCGACCAGAGCGGAGCGCTCTTCACGATCCAGACGCGCGACGCGGGCGGCAATCCCATCGCTTTCAGCCAGCCGGTGAACGTCGCCGTCCAGTACATCCCGCGCACCGACCCCGCGCTGACCGACGTCGTCGCGTTCGATGGCGCCACAGGACAGGCCAACCGCATGCGCATCGTCCGCTCGCGCGTTGACTTCGCCCTCGGGCCGAACTTCCAGTTCGTCCCCGGACTGCAGACCAACAGCCTCACGCAGGGTGTCGTGCGCACCACCGGCGTGACAAACCTCACCGACGCCAACGGCTTGGCGGTGTGGGGCGCCGTCCTCAACCCCGCCTACACGCCTCCGTCCGTCACCCGCGAACAGCTCATCCAGTATCTGCTGGGCCAGATCACCCTCGATGTCGAGCAGCAGGCCGTCGCCAACGCCAACGGCGACGGGCGCATCGACGCCGCAGATCTGGTGCTGCATGTGATCAACAATCCGTGAGGGGCCGATATCACCTGAGGAGTGCCTGACCCGTGGTCCAAGAGGGATTCAAAGTCTGCCCCTACTGCGCGGAGGAGATCCGGACCGCCGCAGTGATCTGCCGCTTCTGCAAGAGCCCTCAACCCGGCGTGGACGCCTCGCAGCTGCCCCCGCCACCGGCCCCCGGCGAGCCCCCCAAGAGCCATGAGCCGACCGAGGCCGAGCGCCGCCTGCAAGAGCAGGTGGACAAGCTCAAGAAGTTCATCCCCGCCAAGGTGATGCAGCGGCTCACGGAGGGATTCTCGGACGCCATCGAAGAAGGCGAGCGTCGCAACATCACGGTCATGTTCGTCGACCTCGTCGGCTTCACGGCCCTGAGCGAGACCCTCGACCCCGAGGACCTCGCCGAGTTCATGGAGCGGTGCTACGCCGCCATGACGGCCGTCATCGAGCGCTACGACGGCACGATTGACAAGTTCATCGGGGACGCCGTCATGGCCCTCTTCGGGGCGCCTGTCGCCCACGAGGACGACCCTGAGCGAGCCGTCCGCTCGGCGCTGGAGATCCGGGAAGCGATCCGCCAGCTCGGGCAGAAGGCCGGCCTCGATCTCGACACGACGGCCGGCATCAATTCCGGCGAAGTCGTCGTCAAGAGCTTCGGTGACGAGCGCCGTGCGGACTACTCCGCCCTCGGTGATGCCGTCAATCTCGCCTCTCGACTCCAGGGCAAGGCCGGGCGCGGCGAGGTGTACGTCTCCAAGGCCGTCTGGCAGCGCACGCGCTCGATCTTCGAGTGGCGCGAGCTGGAAGCCTTCACGGTGAAGAACAAGGCCCTCCCGGTGAAGGCCTATATCGCCGAGCGCGCCGCCCAGCGCTTCGCCAAGGAGGTCCAGCTCCGAGAGCGTGTGGAGATGGTCGACTTCGTCGGCCGCCAGACCGAGCTCAACACCCTCCTCGGCAACTGGAACACCGCCCAGCGCGGCAAGCGCCGCGTCGTTCACATCGAAGCCGAGGCGGGCGTGGGCAAGTCGCGGCTGGTGTTCGAGTTCTTCCGCGCTGCGGCAAAGGGGGGCCAGCCTCCGCGCTCGTACACGGGGCGTTGTCTGAGCTTCGGCGAGCACATGGCCTATCTCCCCGTCGTGGAGATGGTGAAGGACTTCGCACGCATCACCGAGCAGGACGGCGCCGCCGAGATGCGCGCCAAAGTCGCGGGCACGGTGGGCCGGCTCGTCCGGGGCGCCGGGAAGACCTTCCGGGGTGATCAGGCTCAGATCACCGCGGCGATCGAATTCCTGCTCGCCCTCAGCCAGACCACCAACCCCCTCATGAAGCTCGAGCCCAAGGAGCGCCAGCGCGTTCTCTTCGACGCGATCAGCAGCCTCGTCGGACTCGTCGCGGCCGAAGGACCCTTCATCCTCGTCCTCGAGGACCTGCACTGGGCCGATGCCGCGAGCCTCGAGCTCATCGATCATCTCCTCGCCAGCGGCCGCCGGGATCTCCCCCTGCTGCTCCTCGTCCTCGCGAGGCCGAGTCTGGATCACCGTTTCCCTGCGCCCGAGGACTTCACGAAGGTCACTCTCTTCGAGCTCGATGAAGAGCAGTCGGGCGAGCTGCTGCGCCGCCTCTGCCACCTCGACGAGCTGCCGCCCGTCCTCGAGAAGAACATCCTCTCCAAGACCGAGGGCAACCCCTTCTACGTCGAGGAGATCGTCCTGAGCCTGCAGGAGCAGGGCCTGCTCCGGCGCGAGGGCGGCCGCTGGGCGCTCGCCGGCGACGTCCGGAAGCTGCAGATCCCCGAGACGGTGCAGGGGGTGATCCTTGCCCGGCTCGACCGCCTCGCGGTCCAAGTCCGCCGCGTGCTTCAGTGCGCCAGTGTCATCGGTCACCTCTTCCGGTACCGCGTCCTCGAGCAGGTCAGCGAGGTCAAGCAGCGCCTCGAGACTCTGCTCACCGAGCTCGTCGACGTCGAGTTCATCTTCGAGAAGTCGACACTCCCCGAGCTCATCTACCTCTTCAAGCACGTGGTGACGCAGGAGGTGACCTACAGCACCCTCCTCAAGAAGCGCCGGGCCGCTTTTCATGGCCGCGTCGCCGAGGCCATCGAGGTCATCTACGAGGATCGCCTCGAGGAGCACACCGAGCTTCTCGCCCACCACTGGCACATCGCCGAGAATCTACCGAAGGCCCGCCACTTCCTCTGGCTCGCCGGCCAGAAGTGCCAGCGCATGTACGCCAATGAGGCCGCCATCGACCACTACACCAAGCTCCTCGACGTCCTCGACCGCAGCGAGATGGACGAGTCCGAGCGTCTCCGCCTCCAGGTCGACACGCACACCGAGCTCGGCCGCGTCTTCAACGTCACCGGCGACTACCCCGCCGGCGCCGAGAACTTCACCCGCGCCATGGATCTCGCGGCCGCCGAGACGGCGCTCGCCGGACAGCGCGCCCTGGCCTCCATGAACCTCGGAAACATGCAGCGCCTCATGGGCGACAACCGGGCCGCGGCGAAGACCCTCGGCCTTGCCCTCAAGCTCTTCACGGACCTCGGCGACGCCCAGCGCGTTCGCGCCTGCCGCCAGGCCCTCGGCGTCGTTCACCAGACCGAGGGGGACTACGACACGGCGCTGAAGCACTTTCAGGAGTACCTCAGGGCCCTCAGCGTCGAGGGCATGGACCTCCACCGCGCTTACCTCGGCCACAGCAACGTCGGCATCGTCCAAATGCTGCGCGGCGACCTGAGAGCCGCCGCCAAACACCTCGGCGAAGCCCTGGCCATCGCCGAGGAACAGAGCGACCGGCGCGCGATGGCCGAGGCGCACCACAACCTGAGCCTCATCGCCATCCGCCAGGGACGCTACGACGAGGCCAAGAGCCGCTGCATCGAGGCCTACCGCCTCTCGCACCAGATCGGCTACGCCCGCGTCATGCTGACCGCCGACATCACCATGAGCGAGGTCTACAACTTCACCGGTGAGTGGAATGCGGCCATCGAGCACTGCCGCCGCGCTGTCGACTTCGCCGCCGAGCACCGCCATGCCGAGGTCCTCTGCGTCGCGCGGGGCAACTGGGCGCGCGCCCTGCTCAACCGCGGCGACGCCGCCGAGGCCATCGCCATGGCCGAGCAGGCTCTGAGAGAGGGCAAGCAGTTCCGCGACCAGACGGCCCAACTCAACGCCCTCCTTGTCCTCGTCGACGCCAACATCGCGAAAGGCCGCGCCCTCGCCGCCCTCCGCGCGGCGCGCGAAGCCGTCAAGCTCGTCGAGGCTTCCGCCGACGGCGACTTCCGGGCGCAGGTGCTTCGCTCCCTCGCTGAGGCCCTTGCGGCGGCCGGAGAGACCTCAGACGTCGGCAAACATCTCCGGGATGCCCTCCGCGCCGCGGAGGCCAAAGGCGATCCCCGAGACATCGCCTGGGTCCAGGCCAGCCGCGCCACCCTCCTGCGCGGAGACGGGGCCCAGCGCGAGGCGCTTCAAGCCGCGAAGAAGCTCGCGCGACGGCTGGGCGACCCCCTCCTCCTGGACCGCCTCGCCTTGGCCAACTGAAACACAAGCCTCGCGGTTTCAACGGTCCATGCCTGCAGCACTCGCCAATGCCAAGCGAAAAGTATGTACCAAAAGTATGTGCTTGACATGCCAAACATCAATTTGGCATACACTCCACATCAGACTTCCAAGGAGATCGTATGTCACCCGCCTCGCCCGTCCGCCGCGGCTTCACCCTCATCGAACTGCTGATCGTCGTCGCAATCATCGCCATCCTCGCCGCGATCGCCGTTCCCAACTTCCTCGAGGCTCAGACCCGCGCCAAGGTCTCCCGCGCCCTCGCCGACATGCGAAGCCTCTCGACGGGCATCGAGTCCTTCCGCGTCGACCAGAATGTCTACCCCATCGGCACCGACAACAGCATGGCCGTCCCTCAGCAGGTTCTCGACACCGTCACGGCCATCGCCGGCGGCTTCGACTTCTACACCTTCTCCACACAGAACAACACGTACAACGGCGTCTCGTTCGACTTCGTCGGTCAGGTCAAGGACGGCCAGATTTGGTATGGCATCACGACCCCCACTGCCTACACCACCTCGGCGCTGATCGACCCTTTCATCGCCGGGGGCCAGGTCACCTACCAGTACCGCGAATCGCGCGACTCCACCGCTGGCACCCAGTGGATTCTGACCAGCGTCGGGCCCGACACCGATCTTCGGTTCAATTGGCGCGGCGCCCCCTCGAATCAGCAGGAGCCGGCACCGGGCAATCCTTTCGTCTCCGGCACGCCCGTCGCCAACGCCTTCGACGCCCTCGCCGCCGAGCGCACACCCAGTGAGGGGCGCCACGGCGACATCTCTGAGCGCGGCGTCGAAGCCGACGCCGGCGGCTACGGCGTCGCCGAGATGCAGCAGGCGCTCCAGCTCCTCAGCTACGACCCCACCAACGGGACGATCAGCGACGGCGACCTCTGGCGCGTCGGTCCCGGTGGCGGGACGACGGGCCGCTGAGTTTCCCCCTCAGCCACCACACACCGCACCCCAGGGCCGGATGCAGCGCATTCGGCCCTGTTTCTCATGCCTCTGAAGAGATGGCAGGCGCCTCATCCCTCATCCGGCTTCAGCAGACCCCGCCAGCCGGCGCGGCCGCCCACTGTCTGGATCAGCGCGGGGATCAGCGTGATCGAGGTGATCAGCGACAGTGCGACCCCGATGATCGCCAGGACACCCATCTCCTGAATCCCGCGGAAGGACGCGAGCGACAGCGCCCCGAAACCCAGCATGTTCGACAGCGACGAGATCACCACGGCACGCCCCGAGTGGATCAGCGCCTCGTCGATCCGGCCGTTCGCCGAGCTCCGCATTCGCTCGAGGATGTGCAGCCCGTTGTCCATGCCCAGCCCGATCGTGATGGGGATGGCGAGCACGTTGATGAAGTTCAGTGACTGGCCCGCCGCGGCCAGCAGGCCCAGCATCCACAGCAGCGCCGCCAGCACGGGCACCGTCACCAGGAGCGCGGTCCGAATGCTGCCGAAGTGCAGCCACAGCACGCACACCACGCTCACTGTGACCACGAACACCATCAGGGCCAGGTCGCGCTTGATCAGCGAGCGCAGCTCGTCCACGAGCGCCGGCAGTCCCGTGACCTCCAGCGGCGCCTCCGTTCCCGGCGGGAGGTCGAGCACGCGCCGCACCGCCCCGCTGGCTTCCCGCAGCAGCGTCTCCTGATCCGGCGCCGGCAAGCGCATGCGCTGCGGATAGATCGTCGTCAGCACCCGGAACCGGTCGCCCGCGTGCGCCACGTAGTTCGTCACCAGGCGCCGGAGCGACCGGCGGCTCGCCAGACTCAGGCGAAGCGGGTCCGACGCCATCGTGGCTGCGATCCACGCGCGCAGATGTGTCTCCGAAGGAGAGGTCACCTCTGGACTCAGCCCCATCTCCGCGGCCGCGCTGGCGAACTGCGCGGTCACCGCGCCCACATCGAGCGATCCGATGGCTGCCAGGCTCCGTCCCTGCTCGCTCTCGCTCGGCAGCAGTGTCCGCAGTGAATCGATCGACGCGAAGTCGAACAGCCCCCCGATCTCCGACAAGCGCCGGCTCAGCGCGTCATTTGCCTGGAGCGCGGTCTGGAGATCGGGTCCCGCCGTCAGCGTCAGCATCAGCGGCTGGCCCGGCAGCCTGAACTGATTGGTCACACGGGTCCGGAGGGCCACCTGGGATGGCGGTGGATCACGGAGGTGGAAGAGATTGTCATCGAACACCAGGCTGAGAGAGAGGAAACCCAGCCAGGCGGTCAGGATCAGCGCCGCCAGCAGGGTTGTCCGCGGACGCCGGGCAATCGCGTCGGCCAAGGCCTCGAGGCCGAAGCTCGTCAGACGCTGATAGCGGCTCCGCGGCCGGCGGTGGTGCAGGATCATCAGCAGTGCGGGCATCACCGTGTACATCGCGATCAGGCAGCAGATCACCCCCATCCCGCCGATCAGGCCCAGTTCCCGGAAGCCGGGGAAGTCCGTCAGCAGCAGCGCGAAGAATGCCAGCGCCGTCGTCAGCGCGCCGGTCAGGATGCCCGGGCCCACCTCCACGAGCGCGCGCCGGACGCTCTCCGCCGTCGGGTGGCCCTGCAGACGATCCTCGAGGAAACGGTTGTAGAGGTGGATGCCGAAGTCGATGCCGATGCCCAGCACGATCGCAGCGAAGGCACACGTGACGATGGTCAGGTGCGAGAGAAACAGACCCACCAGCCCCAGCGTCCAGATGTTTCCGAACAGCAGTGGCAGACCCACAAAGAGCACGGCGGACCAGCGCCGGAAGGCGATGATGAACAGCGAGATCACACAGAGACCCGACGCGATGCCGGTCGCCATCACGTCGCGCCGGAGCAGCCCCGTGTCGTAGAGCGTCTCGCTGTGAGGCCCGAGAAACCCGATCTCGATCTCCCCGGAGAACTGCCGCTCGACCTGGCCGGCTGCCTCGCGCACATGGTGCATCAGCGCCTGGGAGAACAGAAGATCGGTCGGGGGCTTGAAGGGGCGTATCACCAGCAGCAGCATCCGCTGGTCCGGCGAGAGAAAGTGGCCCGAGCGCGGGTCGAATGGAATCGGACTCCGCGTCATCAGCAGCCGCCGCTGAATCTGACCGCTGAGCCCAAAAGGCTCGGCCAGCTGGGCCCGCAGGAACCGCCCCGAGAGGGGGCTCGTGAGCAGGTGCCGCTGGCGAATCGCCTGCCGCCGCAGCGCCTCCGGGCTGAACAGCTCCGCCCTGATCGCGTCCCAGTCCTCCGCAGGCAGGAGCGACCCGTAGGTCACTCCCGCCGCATCGCCGTAGTGGTCCTGCGTGTCCGGATCCAGCGACCACTGCACTTCGAAGACGAACTCCGGATTCTCCAGGGCACGCGCCAGGCCCTCGGCGGCCGCGATCAGCAGCGGCACATCCGGCTCGGCCTGCGTCGCCTCAATCACGCCGTACAGATGATCGAGCGCCCCGAACTCGTGCACGGCGCGGCGGTAGGCCTCCACCTCCGGCAGATCCGGTGGCAGCTGGCGAAGAATGTCCGTGTCGATGTTCTCCAGCGGCACCAGCGCGAGTCGCCCCGAGAGGACCGTGACCAGGAGGGCCACGGCGATCACCCACCGCGGATGCCGCGTTGTCAGCGTCGCCATGCCCCCATGGAAGCGATCGCGGAGCCCCACGCGCTCACCTCGTCCCGAGATGCTCGAGCGCGAGGGCCTCGAATCCCCGGGGAGGCGGCAACACGAAGTCCTGATCTCGCACGGGCCGATCCAGCAGGTAGCGCGACACCCGCCCCTCGACCGACCATCGCTCGCCGCGGAGAACCCGCCGGAACGGGCGCCGGGCCAGAGACACGCGGAACTCCGTCGGCAGCACCGCGCTCTCGCCCGCTTGCAGGCCCTCGATCTCGCCGGGTGCGAACTCCTGGTACGCGTCGAACCGGATCGTCAGCCACAGCCCCTCGTCGCCACGCAGCCTCAGCGCCAGGGCCTCCACCGTCAAGGTCTCCGGGTCGAGCATCCAACGCTGCTCTTGAAAGCGCTCGCCCGTCACTGCGTTCCCCGTCAACGCCAAGTGCCGTCGCCACGGACCGGTGACGGGGGCGCGGTCCTCACGGAGGCCAGGAAGCGCCTCGGCCAGCTGGTGATCGATCAGCGGCACCCGGATGAGCCACGAGGCATCGACGGGCAACTCCTCGAGGATGGATGGGCTCAGCGGCGCCAGTGGTCCCGAGTAGTGCCGCCGCTCCTTGTAGAACAGCAGCGTCAGCTCATCCCCACTCTGCACGAGCTCGAGGAACTCGCCCCCGGGCACGGGGCGGCTCGCGCGCACGCGGATCTGATCCGGCCGCCGATAAACCACAGAGGCATCGAAGGCAAACCGCCCGATCACTGTACGGCCCCGGGCCACCAGGTGCGTCGAGGCTCGCAGCGTCTCCGGGTCGAAGTCGCGCGTGGCCATGACGGCCTCCCGGCCCGGCCGGCTGCGATCCGAGACCGGCAGGCGGGGAACTTCGGCCCGATGCGTGGCGCAGGAGCCGAGCAAAACGGCCAGCAGAAGAGCGTGAGATGGAACAATCCGCATGTCCCACCGACGCTAGAGGCGGGGTGCGCCTCGGGCAAGGGGAAGTTCCCCCCCTTGCCCGGCTCTGCACCATGCGGTACGCTCCCAGCGCAAGGGCGAACACGGCGCGCGGCCCAGGAGACCCGATTGCGCCTGATTCACGGGAGTTCACACCAGTTCTCGAGCGGCACGGAAGTTGATCACACCGCTCATCGTCAGTGGATGCCTGCGAGGTGCGCATGATGAGATCGTCATTCGCCGTGACCGTGATCGCCGCGCTCAGCGCGTTGACCGCCCCCTCCCTCCCCGCGGATCTGTGGGACGACGCTCGGGCCACCGCGGCCGAGATCGACCGCGTCATCGGGGAGGCTCAGCGCCAGGCGGGACTTCAACCGTCCCCTGTGGCCGACGATGCCGAGTTCGTCCGGCGCGCCTCGCTCGATCTCACCGGCCGCGTGCCGCGCGCGGAGGTCACCGAGCGGTTTCTCGCCTCCGATGATCCCGGCAAGAGGCGCCTGCTGATCGAATGGCTCATGCAGACGCCCGCTCACCGTGAGGGCTGGTCCACCGTCTGGACGCTGTGGCTGCTCGGACGCGAGCGCGACGAGCAGCGCGTCGACCGGCTCGCGTTCCGCGAGTGGGTCCGCGATGTCGTCATCGCTCAGAACATGCCCCACGACGACTTCGCCCGGGAGGTTCTCACCGCCACCGGCCGCAGTGACCAGGTCGGCGCGACAAACTACCTGCTCCAGTTCGGCCGGACGCCCGCCGATGCTGCGGGCTCGATCAGCCGCAACTTTCTCGGCGAGCAGATCCAGTGCGCTCAGTGCCACGATCACAAGACCGAGCCGTTCACGCAGCAGCAGTTCTGGGAGTTCGTCGCGTTCCTCGAGCAGACGCGGGCACGGCCCATCCGCGGCGAGAGTGGACAGCCGGAGGCCGCCGAGCTCATGGACATGCCCCGCGGCCGGCCCACCCGCATCCCCGGAACAGACACCGTCGTGCAGCCCACCTTCGTCGACGGCACCGTCTACCCGCGCGGCCGCCGCGTCAACCTGCGCGGGGCGCTGGCGTCCGAGATCACCAACCCCGCGAATCCCGCGTTTGCCCGGGCAACGGTCAACCGCCTCTGGGCGCACTTCACCGGGCGGGGATTCGTGGAGCCCATCGACGACTTCCGCCCCTCCAATCCGGCCCAGTTCCCTGAGCTGCTCGACTTCCTTGCGCGCGATTTCCAGAGCCACGGGTTCGACCGCGAGCACCTGATCCGCTCCATCATGCTCAGCGACACCTACCAGCGCTCCTCTTCACCCACCGCGCAGAATGCCTCGGACGAGCGGCTCTACACCCACGCCCGGCTCCGGCCCATGACACCTGAGCAGCTCTTCTGGAGTCTCGCCACGGTGACCGGCGTGGACCCCGCCGAAGCCGCGCTGCGCGGGCGCGGCCCCGCCATGGGGCTGGGCGGCGACCGTGGCCGCAGCCTCACACCTGAGGAGCGGCTCGAGCGCATGATCACCCAGTTCGTCTTCCAGCACAGCAGCGATGACGAGATCATCGAGACGACCGCGTTCGCCGGCACGATACCACTCTCGCTCTTCCGCATGAACTCTCCCCTCGTCGCCCAGGCCATCGCCAGCCGCCGCGGCGGGCTCCTCGCCGAGGTCTTCGAGCGGACAACCGATCCCGGCCAGCGCGCGGATGCGCTCTATCTCGCCGTCCTGAGCCGCTTCCCGGCACCCGAGGAGCGGCAGATCGCCGCCGAGTATCTCGCGATGCCGGGCATCGCCGGCGCCAACGAGCGCACACACGCCGAGGATCTCCTCTGGGCGTTGCTCAACTCCTCCGAGTTCCTCTTCAACCACTGACCGGGAGGGCCCCCATGAGCTCCGGACCCCGCCATGACACACGCCTGTGCAGCCAGTGTCCCCCCCCTGAGGCCACCGTCCGCGCGGAACTCGACCGCCGCTCGTTCCTGCGCTTTTCCCTGGGCGCACTGGCCTCTCTCACGCTTCCTCTGGATGCCGTCTGGGGGCAGGAGCCCATTCCGCGCCATCCGGCGGCCCGGGCCTGCATCGTCCTCTGGCTCGAGGGCGGACCCAGTCACATCGACACTTTCGACCCCAAGCCTGGGAACGGCGCCTTCCGCGCCATTGGAACGCGCATCCCCGGCGTGCAGATCAGTGAGCACTTGCCCCGCATGGCCGAGCGGATGGACAGGATCGCCCTCGTCCGCTCTGTGTCCAGCACCGAGGGCAATCATCAGCGCGCCCGGTACCTTGCTCGCACAGGCTACGCGCCGAATCCGACGGTCGCGCATCCCTCCCTCGGCGCGATCGTCGCCAAGGAGATCGGACGCGCCGACGCCGAGCTGCCCAACTTCATCGCCGTGGGGGGCACCTCCGAGGGCGCCGGCTTCTTCGGCGTTCAGTACTCGCCCTTCCTCGTGCAGAGCGCCACGAGGCCGATACAGAACCTCGAGCCTCCACGGGGCATCTCCACGCCTCGCTTCAACTCGCGCCTCGCCCTCGCCCAGCGTCTCGACGCGGGGTTCCGCGCCAGACACCCCGGCCGCGACGTCGAGGCGCACGAGACGATCACGGCTCGCACCGTCCGCTTCATGCACTCGGAGCTGCGAGCGGCCTTCGACCTCGCGGGCGAATCCCAATCCACCCGTGAGGCCTATGGCCCGGGCGAGTTCGGCTCCGGAGTCCTCATGGCACGCCGGCTCATCCAGGCCGGCGTGCCCTTCATCGAGGTCTCTCTGGGCGGATGGGACACGCACCAGGACAACTTCGGCCGCGTCGCCGCCCTCAGTGCCGAGCTCGATCAGGCTCTCGCCGCGCTCCTCGACGATCTCGCTCAGCGCGAGCTCCTCGACCAGACCCTCGTCGTCACCCTGGGCGAGTTCGGCCGCACGCCCGAGATCAACGCCAACGAGGGACGCGACCACTGGCCGCAGGCCTGGAGTGTCGCCTTCGCCGGAGCCAACGTCCGCGGAGGTCAGGTCATCGGCGCCACCGACGCCCAGGGGGCTGACGTGGTCGACAGCCGCGTCGGCGTCCCCGACGTCATTGCGACCGTGTGTACGTCGCTCGGCATCGACCATGCGCAGTGGAACATGACCCCGGTGGGCCGTCCGCTGCAGCTCACCGATCACGGGGCGCCCATCGGGGGCCTGCTCGCCTGAGCAGGACCTCTTGCCCATCTCACTCCGGGCCGCTATCACTCCCTGACCACTGTTGTGGAGGTGACGGCGCGTGCCCGCCAATCTCAAACTCTTCGAAGAGCCCCTGATCACCTCCCCGAACGGCCTCATCGCAGCCCTCCTGCTCCTTCTGGCAGTGCTGTATTGGATGACCGGCTCGCGCTGGTACCGCGCCACGCCGGTCCTCAGACTCATTCCCACCGTGTTTCTCGTTTATCTCACGCCGATGGTCCTCAACACGCTCGGTGTCTTCGGGTCCGATGCATCCCGCATCGTCTACGGTCTCCTCCGCGACTTTGCCCTCCCTCTCAGTCTCGTGCTGCTCCTGATCGGCACCGACCTCCCCCTCATCCTCCGTCTCGGGCCGCGCGCTCTGCTGCTCATGGTGATCGCCTCTCTCGGCGTCGCGGCCTCCGGCATCACCTCCTTCGCGCTGTGGCAGGGCACGATCGGCGATCCCGACCTCTGGCGCGGCGTCGGCTCCCTCTGCGGCTCGTGGATCGGCGGCTCCGCCAACATGATCGCCATCAAGGAGGCCCTCAGCTGCCCACAGCACGTCTTCACGTCCATGACCGTCGTCGACGTCGTCGTGGGATACTCCTGGATGATCATCGTCATCGCCCTGGCAGGCGCACAGACGCGCGTGGACCGCTGGAACCGCGCCAGGACCGAAGTCATCGACGAGATCAACACGCGACTCGGGGAGATTCATGCCCAGCGATCGAAGCCCATTCGCACTCCCGCCCTCCTCGCGATGCTGGGGATCGGGGCCGTCGGTGCCCACCTCTGCCTGCTCGGAGGCAAGTGGATCGACCACACCTGCATCTCCATTCCCGGCCCCGAGCGCCTCGCGCGTCTGTCGGCCCTCATGACGCCCGAAGACTGGCGCGCCATCGATGAGCGGCTCGGGGCCCTGGTGACCGGGCAGCCTCTGGCCGCCATGGCCCCCGAGGAGCGCCCCCGTGCTCTCGCCGAGATCGACGGAGCCGCCGATCTCTCCGGGACGATCGCGGCCCGCGACGTTCTCCGCGAGCGGGGGGTCGACCCTCACCAGATCGAAGCGCCGCTCTTTGTCCTCTCGACTGTTCTCAACGGCCTCGCCATCGCCCTCATTGCCGTCTCGCTCCTCGGCCTCGCCCTCAGCCTCACCCCGCTGCGCCGCCTCGAGGACTCCGGTGCCAGCGAGGTCGGCTACGCGCTGCTCTTCCTCACGCTTGCCTCGATCGGTTCCCGCGCCGATCTCAACAGCATCTTTGAGGCCCCTGCCTATCTGCTGCTCGGCGCGACCTGGATCGGCCTCTTCGCGATCTGGCTGTTCATCGCGCTCAGGCTCTTCCGGTCCCCCCTCTTCCTGGTCGCCTCCGCCAGCCAGGCCAACATCGGCGGGGCGGTCTCGGCGCCCGTCGTCTCCGCCGCCTACCAGCCCAATCTCGCTGTCGTGGGCCTGCTCATGGCCATCGTCGGCCAGATCCTCGGCACCTTCCTGGGGATCGGCACAGGCTGGGTCTGCTCGATCTTGGCTCAGTGAACCATCTCATGGGCCTGGCGGCCCATGGGGTACGGCCAGAAGATCAACCTCTCGCCCGCGGGCGCGGTCGCCATTTGGGTCTCGGCCGCGGATGGGGTCTCCATCGGTGGCATGTACTCGTACTCCGCATTGTCCAGATCCACGGCCATCCGGTAGTCGCGGTAACCGTAGTCATACTCGTGAACCCAGCGGTCGATCTTGGGATTCACCCACGCGCAGCCGGTGACGAGGCCGAGGGCGGGGATGAGGAGGAGAGGGCGGCGCATGGCGGGCTCCTTGGGCTGGGGTTTCAGGTCGTCTTCCGGAGACTGGCGAATCCCACCCCGTTTGTCCAGCCGCGAGATCGCGGTCCAGGCGGCGAGCGCGCATCGCCCCCGCATGACCGTTGGGCCCGGGGTACCTTCCCCTCAGATCAGCTCCCCCTGCCCCGGCGCCGCCTTCTTCTTCAGGTGCTTCGCCGCCGCCGGCGTCGCCATCCGGCCCTGCGGAGTCCGGTTGATGAAGCCCACTTGCACGAGATAGGGCTCCACCACGTCCTCGAGCGTCTCAGCGTCCTCCCCGATCGCCACGCTCAGCGTCTTGAGTCCCACCGGGCCTCCCCCGAACTTCGAGATCACAGTGCTCAGGTAGATCCGGTCCATCGCGTCCAGACCCATTGGGTCCACGTCGAAGGCCTCCAGCGCCTCCCTCGCCACGCCCCCTGTGATGAAGTTGTCGTGGTGCACCTGCGCATAGTCCCGCACCCGGCGGAGAATGCGATTGGTCACCCGCGGCGTCCCGCGCGACCGCGTCGCGATCTCCTTGGCCCCCTCGCCGTCGAGCCCCACGCCCAAGATGCGCGCCGACCGGACCGCGATCCGCTCGAGCTCGGCCGGTTCGTAGAAGTTCAGGCGCTCGGTGATCCCGAACCGCGCCCGGAGCGGTCCCGTCAGCATCCCCGCCCGCGTCGTCGCTCCCACCAGTGTGAAGCGCTTGAGGTGCAGCCGGACCGAGTTGGCGTGCGGCCCCTCGCCCAGGATGATGTCGATGCGCCAGTCTTCCAGCGCGGGGTACAGACACTCCTCCACGACCCGCGAGAGGCGGTGGATCTCATCGATGAACAGCACGTCCCCCTCTTCGAGCGACGTGAGAATCGCCGCCAAGTCGTCCTTGCGTTCGAGCACCGGCCCCGAGGTCTGGTGAAACCGGGTCCCCATTTCCCCCGCGATGATCGACGCGAGCGTCGTCTTCCCCAGCCCCGGCGGCCCGAACAGCAGGACATGGTCCAGCGGCTCGCCCCGTTGCTTGGCCGCGGTGATGAACAGCCGCAGCTCATCCACCACAGCACTCTGCCCGACAAAGTCACCGAGCTGCGACGGCCGCAGCCCCGCCTCGGCTTGGCGATCTTCGGCGGCGGACTGCGGGTCAAGGATGTCCTGCGGCAACATGCAATCCCTCGTCGGCGGGCGGTGCCTCGACACTCAAGCAGCCCCCGGAGCCACAAGTCAACAGACGCGCCGCCGCCCTCATCGAGGACGGCGGCGCGTCAAGAAGGTGGTAGCGGGGGCGGGATTTGAACCCACGACCTTCGGGTTATGAGCCCGACGAGCTACCGGACTGCTCCACCCCGCGGTACCAATCCAAGATTCATAGCATCGGCGGGAGATTTGTCAAGCTGTCGTTCGCCGGGCCAAGCTCCTCGCCCGGGCGCTCGATGCGCACCAGCACCTCCCCGGGCATCGTCATTTTGAACTGCTCGCGCGCCACGCGCTCAATCGCCTGGAGATTCGTTCCGAGCGCCTCGCGCTGCACTCGCATCGTCTCCAGCGAGTGGCGCAGGCTTTCCACCGAGGTCGCCAGCGCGTCTCGCTCGCTCTGCGCCAGAGCCAGCTCGCGCAGGTTCTCGTAGTTCAGCGCCACCCAGGTCACCAGCGTGAGCGTGATCAGGACGAATGTGCGGAACAGCCTCAGATGAACGACCAGCGTCAACCACCGCGGCCAGCGGCGGCGCGGACCGGCGGATCGCGGGTGACGACGGTACCTCATCGGGGGCAATCTGCCCCCCCGGGTTCAGGCCGTCAAGTCCCCGATTGCCAGTGTGTCAGAGGCAGAAAACCCTCGCCCCCAACTTCACCCGGCTCTATGCTGCCCCCATGGTCCCCTTGAAGACACAGACTCCCCAGAGCGCCGTGAGTGCGTCGTGAATGAACCTTGCTCAGCAAGGCGGGAACCGTCACCGCCGCTTCCGCGATCCCCCCGGAGGGGGCGTGGCGTTCGCACATCGGGCTTCAGCTCCCAAGTCATTCACGTTGGTTCTTCACGGGTCACACCCACCAACGCCCCAGGGAGTCCAAAGAGCAACGGGCGAATGGTCGGCTGAGCCATGGCGAGAAGGCAAGCGAATTTGACCACCGACGCCATTGGCGCCCACACCGCCATCCGCTCCGGGTGGGTCGGGCCCGTCGTCATCACCATTCTCGCCGTCGTCTGGGTCTTCTGCCTCTGGACCTACGATCGCCAGCTCATCAACCGCGGCCGCGATGACCGCGACCAGCGCCTTGAGCTCACCAGCCGCATGCTCGCCAATGTCGCCGCGCGCGCGGCCGCCAGGGACCTCGACGCACTCGCCCAGATGATGCGCCTGTGGCGCGGCGAGGACATCCCCAACGAGGTCGAACGCGAAATTCAGATCATGGCCGTCGCGCGCACGCACGGTATCGTGCGCCACCGGATCCTCGCGCGGCAGCCCGGCCGTGCCTGGTCCGTGGCCGCGGGCGACCGC
>JABWBI010000261.1 GCA_013360565.1 Candidatus Sumerlaeia bacterium | reverse complement strand
CCGCGCTGCTGCGCGCGGCCGGCTTCACACTGCGCCAGAGCCGGGAGACGCCGATGGGCTGGCGCGACACGCGGGCGACGATCGACCCTGCCCTGCTCTCGCGGATTGCGGAGACGCCGAACGTGTTTCTCGTCGAGCGGCAGCGCGTCCCGCGGCTGATGGGCGAGCGGGCGGCGCAGACCGCAGCGGGCAACTACCTGCCGGGAGCAGCGGCACCGACGGGCCCCGGGTACACGGCGTGGCTGGCGTCGCGGGGCCTGACGGGGGGGACGCTGGGCAACGGATCACCGCTGATCGCTCAGGTGCAGGATGACGGGTTGGACCAGGGGATCGCGACGAACGCCCCGGGGACGGCACACCCCGACATCCTGGGCCGGATCGCGGGGATCTACAACGCGACGAGCGACGCCTCGGGGGACGGCCGGGCGGGGCATGGCCAGATCAACGCGGGGATCATCATGGGGAATGCGACGGTGGGGACGACGGACGGGGCGGGGTACCGCCTGGGGCAGGGGATGGCGCCGCTGGCCCTGGTTTATGCCACGAAGCTGTTCCGCAACTCGGGGGCGTGGGACCTGGGGAGCGACACGCTGACGACGCTGGCGCAGGATGCGCAGAACCACGGCGTGCTCTTCTCGAACAACTCGTGGGGCACCAGCGACGCGGGGGCGTACAATGAGGACTCGGCGGAGCTGGACGCGCTGACGCGTGATGCGGACCCGAGCGAGCCAGGAAACCAGCCGATCACGTACTTCGTGGCGGCGGGAAACGACGGCCCGGGCAATGGGACGATCGGCAGCCCGGCAACGGGGAAAAACGTCATCGCGGTCGGGGCGGGCGAGAACTCTGACGCGGACGGGACGGACGGGTGCGGGAGCGGGCCTTCGGATGCGAACAGCCTGCGGGACCTGGTGGACTTCTCGAGCCGCGGGCCGACGGATGACAACCGCTTCGGCGTCACCGTCTTCGCCGTCGGCACGCACGTCCAGGGTCCGGCATCGACGTCGCCATTCTACGACGGCACGGGCGTGTGCGACCAGTACTGGCCGGCCGGGCAGACAAACTACGCGCGGTCTTCAGGGACGAGCCACTCGACGCCGATCGCCTGCGGGGCGGGGATGGTGATCCACGAATTCTTCGACCGGCAACTGTCGCTCCTCGGGCACACGGCGGCGCCGAGCCCGGCGATGGTCCGCGCCGTGCTGGTGGCGACGGCGACGGACATGGCGGGCGGCAACAACGGCGCGGGCGGAACCCTGACGCCGGTCCCGAACCCCCAGCAGGGCTGGGGCGCGGTGAATCTCACGCCACTCGTGGACAATCCCACGCGCCTCGTGTCGGTGGACCAGAGCCACCTGTTCACCGCGTCGGGGCAGGTGTTCGAGCGGCAGGTCACCGTTTCGGACCCGGGCCAGCCGCTCCGCATTGCGCTCAGCTGGACGGATCAGCCCGCGAACCCGCTCGCAGTCGTCACGCTCATCAACGATCTCGACCTCGAAGTCATCGGCGCCGGCGGGACGTACCTCGGCAACGTCTTCACGGGCGGCGCCTCGACCACCGGCGGCACCGCGGACCGCCGCAACACGACCGAGTGCGTCTTCCTCTCCGCGCCGACGGGCTCCTACACCGTCCGCGTCCGGGCTTTCAACATCGCCGGCGACGGCGTGCCGAACACCGGCGGCGCGCTCGATCAGGACTTCGCGCTGTTCGCGTGGAACGCCACGACCCAGTCGCAGACGGGGACAATCGACATCGAGGAGACGGCCGTCGCGCCGAGCGCACCGATCCACGTCCGCGTCAGCGACACCGGCCTGACCGGCAGCGCGCCGATCTCCGTGGAGATCCTGTGCGACAACCCCGGCGACATGGAGAGCCTCACGCTCACCGAGGCGATTCCGAACTCGGGCGTCCTGACGGGCATGATCGCCACTGGCAGCGCCCCCGGCGCGCCCGGCGACGGAACGCTGCAGGTCGCCCACGGCGCGACGATCACGGCCATCTACCAGGACGCCGACGCGGGCGGCGGCGCGCCCGGGATCGCGAGCGACGAGGCGACGGTCGACGGGCTGCCCCCGGTCATCTCGAATGTCTCGGTGACCGAGGCCGGCTTCGATCGCCTCACGATTCAATTCGCCACGAGCGAGCCCGCCAGTGGTTCGGTCGCCCTGGGCACCGCCTGCGGCGCGGCCTTGACGACCCGCAATTCCGGCTTCGGCACCGCCCACGAGGTCACCGTCACCGGTCTCATGCCCTGCACGACGTATCGCTACACCGTCCGGGCCGCGGACGCCGTCGGCAACCGCGCCGACGCCCCTGCCACCGGCTGCTTCGGCGGCGCGACGCTGGCGACCGCCGTCAGCTTCACCGATGACTTCGAGCCGGCCCCCGAGACGGGGTGGACCCACAGCGCGGCTCTCGGCGTCGACAACTGGGCTGTGCGCGCCAGCGCCAACGCCCACAGCCCGACTCAGGTCTACTCCTACGAGCCCGGCACGAACTCGATCGCCGATGCCTCACTCGTCTCGCCCGCCTTCCCCGGCGGGGGCACCTTCTCGTTCTGGCACACCCACCAGTTCGAGCAGGGGGGCGGGATTGCGTTCGACGGCGGGGTCCTCGAGATCTCGACCAACGGCGGCGGGACGTGGAGTGACCTCGGCCCGTTCATCACGGAGGGCGGGTACAACGCCACGATCGACACGTTCTTCGGCAGCCCGATCGCCGGCCGCCCGGCGTGGTCCGGCGGCACCTTCGGCGCGATGACCCGGGTGCAGGTCAACCTCGCCGGCTTCGCGGGGCAGACCTGCCGGGTCCGGTTCCGGTTCGGGTCGGACAACGGCGTGTCCTCGGGCGGATGGCGGATCGACGACATCCAGGTCTTCACCACCGAGCCGTGCACGGCCGCGACGGACGGGCTCCTCGAGTACCTGCTCGGGATCACGAGTGTGCCCGCGGGGCTCGACTTCAACGGGGACGGTGAGGTCGATGTCTCCGACTTGGTCACGCTGATCCCGTGAACGCCCGGGCACCTGACGCCGGTTGACAACCGCCCCGCGTCTCCCCCACGGTTCCCCCCTTCGAGCCGCGCTGGGGAGTGCGGCGGACACCGCCCAGGAGGAGCGATTCATGCCGCGCATCGTCCGAGGAGCCCTGATCCAGGCCACGCTGTGTGAGTCGACGGTCAAGCCCGTCGAGCAGATCAAGCGGGCAATGATCGACAAGCACGTCGCGCTGATCGAGAAGGCGGCAAAGGAGGGGGCGCAGGTCGTCTGCCTGCAGGAGCTCTTCTACGGCCCGTACTTCTGCGCCGAGCAGGAGACGAAGTGGTACACGCTCACCGAGCGCGTGCCCGATGGCCCCACCGTCAAGCTCATGCAGGAGGTGGCGAAGAGGAACCGCGCCGTCCTCGTCGTCCCCATGTACGAGGAGGACATCACCGGGGTCTACTACAACACCGCCGCGGTGATCGAGAGCGACGGCACCTACCTCGGCAAGTTCCGCAAGATCCACATCCCGCACTGCGCGCCCGGCTTCTGGGAGAAGTTCTACTTCAAGCCGGGGAATCTGGGCTTTCCGGTCTTCGACACGAGCATCGGCAAGGTCGGCGTCTACATCTGCTATGATCGCCACTTCCCCGAGGGCTGGCGCGAGCTCGGCCTGCGCGGCGCGGAGATCGTCTTCAACCCCTCGGCGACCGTCGCGGGTCTGAGCGAGTACCTGTGGAAGCTCGAGCAGCCGGCGGCCGCGGCGAACAACATCTACTTTGTCGGCGCCATCAACCGCCCCGGCTGGGAGGAGCCGTGGCGCATCGGCGAGTTCTACGGGCAGTCGTACTTTGCGGATCCGCGGGGCCAGATCGTCGCGCAGGGCAAGCGCGTCGAGGACGACATCGTGCTGGCGGACCTGGACCTGGACAGGATCCGGGAGGTGCGAAACACGTGGCAGTTCTACCGCGACCGGAGGCCGGAGACGTATGAGATGATCCCGGCGCTGTAGAGCGATTCCGAGGCGAGACTGGCCCCGCTTCCGCAGCGGGGCGTGGCGCCATTTCGGATTCAGTTCCCCCCCAGCGTGACCACCTGCCAGTGGGCGGGGCCCTCGCCCTGGCCGTCGTGGCGCAGCATCGTCCCCGGCGGGGGAGCCGGAGCGGCTTCGCCGGCGATCCACTGCCCCGCCTGAGCGGCGAGCGCCTCGCCCGGTTGGCCGGGGGTGCCCCACTGGACATAGTCGATGACAGCACCGGGACGAGATACTGCGCTCAGCGCGACGAAGTCCGAGGATGCGTCGAGTGGCTCCAGACCTGCGTCCGCGGGCTCGTTGATGTGGGGCGAGCCACCCGGCGGGCGCGTGCCATCGATGACGACGCGCAGCGCGCGTTGGGGCGGGATCACGGCCCCCTCGAACCCCTCTGGAATTGTCCACGAACCGCCCGAGCTCGTGAGTGTCAGTCCGGCCGCCTCGATCAGCCGCGCGGCATGGTCGTCCGGCGGATTGCGGAACACCGAGCCGGCGTTCGGCAGCTGCAGCGGCTGGCTGGCGATGCGCTTCTCC
>JABWBI010000260.1 GCA_013360565.1 Candidatus Sumerlaeia bacterium | reverse complement strand
AGGACCCCCACCGGCCAGCGCCACGCCAGCACCGGCGGCCGCGCGCTCTCCGGCCGCCAGACCAAGTCGAGCCGCGCCTGAACCACCGCCTGTGAGCGGCGCAGTGCCTGGCTGGGCGTCAGGTCGTGCGTCATCGCGGCGTAGAACGCGTCGTTGTGCTGATCCCACAGCAGCTGGCCCACAGGCGTCACCGGGCGCGTGCGTGTCCGCTCCATGATCGCCAGTCGCGCCAGGGACGCCTCCCGCAGCCGCGGCTCGGCCGGGCTCAGCTCCTCGACGATCCGGCGCGCGGCCTCCCGGTGGCAGTGGAGCATCGGAAAGAACGGGCGCCCCCTCGAGCGGTTGTGCCGCGCCTGTGCCCGCTCGGCGAAGAGGCGCCCCTCGAGCGAGCTCATCCACGCGATGAATTCCCACGCCAGATCTGGCTGCGGCGCTCCCGCCGGGATCACCCACGCGAACCCTCCCGACCACGTGCACCCCTCACGCCCCGGCGGCCCGGGCGGCAGCGTGATGCCGAACGCCATGTCCGGCCGGTATCGCGCGATGTCGCGGATGAAGACGTCGTTGTCGATCTTCATCGCCACCTGTCCGACGAGGAACGGGTCGGTCACGCGCGACTGGAGCTCGTCCTGGAAGCCCTTGACCCGCTCATAGCCCCCGAGCAGGTCATACCCGCGCACCATCTGCGCCAGCGCCTCGACGTTCTCCGGCGCCGCCAGCGTGCACGTGCGGCCATCGGGCGACAGGAATTCGCCGCCGTTCAGGAACGACCACAGGTAATACCACGAGTTGCCGAAGTTGGGGATGAAGCCCACCCGCGTGAGCCGGCCCCGCTCGTCTCGCTCGGAGAGGGCCGCGCCCATCTCCAGCAGTGCATCCCAGTCGGCGGGCAACACCACCTCGCCCGAGGCGTCGACGTGGCCCCCGCGGCGCAGCAGATCCTCATTGTAGTAGAGGACCCGGACGTCTGTGATCGTCGGGATCGCGTAGACCCGCCCCTGGGAAATCGTCTCCTCCCATGTCGGCCCATAGTACTCCTCGGCGCGCGGGGCGCCGGGCTCCGCCAGATGATCATCCAGCGGCCGCAGCGCCCCCATCCACGCCCACTGGCCGACCGTGAACCGGTCCTGCCAGACGACATCGGGAGGGCGGCCCCCTGCGATCGCGCAGAGCAGCTTCTGCGGGTCCATGACCCCCTGCACGCTCCCCGCCGGGATGACCGCGAGCTGGACCTCCACCCCCTCGCCCGTGGCCGCGAGGTGCCGCCGCTCGAACTCGCGCACCGCGGCCTCGTTGCCGATAGCGTGCTCGCCGACCTCGAGCCCCCAGACGCGCAGGACCGTCTCCGCGGGAAGGGCGACCGCGAGAATACACCCCAGGAAGAGGAGGATTCCCACGCGCGGGATGGAAAACTGGGTTGACAAGAGGTGGCCTCTGCGCTCGAATACAAACGTTTGCAACAGGGGCCTCTCTCGTCAAGTGGCTTCTCGTCGCAGGCGATTCGAAAGGGCGCGCATTATCCAGGAGGCATCCCACCCCATGCGTTCTCCCCGGGCGTTCACACTCATCGAACTTCTCATCGTCGTCGCGATCATCGCGATCCTCGCGGCCATCGCCGTCCCCAACTTCCTCGAGGCCCAGACCCGCGCGAAGGTCAGCCGCGTCAAGGCCGACCTCCGCTCCCTCGCCACCGCCATCGAGGCCTACGGCGTCGACTACAACGCGTATCCCCCTGATGTCCCCAACCCTCAGTACCGCCTCTCCGATGTGCGTTACCTCTCCACGCCCATTGCCTACATCACCTCCGTCAATCTCCGCGATCCCTTCAACACCACCGGCATGTTCGGCTCCAACAACCTCGAGTCCTTTCAGTACTTCAACTTCCAGAACTCCTGGGGACCGAACGCGATGGTCGACGCCCAGTTCCAGACCCGGACCGCCGCGCTCAAGAGCTGGGGTCCCGACCGCAACGACGGGGGCCTCGAGTGGCTCATTCTCGGCCTCGACTACACCGTCATGGACCCCTCGATGTTCACCGGCATCAATCGCCTCTACGACGCGACCAACGGCACCCTGAGCTTCGGCGACATCGGCCGCTTCATCGGCGACACCCACGGCATGCCCCAGCAGCCCAACTGAGAGGCCGCCTCCCATGCGCCGCGCCTTCACCCTCATCGAACTCCTCATCGTCGTCGCGATCATCGCGATCCTCGCGGCCATCGCCGTCCCCAACTTCCTCGAGGCTCAGACCCGCGCGAAGGTCTCCCGCGCCAAGTCCGACATGCGGTCGCTCGCTACCGCCATCGAGGCCTACCGCGTCGACGCCAACCGCTACCCCCCCGGCCAGTGGATGCCCTCGGTCACCACCATCGAGGCCCGCTGGCGCCACGTCACGACTCCCATCGCTTACATCACGTCCGTCCCCGTCGACCCCTTCGGCGACATGGTCAACGCGTCGCTCCCCTCGCCGCCGTGGGAGTACAGGGTCTTCGACCTCCTCGTCGACAACCTCACCGTCGCGGGCCAGCACAACTTCTTCCTCGACCTCCAGAGCTTCGGCCACTCAACCGAGATCGTCTGGTACACCGCCAGCCAGGGCCCCGATCTCTTCCCCGGCGCGGCCCAGCCGGGGAGCGCCCCCTTCAGCATGAGCAACCTCGGGCTGGTCTATGACCCGACGAACGGCACCGTCAGCATCGGAGACGTGATCCGCACGGGGCCCAGCGGCGTCACGCAGTGATGCCGCGCCCGCGCGTCTGAGCCATTGCGATTCCCGCCGCGGCGGGGCACCGTGGGGCCCATGCCGCCGGTGAGGATCGTATACTTCGATGCGGGAGGGACGCTCCTCGACCCGTGGCCGTCCGCCGGTGCGATCTACGCCGAGGTCGCCGCCGGCTTCGGGCTCGACCTCGATCCCGCGGCCACGCAACACGCCTTTGTCCAGGCGTTCTCGCAGTCCCGTGAGCGCGCCGTCGCCGCGCGGGGCCGCGTCTTCGGCCCCGACCCCGCTGAGACGCGCGCGTTCTGGCGTGAGACGCTGGCTCTCCTGCTCGATCAGCTCGGACAGCGGCCAGCCGCGTTCGATCCCCTCTTCGACCGTCTGTTCGAGGAGTTCTCGCACGCCCGCCGCTACCGGCTGATCGACGGTGCCCTCGACACGCTCGATGCGCTGCACCGGCGCGGCGTCCGCACGGGGCTCATCTCGAATTGGGACCATCGCCTCCGCCCGGTCCTGGCGGGGCTCGGCCTGAGCAGGCGACTCGACCCGGTCATCATCTCGTGCGAGGCCGGCACCGAGAAGCCCGATCCCGCCATCTTTCGCCTCGCGCTCGGGCGAGCCGGCGTCCATCCCGCTGAGGCCCTGATGGTGGGGGACTCGCCCGAGGCGGATGTCGACGGCGCCCTCGCGGCGGGAATGCACGCCTTGCTCCTGGACGGAGAGAACTGGTACCGTGGCCCCCACGCACGCATCGAGGCGCTGACGCAGACGCTCGATTGGCTCGATGAGAGGTGACATGGTTCCCAGAGACGAGACAGAGCAGGGCGGAGGCGAGACGAACGCCATCGAGGCGCGCCTGCTCACCGGGGCGGACGACGCGGAGTGGGAGCGAGGTCTGGCGCAGAGCCGCGAAGGGACGTGGCTCCAGTGGCTGCCTTGGCTCCGGCTGGCGGGCGGCCGGCTGGGCCGGTGCGAAGTCGTCGGCCTCGTCCGCGCCGGACGGATCATCGGGGGTGTCGCGGGGCTCGTGCGCGACGAAGCCGGCGGCCCGGTGTTCCGCAATGTGCCTCTCACGGCCTACCACGGCCTCTGGCTGAAGGATCAGGGCCTCTCGCCCTCACGGCTGGACAGTCTGATGACGTCCGCGGCCGCAGCGCTGGTGCCTTTCCTGGACGGGCAGTACGCGAGCTGGGCGTTTTCCTCGGCGCCCGAGCTCTTCGATCCGCGCCCCTGGCGCGAGCGGGGATGCGGCACGGAGGTCTACATGACCTATCGTCTGCCACTCGACTCGGCAGAGGCCATCGCCGAGCGTCTGGAATCCAACGCCCGACGGCGCGTCCGCCGGGCCGAGAAGGCCGGCGTGCGGTTCGAGGTCTGCGCCCCGACGGCGCGAGACCTGGACGATTTCGAGGCCAACGCGCGAGACACCGCCGAGCGGCACGGTCTCGTCGCCCAGGGATATCCCGACAACCTGAGCCGCGAGATCGCGGAGCTGGCCATCGGGGGCGGGCGGGCTCAGCTGTTCATCGCTCGGATGGCCGATGGCCGCTCGGCCGCGTCGGTCCTGTGTGTCTGGGACGCATTCCGCGCGTACACCTTCCTGGGAGGGAACGCCTCCGGCGGGATGAGCGAAGGCCAGCCGCGTTTCCTCGATTATCACGTCCACCTCTGGCTCGCCGAGCACGGCCACCGCGAGGTCGATCTCCTCGGCGGAAATCTCCCCTCGCTGCGCGCATACAAGAAGCAGACGAACGCCGCCGCCGTCCCTTACCTCACGGTCACCGGCGGCCGGGCGCCGCGCCTCTCGCGCGGGGCGCATCTGCGCGCCGCC
>JABWBI010000259.1 GCA_013360565.1 Candidatus Sumerlaeia bacterium | reverse complement strand
GTGATGGGGCGGAGCCAGGCGACCTCGGCGACCAGGGTGGCCGCGCCGGTGAGCGCCGCCGCCGCGTGGACGCGCGCCGCGTCAGTCGAGGCCATAGAGATCCATTTTGCGGTAGAGCGTCTTGCGTCCGAGCCCGAGCATCTTGGCGGCGCGTGCGCGGTTGCCGTCGGTCTCGCGCAGGGCGGCGCGGATGATCTCCTTCTCGGCCTCGCGCATGGAGATGCCGGCAGGCAGGGCGATCGTCCGCCCGTGGGGAGCGGCGTCGCGCAGGTCCGGGGGGAGGTTCTTGACGGTGATCTCGCGGCCGGTCGCCATGACGACGAGACCCTCGATGACGTTGCGGAGCTGGCGCACGTTGCCTGGCCATCGGTGGGCCTGGAGCGCGGCGATCACCTTGGGGCTGAGCGGGCGAAGGGGCTTGCCGTTGATCTCCGAGAACTCCCGCAGAAAGGCGTTGGCCAGCAGCGGGATGTCCTCCTCGCGCTCGCGCAGCGGCGGCACGACGATGCGGACGACATTGAGGCGGTAGAAGAGATCCTCGCGGAAACGCTCCTCGCGGACCATCGCGTCGATGTCGCGGTTGGTGGCGGCGATGACGCGGATGTCGATGCGGAGGGTCTCGGTGCCGCCGACGCGTTCGAAGGCCTGCTCCTGGAGGACGCGGAGGAGCTTGACCTGCAGGTCGAGGCTGATCTCGCTGATCTCGTCGAGGAAGAGGGTGCCTCCGTGGGCGAGCTCGAAGCGGCCCTTGCGGCGCTGGTCGGCGCCCGTGAACGCGCCGCGCTCGTGGCCGAAGAGCTCGCTCTCGAGCAGGGTGGGGGAGAGGGCACCGCAGTTGACGGCGATGAAGGGCTGGCGGCGGCGGGGTGAGTTCTGGTGGATCGCGTGGGCGATGAGCTCCTTGCCGGTGCCACTCTCGCCCTGGATGAGCACGCTCGCACGCGTCGGCGCGACCTGGCGGACCTGGTGGAAGACCTGCTGCATGGCCTGGGACTGGCCGATGATGTTCTCGAAGCCGTACTTCGCATCGAGCTGGCGCCGGAGGTCCTCGTTCTCGCGGCGCAGGCGCGCGGTGTCGAGGACGCGCTGGACGGTGATGCGGAGCTCCTCGATGTTGATGGGCTTGATGAGGTAGTCGACGGCGCCGCGCTTCATCGCCTCGACGGCGCTCTCGACGGTGCCGTGGCCGGTGAGGACGATCACCTCGGTGTCGGGATGCGCGTCACGGACGCGGCGCAGCAGCTCCATGCCGTCGAGCTTCGGCATGCGCAGATCGGTGAGGAGAAGGTCGGGGGGGTCACTCTGGACGAGGCGCCAGGCGGCCTCGCCGTCGCCCGCGGTCTGGATGGCCACGCCGGCGCCCTCGAGAGCCCAGCGCAGGCCCTCGAGGGTGTTGGCCTCGTCGTCGGCGATCAGGATGCGCGCGCCCGCCGGCATGTCAGCTGGGCCTCTTTCCCTCGGCCAGGAGACGCGTCGGCCGCTCGGGGAGCGGGAGGAGGACGGTGACCTCGGTGCCCTCGCCCTCGCGGCTGGTGATGAGGATGCGGCCGCCGTGGTCTTCGACGATGCGGTGGACGACCATGAGGCCGAGGCCGGTGCCGTTGTACTTGGTCGTGAAATAGGGCTGGTAGATGCGCTCGAGGTGCTCGGGGGAGATGCCGCAGCCGTTGTCGGCGATCGTCACCTCGGCCATGGGCCCGGCGGTGCGGGTGGAGACGCGGATGCGGCGGGCGGGCTTGTCGAGGGACTCAGCGGCGTTGCGCAGGAGGTTCATGAACACCTGCGTCATCTGCTGGTCATCGACGAGGACGTCGGGCAGCTGGGTGTCGAGGTCGAGCTCGAGCTCGATGGCGGGCTCCATGCCATGGGGGGCCGTGGCTTCGATGGCGCGGCGGAGGATGACGTTCAGGCTGTGGCGGACCAGCCGGGGCTCGACGGGCCGGACGGCCTGCAGAAACTGCTCGACGATGCGCGTGAGCCGCTGCGTCTCCTCGAGGATGATCGCGGCCGAGCGGGCGCTGCGCTCGCCCTGGATCTCGCTCGGCCAAGTGGCCTCGGTCAGCGCCTGCTCGAGGAGCTGGCCGTGGATGCGCAGCGAGTTGAGTGGGTTCTTGATCTCATGGGCGACGCCGGCGGTCAGGAGGCTGAGGCCGGACAGGCGCTCGGCGCGGGCGCGCTCGCGCTCATGGCGCCGCGTCTCCGTCACATCGGCGAGGATCAGCACGCGCGCCAGCAGGCTGTCGGTGCCGCTCTCGCGGACGGGGACGAGCGTGACGAGCAGATCGTGTGACTGGGCCGTGGTGACGGGGACGTGGTCGAGGCGCTCGTGGCCGCGGGCGGTGAAGAGCGCGCGCAGCTCATCGTCGCCGATGGCGTCGAGCAGGGGGCGGCCGAGCACCTTGCGTCCGGGCCGGACGCCGAGCATGCGGCGGGCGACGCGGTTGAGGAGCAGGACTTGACCGCCCGTGTCCATGATGGCGACGCCCTCGCTGAGGGCCTCGAAGACGGCCTCGTAGAAATTGCGCTCACGGACGACGCCCTCGAGAAAGCGCTCGATCTCGTCGCGCCCGACCTTGCCGAGCTTGGTCAGCACCTTGCCGGTGAAAGTGGAGGAGAGCGGGCTCATGGGAGGCGGGGCCGCCGCTCAGGTCACTTGGGCCACTTGCCGCGCTGCGCCCGCGCGATGGTCTCGATCGGCAGGCCGAGCAGCTTGAGGTAGCCGACCGAGGCCGACTGGTCAAACCGGTCGGCGGCCTCGTACGTCGCGAGGGTGTAGACGTAGGCGGAGACCGGTGACTTGCGGCCGACGACGGTCACGGTGCCCTGACGCAGCTCGAGGCGGACGGTGGCGGTGACGAAGCGCTGGGTGGACTGGACGAGGGCGTCGATCGCCTCGCGCGCCGGGCTGAACCAGTAGCCGTCGTAGATGATCTGCGCGTAGCGCGGGGCCAGCGACTGCTTGAGGGCAACGCTCTCGCGGTCGAGGGTGAGGGCCTCGGCGGCGCGGTGCGCGGTGTGGAGGATGACGGCGGCGGGGGACTCGTAGAGCTCGCGGCTCTTGAAGCCGACCATGCGGTCCTCGACCATGTCGATGCGGCCGACGCCGTGCCGGGCGCCGATCTCCCCGAGCCGGGTCACCAGGGGCACGGGCGCCATGCGCTTGCCATCGAGGGCGACGGGGATCCCGCGCTCGAAGGTCACCTCGAGGGTGACGCCTTTCGCAGGCGCCTTCTCGGGCGTGACCGTCGTCTGCCAGGCGTCCTCGGGCGGCTTGACCCAGGGGTCTTCGAGCACGCCGCACTCGATCGAGCCGCCCCAGAGGTTGCGGTCGGTGGAGTAGGGGTTCTTCTTGGTCACAGAGTGCTTGATGCCATGTTCGTTGAGGTACTCGATCTCCTGCTCGCGGGTCTTCATCTCCCACGTGCGGATGGGGACGAGGACTTCGATGTCGGGCGCGAGCGCGGCGCGGGTGAACTCGAAGCGCGCCTGATCGTTGCCTTTGCCGGTGCAGCCGTGCGCGACGTACTCGGCGCCCTCGGCCTTCGCGATCTCGAGGAGGTACTTGGTGATGAGGGGGCGGCCGAGTGAGGTGGCCATGGGGTACTGGCCCTGGTAGAGCGCGCCGCTCTGAAGCGAGGGGAAGCAGTAGTCGCGCAGAAACTCCTCGCGCAGGTCCTTGATGATGAGCTTCTTCGCGCCGGCGGCCTTCGCCCGGGGCTTGAGGGGCGCCAACTCCGCGCCCTGGCCGAGGTCGGCTGCGAACGCGATCACATCGTACCCGTGCCTGTGCGTGAACCAGTGGACCATCACCGTCGTGTCGAGCCCGCCACTGAACGCGAGGACGACCTTCTTGCGCTTGGTGCTCTTGGACTTGACCATCTCCTGCGGCTCCTTCCCGTGGGTCCCGTCGAGGCGGGTGGGGTGTGTCATGGGGGGACAGCTTGTAGGGGATGCGAGGTGGGGGTGTCAAATGGGATTCATGCGATGAGGTCTTCTTGACCCATCCACGCCCGGGCTGAGCGCAGGCCCATCCCCCTCACTTGGGTCTCATACTTCGCCGCGAGCAGGAGAGTGGAGCGCAGCGGAACGCCCGAATGCCGTTTCCCGAATTCCATTGCGCCATGGCAGGGACGCAAGAACCTATAAGTATCTGGTGGTTCTCCCGCCCCTGCGGGGCGGAACCATTTCTTAGCATGGGATCCGGGGGTTTCGCTCACTGCGCTCGCTTCACCCCCGGCTACTCTCTCTCGCTCCCTGCTCGGGCGCCGCGGGATGCGGTTCATCGCTCACTGTGCCGGGGTGCCAGGAGCGAACGGGCAGGGCCGGGCGAAGAGGGCGTGCCTGAAGACTCTCCCCGGGGCCATCGAGTTGACTCCGGAAGCCAGACGGCAGGGCGCTCTCCGCGGACTCCCCGCAGGTGCGTCGCGGGAGATGGTGGGGCATCGGGTGAAGCGCACTCGCGGTCTTGAGGTGCCGGGCCCCGGAGCCCCGGAGCGGCGTGGAGCGCGCCGCCGAGTCGCGTCCTCGGAGAATGTCCTGCCGGTCAGCGAGCTGGCGGCGAGAGGCGGTCGCCGCGCTTGACGAGGCCGCCGTTGGCGGCGTCGGCGGC
>JABWBI010000258.1 GCA_013360565.1 Candidatus Sumerlaeia bacterium | reverse complement strand
GAGGATCTCCCCGTCGTCCGCGCGCGCGACGATTCCCAGCGCCCCCTGCCCCGCCGCCGGGGGCCACGCGACGGGGTCCAGCGGCTCCATCTCCGGTGTGAGCCGACCGAGCCGGCGGAGCCCGGCCGCGGCGAGGAAGATGCCGCGGAGCGTGGGCGACTGATCGAGCTTCGCCAGACGCGTGTCGACGTTGCCGCGGATGTCCTCGATGACCAAGTCGGGACGAAAGTGCAGCAGCAGGGCGCGCCGCCGCAGGCTGCTCGAGCCGATGGCCGACCCCGGCGGCAGATCATTGAGCCGTGCCCCGCCTTTGCCGGCGAAGACGTCGCGGGCGTCTTCCCGCGCGGGAATCGCGGCGAGCGTCAAGCCCTCCGGCAGCGCGGTCGGCAGGTCCTTGAGAGAGTGAACCGCCAAGTCGATGCGCCCTTCGAGCAACGCGGCGTCGAGCTCCTGCGTGAAGAGCCCCTTGCCGCCGATGGCGGGCAGCGGCCGGTCCTGGATCAGGTCTCCCTGCGAGACGACACCCGTGATCTCGATCCCGGCGGAAGGAAAGTGCTCTCGCAGGCGGGCCGCGACCCACTCGGTCTGCCAGAGCGCGAGGGGGCTCCTGCGCGTGCCGATGCGGACAGGGCGGCCGCGGAGCTCAGTCACCCGCCGCACTCGCGAGCGAGGACGCCGGCTCGGCGGCGATTCCCAGATGCTCGAGCACGCGGGTGGCCAATTGATCGATGAGCCGCGGGCTCGCGTTGGGGCACGCGACGTGGAGCACATCGAGCGGCGTGAATCCGGAGAGGACCATCTGGGACTCGAGCAGCGTCTCCGCATTGTCGGCCAGGAAGCCGAAGGGGAAGTACACCACACGCCGGATCCCGGCGTCCAGCATGGCCTGGGCGGCCGACGCGAGGCCGGGGGAGGTCCATTCCCCGCCGAGCGTGTGATTGAGCCACCCCACTGAGCATCTGGCGAAGCGCGGCGCCAGCCGCGCCTCCAGCGAGGCGTGCATTCGGCGCATGGCCTCCAGGCCCGTCTCCAGCCCCTCCCGCACGCGCAGCGGCATGCCATGCGCCCCGAGGATGAGCCCTGCGGCGCGGCAGTCGGCCGTGGTCCATCCCGCCGCGCGGATCTGCTCGTCGAAGTGATCGGCCATTGCGTCGAGGAGCCTCGCGTCCTCGCCGAGCCGGCTGACCATCTCCGGCGACGGACGGAAGGGACCGTGCCGCCGCTCCCACGCGGCCACGTCGCGTTGACACACCCCTGTCGTGAAGTCGCTGTCCGCCACATAGAGAGGCAGAAGAATCAGGCGGCCGGGCGGATGGCGCGCGATCTCGTCGAGCACCGCGGGCAGCAGCGGCGGACGGAACTCGTGGACCACACGCACCTCCCACGCGTGACCGGGCGCGAGGCCGCGGAGGCGCTCGGCCAAGCCCTGTCCCTGGGCCAGGGTGATGGGTTCGAGAGGTGACGTGAACCGCTCTCGCCTCCACGTCTTCACGCGCAGCCGCGCGCGGCGGAGAGCCAGGAGAGGAAGGAGGGGCCGCGGGATCGGAGCGACGAGGCGCGTCAACCGGCGCAGGATGTTGAGGGAGTACGTGAACTGCGAACGGAAGTCCGGCTGCTGCGGCTCGCCGTACGTCAGGGCGATGATCAGGGTCCTCATGCGGGGACCCCGCGTCTCGCGAGGATCGCGGCGGCGGCGGTGTTGGCCTGGGTCACGCAGTCGGCCAGGGAGATCCCGTGGAGGTAGTTGCCGGCCAGGGCGAGAGGAGCGGGCGCGGCGGCAGCGGCGCGCTCGGCGGCACGGATGCGGGCGACGTGCCCGAGATCGTAGGCGGGCAGGGCGGCGCGGTGGCGCGTGATGCGGGCGAGGCGACACTCGCCGTTCCAGCCCAGTGCCATCTGCAGGTCGTGCCGGACGGTCATGCGAATCGCCGCGTCGTCGGCCTCGATGGCGCCGGGATCGGTTGCGCCTCCCAGAAACACGGTGAGCAGGGCGGTCCCCTCCGGCGCGCGGCCGGGGAAGACGGCGCTCGAGTGCAGAGCGCCGAGAATGCGCAGACCCTGGCCGCGCGGCACGAGGAAGCCGAAACCCTGCGCGGGGCGGGCGAGGGAGGTGATGGGCACCGCGAGGTGGACCGTCACGAGCGAGGTGGCCCCGATGAACCGCAGGGGCACAGCGGCCTGGGGCACGCACGGTTCGAGCAGCTCCGCCGCGTCGCGCGGCGGTGTGGCGAGGATGAGCGCATCCGCGCGCCACTCGGCGCACTCACCGGACGCGTGGCGCGCCCGCACGCGCCAGGAGCCGCCTTCACGCAGCGAGACTTCGATGGCGCGCCAGCCGCACCTCAGCCGGTCTCCGAGCTCGCACGCGATGGCAGCAGGGATCTGCGCCAGACCGGAGGGAAACGAGCACAGCGAGGATGGCCGCCGCGGCGGACCGGAGGCGGCACGGCGCTCGGCCAGCATCTTCGAGATCGCCCCCCGGACCAGGCTGCCATGGCCGCGCTCAGCCAGCGCTCTCATGCGCGGCAGCGCGCCGGGCAGACTCATCTGGCGCGGATCGCCCGCGTAGATCCCCGAGACGAACGGGGCGATGAAAGTCTCCGCCATCTCTCGCCCGAGGTGGCGCTCCGCGAAGGAGGCGACGCTCTCCTCGCCGCGGGGCGATCCGATGAGGAACGGCTCTCTCAGCAGCCGCAGCTTGGCGCGCCAGGAGAGCAGCCTCGATCGCACGAAGGCCATCGGAGACACCGGCACGGGAAGGAGCCCGCAGCCCCGGCGGTAGATGAACCGCGGGTGGTCGCGCATCGGCGTCACCTGGAGCGGCCCGGCCAGCCCGAGGCCGGCGATGAGCGCCTCCAGCTCCGGCCTGAGGAGGACGGAGTTCGGGCCGCGCTCGAGGAGGTGGCCCTGGTCCCAGCAGGAGTCGATCACCCCGCCCGGCTGCGCGGCGGTCTCGAGGACGGTCACGTCGACACCGGCACGGTGGAGGCGGAGGGCGCTCACGAGGCCGGAGATGCCGGCGCCGATGACCAGGGCGCACGTCCGGTGCACGGGCGGTCCGAGGACGGCCCTGGGTTCGGAGGGAGCGAGCGTGGCCATCACAGCGTCCTCGAGAAGAGAGGGGTTGCGCGCGGCCGGCGGATGTAGGTGTCGAAGACCATGGCCACATTCCGGGCGAAGAAGATCCCCAGCAGAGTCAGCTCGACGCGGTCGCCGCGCAGGACCACCAGCCCGTCAGCCGCCATGGGTGCGAGAGCGGTGAGCTCCCCGGCGAAGTGTTCGTCGAAGTCGACGCCGTGCGCGGCCTCGATCTCGCTCTTCACAGCCACGCCGTGGCACATCAGCTCGGTGATCACCGTCCGCCGCAGCCGGTCCTCGTCACTGAGAGTCATCCCGCGCTCGACGGGGAGTTCACCGCGCACGAGGGCAGTGCGGTGAGTCGACAGCCGCTTCGTGTTCTGCGCGAAGAGGCCGTCGGTCGCGCTGATGGAGGAGACCCCCAGCGCGAGGAGGTCGGTGCCCGCCTGCGTCGTGTAGCCCATGAAGTTGCGCTGCATCGTCCGCTCGCGGCGGGCGCGTGCCAGCGGATCGCCCGCGCGGGCGAAGTGGTCCATCCCGATCGCGTCGTAGCCCGAGGCGGTGAAGCGCTCATGCGCGGCGAGGAGCGTGGCGAACTTCACCTCGCCGCTGGGCAGCAGAGACGGCTCGATCGCACGCTGATGGCCGAGGCGGGCGGGCAGGTAGGCGAAGTTGTAAAGGGCGACGCGGTCGGGACCGAGGTCGAGGACGGCGTCGAGTGTCCGCTCGAACGTCTCGGCCGTCTGGAGCGGGAGACCATAGACCAGATCGAAGTTGACGCTCTCGAAGCCCAGCTCGCGCGCGCGGTCGACGAGCCGGGCCGTCTCCTCCACCGTCTGAAGGCGCTCGATGATCTCCTGCGTGGGGCGGTGAAAGTCCTGGATCCCCAGGGAGAGGCGATTGAATCCCGCCAGCCGCAGCGCCCGCAGATGGTCGTCGCTCGTCACCCGCGGGTTGATCTCGATCGACATCTCGGCATCCGGCGCGATCTGAAACCGGCTCCGCAGGCTGGCGCTGAGCTCCAGCAGCTGGGCAGGCCCGAGGTATGTCGGCGTCCCGCCGCCCAGGTGGAGCTGCGTCACCGGCCGGTGCGCGGCACCCGCCTCGGCGAGCGTGCGTGCATGCAGGTCCATCTCCATCCGGAGGGTATCGAGATAGGGTGCGGTGATCTCCCGGTGACCCGTCGCGATCGCGTTGCACCCGCAGAAGCGGCAGCGGTGCTCGCAGAACGGGATGTGCACGTAGATCGACAGGGGCGCGCAGGGTGCGGCGACCGATCGCGAGCGCAGATGATCCGTGAGGTCCGCGCCGGTGATCTTCTCCGTCCACTCCGGGGCGGTGGGATAGCTCGTGTAGCGCGGCCCTGGCCGGTTGTAGCGTTCGAGGAACGCCGCCGGCAGCGCGCGCAGATCGCCGAGCGTCGCCGTCGTCACGGCCGGTGCTCCTGCACCGTGCGGACAAATGCCTCCGCACACGCCGGCGGCGTGGCTGGCAGGATGCCGTGCCCGAGGTTGGCGATGTGCGGGCCGTG
>JABWBI010000257.1 GCA_013360565.1 Candidatus Sumerlaeia bacterium | reverse complement strand
GGCGAGCGCCTCGCCGGTGGGGGCGCTGAACTGGCCCGACGCGCCGGCGCGGCCGCGGACGTGCTGAACGGCGTTGGTGAGGAAGACGGGAAAGCTGACAAGAAAGGGCCAGTCGCTCTGATAGATGTCGAAGCCGCCGTAGAGGATCGACATCGCGCCGCGCTCGATGAGACAGATGAGCGGGCCGCGGTTGGTCTCGACGAGCGTCTCCGCGTGGGCGGGCGGCGTGAAGTCGAGTGCCTCGCGGATGGTGATGAGACCGAAGTCGGCGAAGCGCGTCAGCGGTGACGTGCGGTCCCAGTCGACGATCGGCGGAAACTCGAGGGGCTGCGGCCGCGCAGTGAAGCCGTCGACCGTGAGCGGGGCGCCAAAGATGATGTAGTTGCCTTCGGGGAGATCGGGCGGGCAGAGGCCATCGAGGATGACGAGATCGAAGTCGGCGGCGGCGCGTGCGGGATCGTAGCTGTCAGGCAGCGAGACGGCGAGCGTGAGAGCGTCCTGCCGCTCGAGGAGCCGGCGGAAATAGCGGTTGTCCCGCCCGCTGACGAGGAGCACCCGGAGGTCGCGCTGGGGGCTGAGAATGCCGTGCGCCACGTTGTCGGCGGCGAGGTCGTCGCCGGCGTTGATCTGCACGCGCAGTGCTCCCGCCGCCTGCCCGATGTTGGAGAAGACGACGCTGCGCGACTGGCCCGGTTCGAGCGCGAGTGACTTCACGTCGATGCGCGTGTCGTCCAGATAGAGCTCCAGCGTCGTCTCGACCGGGCGCGAGGAGCTGTTCTCGGCCTCGGCGAAGAGCTCCATGCGCGTCTGGTCCTCGATGGCGCGGTTGAGACTGAAGGCGGTGATCCCGACGTTCTCGCCGCGCGTGCCGCAGCGCAGATAGCGGACGGGTGGCCCGCCCTCGGCGTTGACGAGCTCGAGGAGCGCGCCGGTGTTGTCTCCCAGGGCGCCGTCACTGATGACGATGATCTCGGGATTGGCGACGTGGTCGACGAGGGAGCGGACGAGTGCGAGGGCGTCGCGGATGTCCGTCGGCCGGTCGGTCGGACGGATGGCGCCGATGGCCTCGCGCAGAGTGCGGCGGTCGCCGGTGGCGGAGGGCACCAGTGTCTGGGTGCGGCTGTTGAAGGTGGCGGGGAGCATGGCGTCCCCGGGGCCGAGGTTGTCGACGAGGTCGAGCGCGAGAGTGCGGGCCTGCTCCAGCCGGTCGGAGAACCCGATCTCGCCGGTGTCGGTGGCCTGCATCGACGCGGAGTTGTCGATGAGGACGAAGAGAGTCTGATTGCGCGACTGGTCGAGCGCGAGGAACGGGCGCGCCAGCGCCGAGATGGCCAGGGCGGCGACGAGGAGCTGGAGCCAGAGCAGGAGATTGTTGCGCAGGCGCTGAAACGGCGCATTGGCCGTCATGTCCTGAATCGACTTGAGCCAGAGCAGCGTCGATGGCACCTCCACCCGCTGCCGCTTGAGCTTGAGCAGATACAGGGCCACGATGACGGGCAGCGTCAGCGCGAAGAGGAAAGCGAGGGGGGCGAGGAAGGACACTCAGGGCCTCCCCTCGAGGGCCGCGCGCGCACTCATCTCAGCAGACCTCTCCGCCTCAGGTGGCTGAGCACCAGCTGGTCGAAGTCCGTCGCGGTGGAGGTCACGGTGTAGACCATGCCGTGGGCGTTGCACCAGTCGCGGGCCGCCGTGCAGAGGGCGTCGAGCATCTCCCGGTAGCGGCGCAGGAGGGGGCGGTTGATGGTGACCTCCGTCCGGTCACCCGTCTCGCTGTCGACGAGCTCGAGGTGGCCGCCGATCCGGGGGTTGAGCTCGTCTTCGCCGAAGAGGTGGAGCACATAGACTTCGTGGTTGCGGTGGAGAAACCACTTGAGCGCCCCTTCGAAGCCGTGGGGATCGAGCAGGTCGCTGAGGAGAACGACCACGCCGCGCGTCTGCTGCCGGAGCGCGAAGGTGCGGCACGAGGCGGCGAGGTCGGTGGTCCCATTCCCTTCGAGCTCCGTCAGGAAGCGGAGCATGGCCCAGGTGCGGGCGCGGCCCCGGGCGGGGGCGAACGTCGCGAGCTGGCCGCCGCGCATGGCGTGGATGCCGACTCTGTCGCTGTTGACGAGCGCGATGTAGCCGAGCGCCGCGGCGGTGCGCTTGGCGTGGAGGAGCTTGTTGGGCTCGCCGAGGGCCATCGAACGCGAGGCGTCGATGACCAGGTGGAGGGTGAGCTCCTGCTCCTCGACGAAGAGCTTGAGGAAGAGCTTCTCCAGCCGCGCGTAGGTGTTCCAGTCGATGTGCCGGATGTCGTCGCCGCGGGTGTACTCGCGGTGGTCGGCGAACTCGATCGACGTGCCCTTGGCCTTCGAGCGCCGCTCTCCGCGCAGGCGGCCCATGAGCACCTTGCGCGAGACGAGCTGGAGCTGCTCGATGCGCCGCAGGAACTCGGGGCTGAGCAGCTCCTTGGCGGCGTCGCGCAGCGGCGGCGGAGGCGTGGCCACCTCGGTCATGCGACGGGCTCCTCAGCCTGCTTCGGGAGGACGGCGACGAGGCTGTCGACCACCTGGTCGGGGCGGATGCCCTCGGCCTCGGCCTCGAAGTTGAGAATGAGGCGGTGGCGCAGGACCGCCTTGGCGAGCTCGGCGACGTCGCTGAAGCCGACGTTGTAGCGGCCCTGGACGAGCGCCCGGATCTTGCCGGCGAGGCACAGGGCCTGGGCACCGCGCGGCGAGGCGCCGTAGCGGACGAAGCGCTTGACCATCTCCGTGGCGAGCTCGTTCTCCGGATGCGTGGCCAGCACCATGCGGACGGCGTAGTCGCGGACGTGCGGCGCGAGCGCCACCTGGCGGACCAGACGGCGCCACTCGTTCACGCGCGCGCGGTCCATCACGTTGGCGGCCTGCGGGACCTCGACGTCGGTCGTGCGCTCGAGGATGGTGGCCATCTCCGCACGGGTGGGGAACTCGACGAGGAGTTTGAAGAAGAAGCGGTCGAGCTGAGCCTCGGGCAGCGGATAGGTGCCCTCCATCTCCAGCGGATTCTGCGTGGCCATGACGAAGAAGGGGTCGTCGAGCCGGTGTGCCACGCCGCCGCTGGTGACCTGGCGCTCCTGCATCGCCTCCAGCAGCGCCGACTGCGTCTTCGGTGTCGCGCGGTTGATCTCGTCCGCCAGCAGGATGTTGGCGAAGACGGGCCCGCGCTCGAAGCGGAATGCGCGCCGCCCGGTCTCGGCGTCCTCGTGGATGATCTGCGTGCCGATGATGTCCGCCGGCATCAGGTCGGGCGTGAACTGGATGCGGCTGAACTCAAGATCGAGCGCCTGCGCGAGCGTGCGGACGAGGAGCGTCTTGCCGAGGCCGGGCACCCCCTCGAGGAGGACGTGGCCGTCGGCGAAGAGGCCGATGAGCACGCCCTCGACGATGTTTCCCATGCCGACGATGACCTTGCCGACCTCGGCGCGGAGGCGCTCGAAGTCGCTGCGGAACTCCTCGACGCGGCTCTGAATCTCGGTGGTCATGGCGTGTCTCCTTGGGGGTGAGTCGTGAGTCGTGGTCCAGAGATCGAAGAGGGCGGGCCGGCGTCGAGCCGCCGCAGCCACAGCGCCCCGAGCGGCAGGCCGATCACGGCGAGGGCGACGGCGACGCCGGCCATGACGGGCGAGTCCTCGCCGACGGCGCCGCGCGCGATGAGCGAGCGCGAGAGCAGCGTCGCCGCGTTGAAGAGGAAATGCATGAGGACGGCGGGCCAGAGCGACTGCGTGGCCAGCGCGACCCAGGCGAGGACGGCGCCGATGGCGACGGCGGGCACGAGCTGGAGCAGATTGGCGTGGAAGAGCCCGAAGAGAAGCCCGCTGGCAAGACACAGCGGGGCACGGGGCAGGGCGGGCTCGAGCGAGCGGAGCAGGTGGCCGCGGAAGAGGAGCTCCTCGCAGACCGCGGCGGTGAGGGCGATGCTGACGAGGAGGCCGAGCAGATGGCCCAGCGTGGCGGCGTCGAGGACCTCGCTGAAGCGCTCCATCTGATGGCGGTACCACTCGAACCCCGACAGCGCGGCGGCCTGCAGCGCCATGTAGAGCGCGGCACCGCCGATGACGCCCAGTGAGAGCAGCGTGACGGGCGCCCACACATGCGCGGGAGGCGGATCGAGGCGAAGGGCCTCCACGGGCGAGAGGCCCCGCAGACGCACGAGCACGAGGACGGGAAGGGCGATGAAGAGCCACTGGGCCATGGCCACCGCCCAGGTGCCCGCGAGCGGGCTGAGGAGCCACACCCCGAGGTGGAAGACGACGAAGATGGCCGCGAGGGTGGGCACGGCCTCTTCCGGGCGGAGCGACGGCGGGAGGGCGGGGCGCGGGGCTCTCATCACATCTTCCTCTTGGCGCGGCGCTTGGCTTCGAGGAGGGATTGCGTGTAGCCCTCCTCGCCCGGTTTGACGGCCGGCTTGGCCTCGCCGCCGCCCGTGGCCTGTGGTGAGATTCGGGGGCGCTCGGGCGCGCGCTCGATTCCGGTGACGATGTCGCGCTGGGCCTTGACCTGTGAGAGGGCCTCCTGGAGGCGGCGCTTGTCCTCGGCGGTGGCGGCGGTGTCGGCCACCTCGCGGACGCGGCCCTTGGCCTCGAGCATCGCCGCCGTGGTGGCGTCGCGTTCG
>JABWBI010000256.1 GCA_013360565.1 Candidatus Sumerlaeia bacterium | reverse complement strand
AGGGGCTTTCACGGTCGCCGGCCCCGCGTTGCCCACCGGCCGCCCGTGCTTGAGGTCGCCGCGCGACAGCCAGCCAACGCTCCGCAGCAGCGTCACCTCCAGCCGCGTCCCGCCGTCCGACGGCGACGCCTCGTACTCATGGAGCCCCTCGCCGAGGATCGACAGGCCCATCTCCCCGTCACTGATCGAGACAAAGCGGTCCATCGGATGGAAGTTCACCGGGTCTTGGCACCACTTGACCTGCGGCACCGGCGGCACGAGCGGCCGGTCGTAGACATCGAAGTGCGCCTCCGCCGATGCGTGACCGGTGTGGATCGTCGAGGGGAACACTGCCCGCAGCCGGTGGTCCTTCGCCCGGTTGTCCCATGAGACCGTCGCCTCGACGACCGGGCTCTTCGACCGGAGCGTCAGCGTGACCGTCAGGGTGTTGCCGGTCAGCTCCGCCACGCGGCCGGTCCGGTCCTCCGTGGCCCGGGCCGGGAGCTCCCAGGGGATCGTCATGCGCAGCGACGCCGCGTGCGGACCCCTGTCGTGAACCAGGCTCGTCGCCTCACAGGCGGCGGTCGTCCGGGCGCCCGGATCGTCCGCCGCGCTGAAGTCGTACTCGTCGCCGACGTCACACACGTCCTCGAACAGCAGCATCCCGCGCTGCTCCGCCCCGGTCGCGCGGTCGCAGAGGTTGATCGTCCCATTCGCATTCACACAGACGCTGACAAGCTCGTTCTCGAGCGTCGTGTCCGTCGCCACCACACCGCTGACGCCGCCCGCGTCACCGCGCTCGACCGAGAGGATCTCCAGGCCCGCCGGCGGCAGTTCGTGTGCCGCGAAGCGCACGCTCCACTCGTGGACCTCCTTCGCCTGAACCACGGGGTCGAAGTGCGTGAACGTGTGCGTCCACCGCGGGCCGAGCGGCGTGAACACCGCCGGCACGAGCCGGCCGTCGCTCGCCACGAGACGGAAGGCGTCGCCCGGGTCCGACTCCTCCTTCAGGAGCACGAACCGGCACTCGGCCGGTCCGTGCCGCTCCCACGTCGACGGGTTGAAGACCGCGATCTGCGCAACCGCCGCCGGCCGCGGGGCGGCGCACTGCGCCGCCAGCTTGCGCAGCCCCTCGTGCGCCAGGAGTTCCCCGATCTGCTGCGCCTGCTGGAAGCGCGGCACCATCTCCCGGTGGACCTGATCGATCGAGCAGCCGCAGATGTCGTCGTGCGGGTGGCACAGCAGCGTCAGCCGCCACGCCTCGCGCTGGAACGCGAGCAGGTCCTCGCCGCCGGTCAGCGTCTGCGCCAGCCCGGCCAGCGGCTCGGCCAGCCCCTCGAGCAGCGCCTGCGTCCGGGCGTTGAGCACCTTGAGATACCGGCGCGTCGAGAGCGTCCCGGGCAGAATGACATGCTCGCGGCCCAGATGAAACTCGCCCTGCCACGACTCCATCGCCACTCCCTCGGCCTCCACCGCGTCGACGAAGTCCTGATACGTCCCGTGCCGCAGGCGGCAGCCCAGCCCCGCGCGGTTGATCGCCTCGATCACCTCCGGCAGGTCCTGCTGCGCTTCCATGTGGTCCACGCCGTTGTTGAGCAGCAGCGTGTTTGTCCGCGTGTACTCGCCCATGCGCTCGAGCGCGTGGCGCATGTACGCGATCGCCTCCTCGTCCGACCGCGTGTCCGTCGTGAAGTCGACGTGGCGGTTGCGGTGGCCCAGGCCACTGCCGTTGCCATAGCCCCCCAGCTGGTGGACGGCCAGCACACTGATCGCCGGGTCCGCCGATTGCCAGCGGAACGTCAGCCCCAGCCGCGCCATCTCGTCGCCGAAGCCCCGTGTGAAGAGCGCCGACCGCAGGCCGAAGCCCGCCAGGATCTGGGGCAGCTGATTGACGTGCCCGAACGCGTCGGGGCAGTAGCCGACCGTGTTCACCGGGCCAAAGGCCGACGCCACGCGCCGCCCGGTCAGCAGGTTGCGGATCATCGCCTCCCCCGAGACGAGCCACTCGTCCGGCAACGTGAACCACGGGCCGAACAGCAGCCGCCCTTCACTCGCCAGGCGCCGCAGCCGCCCCTCGCTCTCCGGCCGGATGCGCAGGTAGTCCTCGATCACACACGCCTGGCCGTCAAACGTGAAGCTCTTGAACGACGGCTTGGTCTCGAGCAGGTCGAGCAGGCGGTCGAACACATACACGAGCCGGCGGCGGTACTGCTGGAACGTCATGTACCAGTCGCGGTCCCAGTGCGTCTCGCTGACGACGACGACGTCGTAGACGCGCTGGTCCGTCGCGGCGGTCGGGGCGGCGGGGGCGGTGGTGGCTTCGGGCACGGGGGTCACTCTCTCCATCAGCGGAATCTCAGGCCTTGAGGCCGGTCAACGTCACGCCCTCAATGAAGTGGCGCTGGGCGCAGAAGAACATGGCGAGGACAGGGACGAGCATCATCGTCGACGCGGCGAGGATCATGCCCCACTGTCCCGCGAAAGCCTGCTTGAAGATGTACAGGCCCACTGAAAGCGGTTGCAAGCCCGGATTGGCCACATAGATCAGCGGACCCAGGAAATCATTCCAGGTCCAAAGAAACTGAAAGATCGCCACCGCGACCAGCGCCGGCTTGATGAGCGGCAGAGTCACCCGCGCCCAGATTCCCAGCGACGAGCATCCGTCGATCCGGGCCGCGTCTTCAAGGTCTTTGGGGATCGTCAGCATGAACTGCCGCAAAAGAAAGACGAAGAACGGAACGCTCAGGAACGCCGGTAGCCACAGCGGCGTGAGTGTGTCGTACGCCCCCAGGCTGCGCCAGATCAAAAACTGCGGCACCATCGTCACCTGGGGCGGGAGCATCATCGTCGCCAGCACCACCACGAACAGCGCGTCCCGCCCGAACCACTGCAGCCGCGCGAAGCTGTAGGCCACCAGGCTGCACGACAACACCGCCCCGATCACATTCATCACGACCAGAAAGACCGAGTTACGCGTGTACGACCAGAAGTCGAGGTACTCCAGCGCCCGCCGGTACTGCTCGGTGAACTTGAGCGAGGCGGCGCGCAAGGGGGACGACTTGGCAAGCTCAACAGTGATGCTGAGGAGTCCGGGGTCGCGGGGAAGATCACAGCGGCGGAATGCTCTGAGCGTGAGGGCACTCGCCTCGGTCCGTCGCGTGCCGGCCCGGCTGAGAATGAGATCCTGGCTCTCGTCGTTTCCAAGGACGTGCCAGGCGGAATACTCACAGGTGGTCGGCGTGTTGACGGTGACCGCGATGCGGTGGAACGACAGATCATTGCCGACTTCCAGGACCCAGTGATCCACGGAGCCGACGCCGGCAGGGAGAGAGAACCACCCGCTGGCCGAGACCGCGTCACTACGGCTGAGATCGTACTCCCAGACCCTCATCGGACTGTCGGTCTCTCCCCCCAGCGGCTCCAGCGCGGTCCCGGTCTCGTCATCCATCCAGCCCGAGATCCCTGAGCGCCCCGCCTGACTCGCGGGACGCAACGGGATCTCCTCTCCCGAGGCGGTGACGGCGTACACTCGCCCGAGCGCCAACTGGTGGAGACGTCCGTCGCTGTCCGTCCAAGGTCCTTGCGCCGGAATGGCCGGCAGGTCCGGCAGCCAGCGCACCGGCCGCCGCACGAGCTCGTGGTCGAGCTTCATCGTCGTCAGCAGCATCCAGACCAGCGGTGCCGCGAACACCACCACGCCCGCCAGCAGCGTGATCCAGACCAGCGCGCGAGAGAGAGGCGAGCGTCTCACCGCCGCGCCTCCCCCTCGTAGTGCACCCACCGCGGCGCGAGCACGAAATTGATCAGTGTGAGGCCGAGGACCATGACAAACAGGATCCACGCCATCGCGCTCGCGTACCCCATCTGCAGATAGCGGAACGCCACATCGAACAGGCGCAGCACGTAGAACCGCGTCGCGTGGTTCGGCCCGCCCTCGGTCATGATGAGCGCCTGGTTGAAGATCTGGAACGCCGCGATGATCCCCATGATCAGGTTGAAGAAGATGTACGGCGTCAGCATCGGCAGCGTCACCCGGCGGAATCGCTGCCAGGGCCCCGCCCCGTCGACCACCGCTGCCTCGTACAGCGTCCGCGGAATCCCCGCCAGCCCGGCGAGCCAGATCACCATCGAGCCGCCCGCCGCCCACAGCAGCGTCAGGACGATCGCCGGCTTGGCCCAGTGCTCGTCCTGCAGCCACTCCGGGGGCGTCAGCCCCAGCGGCGCGAGCAGCGGCGTCAGACACCGGTTGAGCAGCCCCGTTGACGGATTGAGGATCCACACCCACAGCACCGCAACCGCCACCGTCGGGATCACCGCCGGCAGGTAGAACAGCGTCCGCCACACGGCCATGCCCCGCACCTCCGTGTCGAGCAGCAGCGCAATGGCCAGCCCCGCCGCCAGCGTCACCGGCACCCACAGCGCCATGAACACGGTGTTCCCCAGCGACTTCCAGAACAGCGGATCGCGCGAGGCCTCGGCGTAGTTCGCCAGCCCGATGTACCGCGCCGGGTGCGTCACGTCGTACTCACAAAGGCTCAGGATGAGTGACTGGAGCACCGGCCAGAGCGTGAAGACCGTGAACCCCACGAGCCACGGCGAAGCGAAGGCCAGCCCCGCTGCCAGCTCGCGCCGGCGCCGCGCCGCGCTGCCGGGAAGGCGCAAGAAACGCCGCGCGGC
>JABWBI010000255.1 GCA_013360565.1 Candidatus Sumerlaeia bacterium | reverse complement strand
CGAAGGTGGCGAGCGGAAAGAGCAGCGCGGGAGGGCCCTTGATCGCGAAGGCGAGGGCGAGCGAAGTGGTTCCCGCGGCGAGCTCGGCGCGGGAGCGCGTGCGCCCCTCCCAGCGGCGGGCGAACATCCACATCGCGAAGGTGACGAACAGGCACAGGGGCATCTCGATCTCAGCCTCGTGCCCCTTGTCGAGGACGATGGGCATCGTGGCGAAGGCGAGGGCCGCGAGCAGCCCCGCGCAGAGGCCGCCGAGGCTGGTTCCCCACGCCATGACGAGGAGCACCGTCACGATGTAGGCGATGGCGGACGGGAGAACCGCGGTGAACTCGGTCACCCGGTCGAGGGGGAGCGAGGCTGCGGCGATGAGCCAGTAGCCGAGCGGTGGCTTCTCCAGGCGAGGCTCGCCGCCGAACTGGGGCACGAGCCAGTCGCCCGACGCGAGCATCTCCCCGGCGGTCTCGGCGCAGCGGATCTCGGCCTTGCGCAGCAGATCGCGTTCACCGAGGCCCGTGAAAGCGAGCCAGACGGACACGGTGATGACGAGCAGCCACGCAGGGAGGGCGCGGGAGCACCAGCGGGAGGAGGCCAGCGCGGTGCGGAACGAAGGCTCGGAGTGCTCGCTCATGACGATTCGGAAGGCCTTCCGGGAGACCACGGAATTCACATTGGCGGTGGCCAGATGAAAAGACGGTGAAGGGGCGAGACGGGATCAGGCCTGTGTCACGCTGGACGGAGGCGGCTCGATGGGCAAGTGGCAGTGGAAGGTGGTCCCCTCCCCCACTCTGGACTCGAGGAGCAGCTTGCCGCCGTGCTCCTGGACCGCCTTGCGGGCAACGGCGAGACCGAGACCGGTGCCCTTGGAGCCTTTGGTGCTGAAGAAGGGCTCGAAGATCTTCTTCGCGACGTCGTCGGGAATGCCGGGGCCGTTGTCGATGATCGAGACCCGCAGCTCGTTGTCCCCAGCGCGCTCGGACTGGAGGATGACGCGGGCGCCGGCGATGCCCTCGCACGCCTCGATCGCATTGCCGGCGATGTTGAGCAGCGTGTCGTGAATGCTCTGGTGATCGAACTGCGAGTCGGGGAGGCCGGGGCGGAGGTCGAGGCGGAGCTCGACACCCAGCTCGGCGGCGCGCGCGCCCTGCTGCTCGGCGATCTCCTCGAGGAGGGTGTTGAGGTTGCCGGACTCCCAGTTGGGTTCCCGCCGCTTGGAGTACGACAGCATGTCCTGGACGAGGCCGGTGATCTTCTTGTTCGAGCGCTGGAGGATGGGCCAAGTCTCCCGGACCATCGCCAAGTTGCCGGTCTGAAGGCCCATCTCGATGAGCCCTGAGGCCCCCATGATGCCTGCGAGGATGTTCTTGGCGTAGTGTGAGATGCCAGCGACCGCGACGCCGATGGCGGCGAGGCGCTCGGCCTCGACCTTCTCCTGGACGAGGATCGCGTTCTCGATGGCGATGGCCGCGTTGGCCGCGATGATGTTCAGCAGCGCCAGGTCCTCGCGCTTGTAGGTGAGGCGGTGTGACGACGTGTCGATGTAGAGCGCGCCGAGGACCTTGTCCTTGCTCACGAGGGGCGAGCAGATGGCCGAGAGGATCGACTGAGCCATGATCGACTCCGCCCCGGAGAAGCGGTCGTCGACCGTCATGTCGCTGACGAGGAGCGACGAGCGGTGCTCGATGGCGTGGTCGAGGACGGTCGTGCTGACCTTCCAGTCGCCGGTGTCGGGGCGGCGGATGTGCGGAACGAGCTGGCCCTCCTTGTCGTGCATGAGGAGCACGCCGTGCTCGGGGCGGAAGACCTCGAAGATCGTGTCCATCAGCGTGGTGAGGAGCTGGTCGAGGTCGAACAGCGACTGGATGGCGCGGGCGACGCGCTGGATGCGCTCGGTGTACTGGTCGCTCAGGCCCTCGGGCGCGGGGCCGCCGCCGGCGGGGAGACTGAAGGCGATCGTCTCGCCGGGGAGATCGACGGCCTGCGGGGTGGCGCCGGGCGGGGCGGTCTTGGCGGTCTTGGATTCGTCGGGCGTCTCGGTCTCGAAGACGAGCGTGGTCGAGCCGATGCGGATCCTGTCGCCGGGGGCGAGGAGCAGGTCCACGTTGGTGCGGACCTCGTTGACGAACGTGCCGTGGGTCGAGCCGAGGTCGACGACGTAGTGCTGGCCGCCGCGGCGCTCGATCTTGGCGTGGAAGCGCGAGGCGGCGCCGTCATTGAGGGCGGCCTGATTGTCCGGATGCCGGCCGATGGTGGTGACCGCGCCGGTGAGCGGGAAGACCGTCCCGCGGTCGTCGCCCTCGATCACGCTGAGGTGGGCCATTCCGTCTCCTTGGAAGCCGTCTGCGGGAGCGGTCAGAACCGCCCCTTGCCGATCTTGCCGAGGACGCACAGGACGACGCCTCCGGCCGCGAGCGCGCAGCCGGCGAGCCAAGCGATCTGCGGCGTGAAGGTCGGCTGACCGGCGAGCTCGGTGATCGCGCGGTTGCCCACGATGAGCGCGGCGCCGAGCGTCGTCAATGCCGGTCCAAGCATCCGGCTGGAGAAGACCGTGACGAGGAGAAGGACGCCGGCGGCGAGGGCGTAGATCGTCCGCCCCTGCCCCCAGGCATAGTAGGCGTTCAGGTACGGGCGCACGGGGCCGGGCAGATTGCCCGTGAGCCCCTGGCCATAGAGCATGAGCGCCGCCAGCAGCGTGACCACGAGGCCGGCGACAAGGCGGGCGAGAGTGAAAAGCCTGTTCACCCCCGAGCGTGAGAAAGGGCGGCGCTCCTCGAGGTGGGCGTGGACCTCCGCGGCGGTCATCTCCTTGACGCGGCGCTTCTCGGCCGCCTCGGCCTTCTTCTGCTCGGCCGCCATGAACTTCTCGGCCTCGGCCTGGGCCTGCATTTCGGCCTCCTGCTCGCTCTTGCCCTGAGCCCGGAGGCGCTGGGCCTCGGCGCGCATGAGGGCGCGGCGCTCGCGGGCCTCCTTGCGCTTGAGCTCGACGTCGTCGAGCCAGCGCGCCAGCGCGTCGCGCCAGGTCGCGAACTTCTTGCGAGGCTTGGACTGGTCGAGCGCGGCGACGCGGATGCGGGCGCGGATCATCGCCTCGTAGCCGAACAGCGCCTCGTGGAACTCCTCCCAGTTCGTCCCGGCAAAGCGGCAGACGAACTCCTGGAGGGCCTCTTCGCCAACGCCCCTGAGGCGGAGCTCGCGCAGCGTCTTCTGGAACCGGTCGAGCGGCCCCGCGCGCTGAGTGCGCAGGGGCTTGAGCACGGCGAACTCGAACCCCACGGCGAGGCCGAGCGCGACGACGGCGAAGGCGATCCAGGAGAAGAGCCAGCCGAGGACGTACAGCACGGCGACGAGGCCCGCGGCGGCGAGACCGAGCTGGAGCCACCTCAGCAGAGGCATCCCGAAGAAGACGGCGCGGACGCGGCGGAAGAGGTGATTCTTCGTGCGCAGGCCCTGAATGAGGAAGTTGAAGACGGGCGTGAGAACGGCCAGACCGGCGAATCCACCGGCGAGCTGGAAGTCCTTGGCGATGAGCAGATTGTAGACGAAGAGCAGGCCGCAGAGCCCAAAAAGGCCCATCGTCGCGAGCGAGCGGAGCCCGGCGCTGGGGACCTGGTAGAACTCCTCGAGTGCCCCCTCGAGGGCGGCGACATGCTGCTCGCGCGGAGTGTAAGGTCCCTTCTCGCTGTCGACGTCCAGGTAGCGCTCGAGCTCGCGGATGACCTCGGCCATGCCGGCGTAGCGGTCCTCCGGATTCTTCTCGAGCATGCGCTCAATGATCGTCTTGAAGGGACCGGGGACGTTGCGGACGTGGACGTCGAGCGGCGTCAACGGCTCCCTCATGTGCTTGGTGATGAGCTCGAAGGCCGTGGTCCCGCTGTACGGAGCCTTGCCCGCGCACAGGTAGTAGAGCGTGCAGCCGAGCGAGTACTGGTCGGCGCGCTGATCGACGTGGGCGGCGTCGCGCGCCTGCTCAGGGGGCATGTAGGCGGGGGTCCCCATGCCGCGGTTGGCAAGCGTCAGGTCGGCGCCCAGGGACTTGAGCTCCAGCTCCGTCGGAGCGTCCCCATCGACCGGCTCGAAGCCCTTGAGAGACTTCGCCAGTCCCATGTCGGCGATCTTGACGACGCCGTGTTCGCTGAGCAGCAGATTGTCCGGCTTGATGTCGCGGTGAATGATGCCCTGATCGTGCGCGACCTTGAGGCCGCGGGCCGCCTGGAGCACGTAGCCCGCCGCGTCGTCGATCGTCAGACGGCCATCCTTGCGGATGAGATCCGCGAGACTCTTGCCGCGGACGAACTCCATGCTGATGTAGTGGACGCCCTGATCCTCGCCGACGTCATAGACCTGAACGACGTTGTGGTGGCTCAGCTGGGCGGCGCTCAGCGCCTCGCGCGTGAAGCGGGCCATCGCCTCCGCATTCTGAGCGAAGCGCTCGGGGAGGACCTTGAGAGCGACCTCCCGGTCAAGCGAGATCTGCCGCGCCCTGAAGACCGCGCCCATCCCGCCGGCGCCGAGGACGGAGAGAATCTCGTGTCCGCCAATCGTCTTGCCGACGAGGTGCTGCATCTCCTCGCTGAGCTTGCGCTGACCACCTGTCGGCGCCGGGGGCGGCGCCGAGCCGGCGGAGGCAGCCGTCGCGTCCGTCGGCGAGGAACGAGTCGCCCGGGG
>JABWBI010000254.1 GCA_013360565.1 Candidatus Sumerlaeia bacterium | reverse complement strand
CGGTGGATGCCCGCGGCGGGCGTCGCACTGCTGATTCCGCTGTCGGCGCACACGGTTCACCGGGCGTGGCAGTGGAACGATGCGCTGCGGCTCTGGGAGCATGAGGTGCATGGCCCGTCGCCGCGCTCGAGTCAGGCGTGGGGGGCCTACGGGGCGGAGCTGCAAGCGCGCGGCCGCTTCGCGGAGGCTCTGGAGGCCTTTCGCCGCTCGGCCGCGCTGAGCCGGATGAGCGAGCGGACGGAGGCTCGGCCGCTCAATACGCGGACGCTGGAGGCGCTGGCCGGTCTCCTGATGAAGGAGGCGGAGGCGGCACTGCGGGCCGGGCGCGCGGCGCAGGGACTCGCCCTGCTGGCAGAGGCGGACCGTGCCATTGCGGACTTCTTGGCGCTGGACGAGGGGAACGCGGTGGTCTGGAGCTACCGGGGGATTCGGTGCGGGCAGGAGGGACGTGTGGAAGAGGGCGAGGAGGCGTTTCGGCGCGCGCTGGCGCTCGATGCGACGTCGCTGACGGTGCTTCAGAACCTATCGGTCTTCCTGGACTTGACCGATCGGCGGGTGGAGTCGCTGGAGCCACTGCGGCGAGCGGCGGATCTGTATCCGATGTCACCGGAACCGCACGAGAGCCTGGCGGCGACGCTCGAAGCGCTGGGCAGTCCGGAAGCGGCGGCACGGCACCGCGCGGTGGCGGCGCAGCTCAGGCCGCCGGTGCGCTGACGGGTGCGAGGGTGCGGAGGAACTCCTCGGTGGCCTCGACGAGCATGGCGACGCCGATGGGCATGGCGTCCTCGTCGATGTCGAAGCGGGGATGATGGAGGGGCAGCTCGGTTCCCTTCTCGGCGTTGCCCGTGCCGAGGCGGAAGTACACGCCGGGGATGTGCTGCTGGTAGAACGCGAAGTCGTCGGCGCCCATGAGAGCTTCGGGGAGTATCTGGACGGCCCCCTCACCGAGCAGTCGCTGGCCGGCGCGGACGAATGCCTCGGTGAGTGGCGGGTCGTTGATGACACTCGGGCATCCCCAGTGGATGGTGACCTCGGCGGTGGCGCCGTGGCTGTTTGCGACCCCCTGGGCGATGCGGTCGATCTCCTCGGCCACCTGCTCGCGGACCTGAGGGTTCTGCGTGCGGAAGGTGCCGCGGAGGCGGACGGTGGGGGGAATGATGTTGGCCTTCGTGCCGCCGTCGACGGTGCCGACGGTGACGACAACGGGGTCGTTGGGACGGATGCGGCGGCTGGCGATCGTCTGCAGCGCGAGGATGACGTGGGCTGCGGCGACGATGGGGTCGACGGCGAGGTGCGGGTAACCTGCGTGGCCTCCGCGCCCATGGACAAGGATCTCGAATTCGTCGGCGGCGGCCGTGGCGACGCCGGGGCGGACGCCGATGGCGCGGGAGGGCAGGTAGGGGAAGACGTGAATGCCCAGGACGGCGTCGACGGGAGGATCGGCGAGGGCGCCGGCGCGGACCATCGCCTCGGCGCCGCTGGGTGAGGCCTCCTCAGAGGGCTGAAAGAGGATCTTGACGCAGCCGCGGAGGGTGGCGCGGCGCTGGTGGAGAATGCGCCCGGCGAAGAGGGCCATGGTCATGTGGGCGTCGTGTCCGCAGGCGTGCATGACGCCGGGGCGGGTGGAGACGTAGCCGTGCTGGCGCTCCTCGTGGATGGGGAGGGCGTCCATGTCGCCACGGATGGCGACGGTGGGGCCGGGGCCGGCTTGGCCCTCGATGAGAGCGACGACGCCGGTGCCGGCGATGCCTGTGCGGAGAGGAATGTCCCAGGAGGCGAGACGGGAGGCGAGATAGGCCGCGGTCTCGTGCTCCTGGTTGCTGAGCTCGGGGTGGCGGTGGAGGTGACGGCGGGTCTGGAGGATGTCGGTGGTGTGGTGCTCGAGTTCGGGGATGCGCTCGCGATGCATGGGATCATCTCTCGCCGGGGAGGGTCACTTCGTCAGGGCCTCGAGCTTTTGGACGACGTTGCGGTAGCCGGCGTCGACACGGAAGAGCCTCTTGAAGGCGTCGCGGGCCTTGTCGTACTGGGCCTCCTCGCGGAAGATCTCGGCGACGTTGAAGTGGATGGCCTTGAGGGTCTCGAAGGTGTCGGGGTCGTCGGCGCGGAGGGTGACCTCCTGGAGGGTCTCGTGGGCGAGGTCGAGCATGCCGCGGAGGGCGAGGGCGTGGGCGATCTTGGCGCGGCAGAGATTGGCGATGGCGGTGTCGGCGGCGGCGCGCTGGAGGTGCGGGATGGCCTCGGTGTAGCGCTGGAAAGAGTAGAAGAGGTCGCCGAGCTCGTGGTGCAGGGCCGTGTCATCGGGCGCCTTCTCCAGGGCGACTTGGATCTCATGGACACGGTCGAGGCGGATCTCCGCATCGAGGGTGCGGATGGCCTGATGGACATCGCGGTCCTGAGAGTCGATCTCGCGGGCGCGGACGAAGCAGCGCTGGGCTTCGAGGAGCTGGCCGTGGTGCTGGTAGAGAGTGGCCAGGCGCTTGAGGTTCTCGACTTCGCGGTGGTGGGCGCGGAGGAGGTCACGGGAGGTCTCGACGGCGCGCTCGAGGTCGTGGGACTGGCAGAGGGCCTCGAAGAGGAGCTGCTGGTTCTCGGGATTGGCGCGGACGGGCGGATCCGCAAGGAACCACTGATCGAGGAGCGAGACGGCGCGCTCCCAGTCGCCGCGGCGATGGGCCTCGCGGGCGAGCCACTCGAGGGAGAGGACATGGTCCGGGCGTTCGTTGAGGATGCGCTCGCAGCCGTCGCGCATGACCTGGTCGGGGTGGAGTGACTGCGTGGCGAGGCGCTCGGTCGTGCGGAAGACAGCGTCGTGGGCGCGCTCGCGGAGGAGGAGATCGCGGAGGTAGGTGAGCAGGATGAAGTTGTTGGGGTGGACCTGGAGGAGGTGGTCGAGGGTGGCGGCGACGCGCTCCTGCTGGGACCGGTCCTGGCGGATGATCTCGTCGAGTTCGGTGATGAGGGCATCGAAGGAGCAGAGTTCGGTGAGGCGCTCGACGAGCTCCCATCGGAGGGGCATGGGATCGGGGGAGGTCTCGATGGCTTGGCGGAGCGCCTCGAGCTGGTTCTGGCTGCGGGCGCGGGAGAGGCGGGCGAGGAGAGCGTCGACGCGCTGGACGTCCTCCATGCGGTGGGCGCGGGCGCGGGCCATGTGGCAGAGCTGGTGGCATCGGTCGAAGTCGAGGCGGACGAGGGCGAGATGGGCCTCGGCGTGGAAGAACTCCCAGGCGTCGGGGAAGGCCTCCTGGGCCCTGGGGAGCCACGCGGCGAGGCCCTCCCACTCGCGGTGGGTGACGAACAGTTCGATCATCTCGACCCAGTCGGCGAGGTTGCTGCGCTCGTTCTCCAGGAACCAGCGGAGGTGCGTCTGGAGGGCGACGATCTGATTGGTCTGCCGGTAGTGATCCATGAGAACGCGGCGGAGCGTGATCTCGTGGGGCCGCTGGACGAGGATGCGCTCGCGCCACCGCTGGAGGTCGTCGGCGAGTCCCAACTGCTCGGCGTGGCGGGCCATGGCCTCGAGGGCGGGGACCATGGTGGGGCGCTCTTCGAGGAGACGCTCCATCTGCTTGAGGAAGCGGGCGTAGGGGGGCCGTTCGAGGTCGCGGATGCGGAGCGCGAGCGACAGAGCCTTGTCGTGGTCGTGAACCTCGCGGGCGAGATCGGCAATGCGGATGAGGAGGGGGATGTCTTCGCGCTCGAGATGCTCGAGGGCGCGGATGGCCTGCTCGCGCTGGCGAAGGGCGAGGTGGGCCTCGGCGAGGCGCTCCCAGGCCTGCTGGTCGCGGGGGCTGTGCTCGAGGTGCTCGCGCAGGAGGGGGATGGCCTCTTCCCAGGCCTCGCGGCGGAGAGCGAGGGTGGCGAGGGGCCAGGCGAGCTGGATGTCGCGGGGAAATGCGCGGCGGGCCTGGGTGAGCCACTCCTCGGCCTGTTCCCACTCGCGGGCGCGGAAGTAGGCGAGGCCGATGATGCGCGAGAGGCCGTGGTCGCCGGGGCGGAGCAGGAGGGCGAGGCGGAGGAGGCGGACGGCGGGGATCGACTCTCCGCGGCGGTAGAGGGCCATGCCGCGGGACATCATGGTGCGGGCGATGGCCTCCTCCAGAAGGAAGACGGCGAGGGGCGGCCCGAGCACGAAAAGGGTGAAGAGGAGCCACTCGATGGCGGTGCGGAGATCGCCGCGGTTGACGCCGAACCACCACGTGCCGAGGAAGAGCGACCAGGGCCCCATGAGAAGGAGGGGACCGAGGCGAGGGCGACGCGCGCGTGTGCGCCAGAAGGAGGCGGTGTAGGTGGCGACGGTGAGTGTGGCGAGGAGGGCGATCCAGGGGACGAGGATGATGCGGCGGCCGAAGGGATCGAGGAAGTGCTCAAGCGAGGGGACGAAGTTGCCGCGCCAGACCATGTTCATGACGACGAGGGCGAGGGGCAGCGCGAGCACCCAGAGCCCCAGGAGGCCGACGGGCCAGAGCCAGAGCGGGCGGCGGGGGGAATGCATCGGGGAAAGGCGGGTGAACCCTTGCCAAGATCATCGGCAAGAGCGGCGAAAAAGCAAATGCTATTGCCGCTCCAGGGTGTGCCGCTCCAGGGTGTGCCGTGCCTGGGCGAGAAGGGCCAGGCGCGCGGCATCGGTGGTGGCGGCCTGCGCAGCGGCGAGGCGGCCGAGGGCGTCCGAGTCGCGCGGCGACGCGAG
>JABWBI010000253.1 GCA_013360565.1 Candidatus Sumerlaeia bacterium | reverse complement strand
AGGCGCCGCCCGAGCTGTGGCCCTGGCCGACGATCACGTTCGTCTCGACGCCGCCCAGGAAGGCCCCCAGCTCCGTTGTGTCGACGCGGAACTCCACGACGGCGTTGGTCTCGGACTGTTCGCCGGAGGCGACGTTCGCGTTCGCCGCGAAGGTGCCGCCGATGGCCGAGTAGATGCCCGAACCGGTCTCGCCGAGCGCGAACTGCGTGTCCCAGCCCAGGGCGCCGGCCAGCCGCGTGTCCGAGAAGGCACCGAAGTCGCTGGCGTTCGGCCCGTTGGCGTCGTCGAAGTTGAGCGCGACGCCGGTCATGGCGGTCTCGAAGTCGGCGCCGAAGCCCGTGCCGTAGGCGCCGGTGCGCACCAGGATGTAGAGGTACGTCCCGTCGTGCGCGAGCCGGACCTCCTCGATGTCGCTCTCGGTGTCGTTGAACGCCCCGTCGGTCGGGGCCGTGTAGTCCCCGTCGCCGAGGTCGTCGCCCGTCGGGTCGTTGTAGATCAGCTGCTGGGTGGCGGCGTCGTAGACGAGCGACCCCGCCGCCCCGGCCGCGCCGGTCCAGTCGGAGGCGTCGCCGTCGAGCGTGATGGACAGCGTCGTGTCGCCGAGCGTGTACACGTAGTCCGCCCCGCCGGCCAGCGGTGCACCGCCGGTGCCCGCCGCCGCGTACGAGGCCGCGGCGACGTCGAGCATGTCGGCGGAGCCATCGATCTGAGCGCTGACAAATTCGGGATCGCCGTTTGTCACGTTGGTCTGGACGATCGACCCCGTCCCGCCCGTGCCGGGGGACAGGGCGAGGGGGCCGCCGGTGACAATGGCCGAGTCCGAGATCGTCATGGTCCCGCCCCCGCGGTGGTTGACGAGGTTGTCGTCGTTCGTGGTCGTCCCATTGCCTGCGAGAACACAGTTGGTGACGGCGATGGTCCCGGTGAAGCCGGCGTCCACATCGATCGCCTCTGACGCGTTGTTGGCCGTCGTCACGTTCTCGATCGTGAGCGGCCCCGCACCCGCAAGGGACCCCACCAGCAGGCCGGGGCCGGTGTTGTTCGCAAGCGTCGCGTTGCGGACGGCAGTCGAGGTGACGGTGCCGCCGTTCTGGAGCTCGATTCCCCATCCGTTGCCGGTGTTGGTCGTGCCGGTTGTGCCGCTCACATCGACGCCGTCGATCACACGGGCGCCCGCGCCTCCGGCAAACCAGATGCCCGCGAAGCCGCGATTGCCGAGCACCTGCACCCGGCGTGTGGGGGCGCTGAGGGTGAAGGTCCCATGCCCCTGGATTCCCAGGCGGTTGTTGTAGGAGAACACGCAGCCGTCCAGGATTGTGTAGGCCAGCCCTGCCGCGCTCAGCACGATGCCGTCATTGAACCCGGCATCGGCGCCGGTGACCTCGGAGTGGTGTGACGAGACGACATCGCGCAGTGTGGCCACGAACCCCGTGCCGGCCGGCGCGGCCGTTCCTCCCAGGAAGATCCCGTCATCGCCGAAGGGGGTCGCCCCGGCCAGGCTGACCTGCGTGAGCCCATCGATCGTCACGGGGGCGTTGCTCCCGTTGTTGGCGGTGACGAGGATGTTCTCCATCGTCAGGTCGATGTTCTGTCCCACCGTCACGATGCCATCGTCGGCCGGCGGTGTCGTGAGCGACGGGATCACGATCAGGCTGCGCAGCACGACCACGTTGGTCGTCCCGGCCGGGATGGAGATCAGGAGGCCGTCGTTGGCCCCCGGGGCCGCCGCATTGGTCCGCACGGCGAGCGTGGGGCGTGCGGCGGCGTTGCCCGAGATCGTGACGGGCACGTCGACGGTGATGACCTCGTCGTACACCGACGAGTCCAGGATGTTGATCACATTGGGCGTCCCGCCGTCCGGGTCGGGATCGAAGAAGTCGATCGCCGCCTGGACGGTCGTGTGATCCGCCGGTCCCGTGCTCGAGACCGTGCGGGTCTGGGCGAAGGCCATCGGGGCGATGGCCGCCGTGAGCAGAGCCGTGGTGATGCGATGCATTGACGTGTGTCCTCCCTTGCACTGGAACTTGCCCCGCCAGGCGCCAACTCTCCCCGCCTGGCCGTGCCATGCATGCGAAGTCTGAGCCGGAGCGCTCCGGCGGTCAACGGGGATCGGCTCCCCGGCCGGCTCGAAGCCGACGCCCCCGCCCAGAAGCTGGCCGGGATCTCCGGGGCGCCACCAGACTCGCGGCTGGGGAAAGCCCGTGGCGGCCGGTGCGGCTGAAGAATCGCGAAAAAGCTGAATTCCCCCCTTGCCAACCGCCGAGAGCGGGGCATACAGTTGGACAGCGAGGGACCGGGGTCTGGGTTTTGGGAGGCCTCTGGTTCCCCTGCAGTCAACCCACAGGGAGGGTTCTGGTCCGATGAAACCCATTTTCCGCATTGCCTTGGTCGCGACACTGGCACTGAGCGCTTCGATGGCCATGGCCATTCCGTTCGACAACTCAGCCGGCGGCACGGCGACGGCCGTCATCGCCTCGCCCAGCGGCGGCGACTACACCGATCTCGAGGCGGCCAGCATCGCCTTCAACGCAGTCGCTGGCGGCATCAACCGGCCGTGGATCCTCGAGATCCAGGACGAGGCCGGCGACAACATCTACTTCCAGCCCAACAACGTGGCCTTCGGCAACACCTTCGGCCCGGGCGCGTCGCTGACCATTCGCCCCGCCGCCGGCGCGACGCCGACGATCGAATTCACCAGCACCGCCAACGCGACGGGCTGGTTTGGCCATTTGCTCATCGGCTGCACCATCGCCGGACAGACAGGCACGCCGGACAACACCAACAGCTTCAGCTCGAACGGCAACTACATCATCGATGGCTCGAACGACGGCAGCGGCTCGCGTGACCTCACGCTTCAGGGTGGCGTCACCAACGGCAACCTCGCCAGCCTCATGAACCGCCTGATCCGCATCACTGGCAACAGCGACGGCGTCATCGTCCGCAACTGCGTGCTGCGGTTCAACGACACCGCGGGCTCGAACGCGCCAATCGCCCTCGCGGGCGGCAGCGTCAGCGGCGTCGACGCGGTGCCGGACAACGTGATCATCGAGAACAATCTGATCGTGAACTCGACCGGCGCCGGCAACCCCTTCGGCCTCGAGACCACGGTGGCCGCGACCGCCCCGGGCGCGACGGCCGGCACGGCGATCCAGGGGCTGATCTACCGCAACAATGACGTTCAGATCCGCCAGCGCGGCGTCTTCCTCAACGGCGTCGGCTCGCACCAGATCCACGACAACGTCTTCACCATGAACGGCCACCCCTCCGGCGGCTTCACGAACGCCGGGTACTTTCACTTCACGTCGAACAGCGCCCCGGGCTGGACGGCCGAGATCTACAACAACGACTGGATCATTCAGTCGCAGCTGACGGCTGTCACCGCTGGCCAGGGCAGCTATGGCATCTTCATCGACGGCGGCCCGCTCGACGGCACGTATGAGATCTACAACAACGTGTTCCGCGAGATCAGCTTCCCGAACATGACGGCCCCGACCGACGTCGCCGTGATCGGCATCCGCACCGGCTCGCTCGACTCCGACTACATCATCGAGCACAACTCGATCAACATCGGCGCGAACGCGAACGTCACGAGCGCCACCGACGGCAACGTCGCGGCCATCCGCACGCCGCTCGCCCTGACCACCGGCACGATCGCCATCCGCAACAACATCATCCGCATGGCCTACGCCGGCGGCGGGACGACGGCGGCGATCAACCACTGGACGACGGCGGCCGGCATCACGTCGACCTCCAACAACCTCGTGGCCCTGGGCAACACGCTCGTCGGTCGCGTGGCGGGCGTCGACTCGGCCAACCTCGCCGCCTGGCAGACGGCCGGCTACGACACCGTGGCCTCCGGCGGCCAGAGCGTCGACCCCTTCGGCACCTCACCCGGCTCGTGGTTCGCGGATCTCCGCTTCAGCTTCCTCCCGAGCCAGCTGGGCACGGTTCCGGCCTCGGTCTACCTGACCGACATCGACGGCGATGCCCGTCCCGCCGCGGGAGCCCTCCCCGGCGCCGACGAGAACACCTCGCTGCCGACCGCCGTGCAGGCCTGGGGCTCGTATCTCTGATCCGAGTCTCAACCCCGAAATCCAGGAGGCGCCTCCCGCGGGAGGCGCCTCTTGTCTTGACCGGCTCCCTGTCCGGCGGGCTCAGCTCAGCGGCGTCGCCCGGATCTGCGCCGCCAGCGCCGGGTGCACCCGGCGCACCTCGTCGAGCATCCGGTGTGCCAGGCGGCGGTAGGAGATGTGCCCCCCCGGTCCGGACCGCAGCTGCACGAGGTGATGGAGCTCGCGCAGGTTCATCGTCATCAGCGTCCGTTTGCGAAAGGCCAGCGGGACGGCGTACTGCGCCTCCTCGGGCAGGTCGGCCGCGATGGCGTCGTGGACCTCGCGCGCCTCGTCCATGAGCCGCCGGAACGCCTCCCCCATCCCTGCCTCGTCGATCTCCGGGGGCACCAGGGCGCCGTGGGCCGCCGTCACGCGCTGATGAATCTGCGTCATCAGGCGATGGCGCTGAAGATCGCGGAAGGCGCCGTAGTCGATCAGGACGTCGAAGGTGTACGCCGTTGTCTCCCAGGCCCGCGTCACCTGCTCATGACGCGTGCGGCGCCGGGCCCCCTCGTCCAGCACCCGTGCCCGCCCCTCCGGTCCCATCGCCCGCGCCCGCTCCAGCGCCTCGGCGTAAGA
>JABWBI010000252.1 GCA_013360565.1 Candidatus Sumerlaeia bacterium | reverse complement strand
CCGCCGGCGAGGCGCTCGGCCGCCCGCGCTCGGGCGACACCTACCTCATCCAGGAGCTCGGCATCGTCTACTTCGACTACGACTCGAGCGAGCTCGACGCGACCGACCAGGCCATCCTCCGCCGCAACGCCGAGTGGATGCGCCAGCGGCCCGACATGCCGATCCTCATCGAGGGCCACTGCGACGAACGGGGCACCGACGAGTACAACTACTCGCTCGGTGAGCGCCGCGCCGTCGCCACGCTCAACTACCTCCGCTCGCTCGGCGTCACCAACGAGCTGGCCGTCCGCTCCTACGGCGAGAGCCGGCCGGTCTGCACCGAGCACAACGAGGACTGCTGGCAGCTCAACCGCCGCGCGCAGTTCATGGGATACCTCGAATAATCCACGAGGGCCCGATCCGGCCGCGACAGAGGACACAGGGGCACCTGTGTCCTTTGTCTTTGGACCCTGCCACGTGATCCCCCGATGACCCGCCGCCTGCTGCCCGCCCTGCTGGTTCCCGCGCTGGTCGTGATGGTGGCTGGTCACGCCGCCGTCCGCGGCCACATTCCGTGGTTCATGGACATCGTCGGGCAGTTCTATCCTTTCCGGCACTTGGCGGCCCAGCAGCTCCACGCGGGGGTCATCCCGCTCTGGAATCCGTCCACCAACGCGGGCGTGCCGCTGCTGGCCAACCCGCAATGGGGCGTCCTGTCGCCGCTGAACTGGCCCTTCTTCGCCTGGCCGGGGGGAGCGACGTTCATGCTGTCGTTCCTGCTGGCGCACGTGATCCTGTGCGGTGGCGGCTATTGGCTCGCGCAGGCAGTCTTTGCTTCGCGCGTCGCCGCGCTGGCAACCTCGCTCGCGATGGCCTTCGGCGGCTGGACGTGGGCGCACTATCCATTCGGTGCGTACCTCGCCGCCGTCTGCTGGGCCCCTTGGATCCTCGGCACCCTCGAGCGTCATGCGCGCGCGCCACATCCGCGCTGGCTGCCGGTGGTGGCCGCCCTCTGGGCGCTTCAGATCGTCGCCGGGGCCCCTCAGGCCGTCTTCTACTGCTCGCTCGCCTACGGCGTCGTCGCGCTGCTGCTGGGCCGAAGGCCGCTCCTGCTCCTCGCCGGCGCGCTCCCCCTGGCGCTTCTGATCTCCGCCGCTCAGTGGCTGCCAATGGCCGAGCTGCTGTCGAACACCGTCCGTCAGGGCGGTCTCTCTATCGGCGAAGTCACCCAGGGAACGCTCAATCTCGTTCACACGCCCAGCATCTGGAGGGCCTTCACCGGCGGCAACCTGCTGATCGCTTGGCAGGGCGAAGATGCCGAGTCGACGGTCTTCATCGGACTCGCCGGGCTTGCGCTGCTCACACTGGGACTCGCGCCGCATGCTCTCGCCGGCCAGCCGGCCGCCGCCCTGCCTCTGCGCTACCTCACCCTGCTCCTCCTCGCGTTGCTCTGGTGCTGGCGTCCGCTCGGCCCCTGGCTCTATCCCTGGCTGCCGGGGTACGCCTCATTTCACGATCCCAAGCGCGTCCTGATCATCGCTCACCTCGCATCGGCCGTCCTCATCGGACGCGGCACGCTCGTCGTCGAGCGCTGGGGAGGCCGCCTCGGCCGCCAGCCCGCCGTCACGGCCACGCTCGGCTTGGCCGTGCTCCTCGCCGGGGCGCTCCTCTTCGCCGTGCGATTCCGCTCGGAGGTCACATGGCTCCTGCGCGGCCAGAGCGATCTGCTGCGCGGCCACTTCGAGCCCCTGCGCCGGGCCTTCATGGCCTCCGAGCCCGAGGTCTCGCTCCGCGTCTTCCTGCCACTCCTGCCGCTGCCGGTCCTCGGCTGGCTCTTCCTGCATCTGCGCGAACGGGCAGGCGCCCTCCTGGCCTGTGTGGCACTCACTGCGGCGGCCGGGGAATGGCTCGCCTTCGCTTCCTGGCGAATCGACACGAAGACCATCGCCGCCGGCTTCCTGAGCCCTCCGCCACCGATGGCCTCGCTCCTCGCCAGCCTCCGCCAGTCCACACCGGCCGAGCGCTTCGCCGCCGTCGACGGGCGCATCGAATACACCTATCACTACGCGCGGCGCCACTGGCCGTGGCATCTCCTGCCCAACGGCGCCGCGATCGCCGGTGTGCTCGACGCTCAGAGCTTCGACCCCGCGATCCCTGTCCGGGCGCGCCGCTATTTCGATCTGCTCAACGCCGGTCGTGCGCACCTCTATCCCCGCCAGTTCACACTGGTGCGCAACAGCCTCTCACCCCTCGTCGATCTCCTCGCGGTCCGGTGGATCGTCGGTCCCGCACCGGGCGTCGAGTACCCTGAGATCAGCGAGCTCCCGCTGGATGCGGGCGCGCTCGGAGAGCGATACGGTGAACGCTCCATCAGCGGCGTTCCCCGTGAAGGAGCCGGACCCGCCGTGCGCCTCTTCGAGAACCGCCGTGTTCAGTCCCGCCTCGTCCACCGCTCGCGGTTCGTCACCGTCGCCGGTCTCGACCAAGCCCAGGCGGCGATTCGCACGCTCGGGGATGACATCCGCGAGTGCGCCGTGCTTGAACTCCCGGGTCTCCGGCCGGGCGAATACCGCGTGCCCGGGCCGGCGTCGTTCGAGTTCAGCGCGGTCGACGACGCGCCCAATCACTTCGCGGCGACGGTCAACGGCGGGCCCGGCTGGGTGATCCTTCGCGATCAGATTCTCCCTGGCTGGCGCGCGTTCATCGATGACGTTGAGGTCCCCATTGTCCCCGCTGACATTCTCTTCCGCGCCGTCGAGTGGCCCGGCGGCCGGCACCGCCTGGCGTTCGTGTATCGTCCGGCCACCTTTCGCCTCGGATGGTCACTCACCTGCGCGGGGCTGGTCTTGCTCCTGATCGGGCTGGTCGCGGTCCCCGCCAAAGCGACGAGGCCGGAGCACGCTCCGGCCTCGGGGGAATCCTGGGACAGGGAAGACGGCGTCAGGCCTGCGGCTGCTCCCCCTGCTCCCTGAGCCACGCGGCGTGCTGGCCGCGAGCGGCCTTCTGCACCTTGCCCGCCTTGATGGCGCGGGTGGAGACCTGAAGCCTCTGCACCTTGCCCTCGACCACCACGCGGATCTTCTGGATGTTCGCCTTGAAGGTCCGCTTCGTGCGGTTGTTGGCGTGGCTGACATTGTTGCCGACGCGGGTGCCTTTTCCGGTGATGCGGCAGCGGGCCATGGGGGGCGTCTCCTCGGAAGTCTCTGGCTGAGCGCGCGAAGTGGGACCCTCTCAAATCGCGGCGCCCGTCCGCAAGCTCAAAATGGCCACCGGCCCATCGCGCGCTGGTAGGCATCCACCGTCCCCTGCACCATCCGTTCCACGGGGAACTCCGCCGCCCGAGTCCGGCACGCCGACGCCTTCGCGCGCAGACGCGCCGGATCGCCAGAGATCTCTGCCAGCACCTCCGCCAAGGCATCCGGCTGCCGGGGCGACACCAGCCACCCCGTCGCAGGCGTCACGATCTCTGGCGTCGCCCCCGTCCGCGTCCCAAGCACAGGGACCCCCCACGCCAGCGCCTCAAGACTCACGAGCCCAAAGGCCGGCTGACTCCACTCGGGGTTGACGAACAGGTCCGCCCGGCGCCACAGCCCGGCGAGCGTCGCGCCATCAACGCGACCTGTCAGCGTGACCTGTCCGCCCAGGCCCCGTGATCCGATCAGGCACTCGATGCGGCGCCGGTCGGGGCCATCGCCCACCACGGTCAGATGGAACCTTCCGCGCTCGCGAAGCCGTGCCAGCGCTTCGAGCAAGTCGGCGAGACCGCGCACCCGCTCAAGACGCCCGACGCTCAGGAGTGCGATCACCGTCTCCGGCGGGTCGCGCTCGACCGGCGCGGGCAAGTCCTGCCCCAGCGGCACCACGTCGATCCGGTCCGCCCAGGCGCTTTCCAGTTGCAGGAGCTCGCCGCGGGTGAACTCGCTGTCGCACAGGAGCCGCGCCGCCCGGTGCCACTGGGCATGCGCCAGGGGGCCCAGCACGGTGCGCCCCTTGAATCGCCACAGGGCCGCGAGCTTCTCCCGCCGCGTGAGCAGCGGCCACACCTGGCGCGCCAGGGGTGTCTCGCTCCAGACCGTGCCGTGGACGGTGGTCACGAGCGGCGTGCGCACTGGCCGGGCTCGCATCGCCGCGAAGCCCTGCGAGTGGAAGACGTCGAACTCGCCGTCGAACAGCCGCACCCACCTCGCCATCTGGGTGAAGAAGCCCCAGGAGTTGCGCCCCGGCGACGTGCCACGGAGGAACTGAATCGCTACGCCATCGACGCTCAGAGACTCCACGCCCCCGGGGTGCGCCGTCGTCACAGCGGTGACACGGTGGCCCGCCCGCGCGAGCCCGCGGGCGAGCGTCCACGTGTGATGCTCCTGTCCGCCCGGATGATGAAGCGGCAGGGCCTTGACCAGCAGGGCGACGCGGAGGGCGGAATCAGCCAAGAGGAGTCACAGACCGGGCGGGATGCCTCAGTCCTGCAACTCTGGGCGCGCGTGGTAAATCAATATGTTCACGTCGACGACCTGCCGCTGCTCCTGAGTGAACGGGCCGGACGGTTCACGCAGGGGGAGGTCCGCCGCAGCGGCGGCCAGCGCCGGATTGCTCAGCGCCGCGGCCCGCTGATGCAGCGGCTCGACGCGGTAGCGCGGCAGGCGGAGGAGCACGCGGTAGATCGAACCGTCCGCCGTCGCGGCCTGGCGTGTCACCACGACGCCACCCCACGAGACGGCC
>JABWBI010000251.1 GCA_013360565.1 Candidatus Sumerlaeia bacterium | reverse complement strand
GGAGATGGCGGAGGCCTCCGGGCCGGGCTGCCGAAGAGGCCGGCGAGGGCAGCGAGGTGCGCCTGCATCGGCGGGGGCGAGGCGGTGCGCGTCAGCAGCCACAGGGTGTGCCCCTTCCGCCAGAGCGTCCACACGAGCCGTGAGCCCAAAAAGCCCGTGGCCCCCGTCACCAGGATCCTCAGCCGATTCGCCGGGCTCACCCGTCGCCTCTCGTGTGCCGCCCGTAGACGACGAGTTTGCTGTAGAGCGTCTTCTTGGTGATGCCGAGGCGGCGGGCGGTCTCGGCCTTGTTTCCGCCGCACTGCTCGAGCACGGCCAGGATGTGCCTCCGCTCCACTTCGTCCAGCGACGGCGTTCCCGCCGGCTCGGCGTGGCGCAGGTGCGCCGGCAGGTGCCCGGGTTCGATCACGCCGCCGTCGGCCATGATCGCCGCGCTGCGGAGGACATTCTCCAGCTCGCGGACGTTGCCTGGCCAGCCGTGCGACTGAAGATGCTCGAGGGCCTGGGCCGAGATCGAGACAGGGCGGCCCACATCGGCGAGGCGGCTGCCGAGAATGTGCTGGCAGAGGGCCGGGAGGTCTTCCATGCGCTCGCGCAGCGGAGGAATCGCGATCGTCACCGTGTTGAGACGGTAGAGCAGATCCTCACGGAACCGGCCTCCGCGCACCTCCTCGGCGAGATCGCGATTGGTGGCCGCGATGATCCGGACATCCGTCCGCCGCACCTCCGTCGAGCCCACGCGGAAGTACTCGCCGAACTGGAGGAGCCGCAGCAGCTTGGCCTGCATCGCCGGCGGCATCTCGCTGACCTCGTCCAGAAACACCGTCCCTCCGCCGGCGTGCTCGAAGAAGCCGATCCTCCGCTCGCTCGCACCGGTGAAGGCGCCACGCTCATGGCCGAACAGCTCGGACTCGAGCAGTGTCTCGCTGAGCGCGCCGCAGTTGATCGTCAGGTACGGGGCGTGGGCTCGCCGGCTCTGGGCCACGATCTGCCGTGCGACGACCTCCTTGCCCGTCCCGCTCTCGCCCGTGAGGATCACCGAGACATCGGTCGGCGCCACCCGCGCGATCATCGCCCGCACCTGGCCCAGCGCCTCGCTGCCGCCGACGAGATCCGTGTTGGCCCCCGCTGTCTCCTCCGTGAGCCGCGCGGCCAGGTCGCGCTTCTGCTCGGCGAGCCGGACCTTCTCCACCGCGCGCGAGAGTGCCGCCTCGAGCTCGCCGAGGTGGCACGGCTTCTGGAGGAAGTCCTGCGCGCCGGCCCGCATGCACGCCACGGCGCTGTCCACGTCGCCATGGCCTGTGAGCATGATGACCGCGAGGTGGGGCCACCTCGCGAGAATCTCGGGCAGCAGCTCGATGCCGCTGAGGCCCGGGAGGCGGATGTCGAGCAGGACGACCTCCACCTCCTCCGAGGCGAGGACGTTGAAGGCCGCTTCGCCACTCGCCGCCTCCTGGATGTTGAAGCCCGACCGGCTCAGCTCGCGGCGCAGAGCGCGCCGGATCGAATCGTCGTCGTCGACGACGAGCACATTCCCGGTCGTGAGAGTGCTGCTCATGCGACGGCTGCCCGGTGACGCGGCAGCGAGACGATGAAGGAGGCCCCGCGGCCGGGACCGGCGCTCTCCGCCGTGATCGTGCCGCCGTGGTTGACCACGATCCCATGCACCACCGAGAGCCCCAGGCCGGAGTTCTGCCCACCGCCCTTCGTCGTGTAGAAGGGCTCGAAGAGGTGCGGCAGATCACAGCGCTCGATGCCCGATCCATTGTCCGAGACCACGACGCGGATCTCCCGGGGTCCGGCCTCCGCGGCGATGCGGATCTCTCCACCGGCCTCGGTTGCCTCGACGGCGTTGAGAATCAGATTGAGCATGACCTGACGAATCTGATGGGGGTCGCCCCGCAGTGGCAAGGGGCCATTTCCCAGCTCGCAGACGATGCGGCGATCCCCATCGCGCCGCCGCAGTGGCACGAACTCTGTCGCACTCGTGAGAATCTGCCTGAGATCGAAGACCTCCAGCTCCTCCCGGGGACGGGCCGGCCGCTGGCGAGAGAAGTCCAGCAGCTGTGAGGTGACCGAGCGGCACCGGGCCACATCGTCGCGGATGGCGTCGACGATCTCGCGCAGCTCGGCGGGCGGCGGCGCCTCGCCGCGCTCGGCCAGGCGGGTGAGACCGTCGAGTGAGACCGTGATCGCCTCGAGGGGATTGTTGATCTCATGCGCCACGCCGGCGGCGAGCGTTCCAATGGAGGCCAGCTTCTGAGACTTCTCGAGCTCCGCCGCCGTGCGGCGAATCTCGTCGGTCTGGGCAGCGACCTTGTCTTCGAGGGAATGGGTGAACGACTCGAGCTCGGCCGCCATCGAGTTGAAGCTTTCGCCGAGTGCGCTCAGCTCGTCGTGGCCCCGCACCTCGACGCGGTGTTCGAAGTGGCGCTCACGCAGGGCGACGACTCCCCGGGCGAGGGCTTTGATGCGCCGGAGGATGAGCTGGCGCAGCGAGAGCGTGATGCCCGCGAGAAGGGCGACGAGGCAGCCCCACCAGACCCACATCACGTCGTCGAGCTGATCGTCGATCGCGCGGAGCTCCGTCATCGCGGCGTCCATCGTCTGCTCAGACTCCCGCACGGCGTCGGCGAGCGTCAGGCTGAGTGCGGCGTAGATGGCGATGACGTGACCGAGGCGCTCGTTGACCCCGACAGAGGCCTCGACACTCAGTGCAGCCTCGCCGGCCTCCAGCAGCTGGCGCCACTGAGCCCGCAGACGAGCATGGACGGCGCTGGCGGCCTCCGCACGCTCGTTCTCCTCCTCCGTCTGGCTGCGAGGAGACTCCTCGAGTCCCTCCTCGAAGTCGGCGAAGAGGGCATCGATGTCCGCGGCGAGGCGTCCGGCCTCCTGGCGGACGACGGGGGGGTCCGGCCGCTCGGCGACCGAGCCGACCACGCGCTGGTACGTGCGCAGAGACTCGCTCATCCGGATCAGAGGATCGAGACGCCGCCACGCGGCACGCGCTTGGCGCGTCTGATGCCGGGCGCTGTCGAGCTGCCGCTCGGTGTAGAGGCCGATGGCGAGTGCGGCCAGGGCCAGCACGGCGAGGATGAGTGCGATCTTCTTTCCCAGAGACATGGGGCGGCCGCCCGTTCAGGTGTATCCGATGCCGGGCACGGCATTCCACAGGAAAACCGGCAGGTCGCGCTTGCCCCGCTGCGGCCGCCCGGCTACTGTCCGGCGCATGGGGCGGCCAGAAGATTTCATCAGTCTGCTCGAACGCGCCGAGAAGATCGACCCGCGGGCCCAGGCTCTCTTCGAATGTCTGTGCGAGTTTCTCCCGTGCGCGGCCGAGCACTTCGGCGCGGCCTTCGCCTCCGTGCTCCTGCTCGATCCCGAGACGAAGGAGCTCCGATTCGAATTCGGGATGGACGCCCCCCTCGACGAGCTGCGCAAGGTCCGCCTGCGCCTGGGCGAGGGTATCGCCGGATGGGTTGCGCTCGGCCGCCGGATCAGCCGGATCGAGGATGTCGGACCCGTGCCCATGCACAGCAAGAAGGTCGACAAGATCACCGGCCACGCCGAGATCTACCCGCAGAACACGTTCGACGAGGTGCTGGGCGTCAACCTCGTCGCGCCGACGTACTGGGCGCTGGAGATGATGGCGCGCATCGCGGCCGACCGCAAGCGCCGCGGCCTGGGCCGCTGGGAGCCGGAAGAGGACATCCAGGGCTCGGTCGTGTTCATCGGCTCGGTGTCGGCGCAAGGCAACAAGGGGCAGATCTCGTACGCGGCCAGCAAGGCCGGACTGGCCGGCGTGGCGGCGACGCTCGACCACGAGGCCATCTTCCACGGCGTCCGCTGCGCCGTGATCCACCCCGGCTACACCGACACGCCGATGGTCCGGGCGCTGGGCGAGGACCTGATCGACCAGGCAATCCTGCCGCAGACGCAGTTGCGGCGGTTGCTGCGGCCCGATGAAGTGGCCGACGCGATCGTGTTCATGCTGCGCAACAGCGCCGTGAGCGGGTCGCTTTGGGTGGACGCGGGCTGGCACCCGGCGGCGTAGATCGCCGAGTTTGCTACTAGATCCGGCGTGTTTCTCGTCGCAACGCAACGCGTCGTTTCCGCAAGAAAACGCCGCTTCGAATAAAAAAAGCCCCAGGTAATTGCCTGGGGCTTTTTGTTTGAGTTGGTGCAGAACGCGCGGCAGATACGCGATGAATACTCGTAGCGAATACGCGAGGCCATTAGGCCCGGCGCGTTCGGCACCGGAGCGCCAGCCCTGCTGCGGCGAACAGCAACAGGGCCGTGCCCGGCTCTGGGACGAAGCAATTTGTATTGTTTGCAAAGGTGTACTTCGGCGTCACCTGGCCATCCGGCGACATGCCGTCGTAGTACGAGTTGAACGTGTTGATCAGATCGTTCGTGGCGATGCCCCACAAGCTCGGCTCGGCGCGCGTGATGGCATTGTTCGGATTCACCTGCACGCCGAAACCCCAGAAGAAGGAGCCGACGACGCGACCCTCGCGGAAGCCGTTCTGACCGGCCGTGTTGGCCGTGCAGACGAGGGCGAGTTCAGCTTGCCAGGTTTGAGCGCCCCATGCGTAGGGCCGCGCGGGGAAATCGGTGAAGCCGATCGTTGGGGCGGGGTTGGGGTTCACGCCGGGAAGCAGGTCTTCGTACGGATAGAACGGAGACGTGGCGTCGGCATCCGGGAAGGGGCCGTTCTGGTT
>JABWBI010000250.1 GCA_013360565.1 Candidatus Sumerlaeia bacterium | reverse complement strand
CTCCGCCTCGGGCGTGCGCGCGATGCCCACGAAGTGCACGCCCAGCGCCCGCGAGGCCTCGGCATCCCAGCGCCGGTCGCCGAAGTAGCACACGCGCTCCGGCGGATACGCGACGCCGTAGTGCCGCTCGGCCGCCGCGATCGCATCCCGGATCAGGGCCTCCCGGTCAAACCGCTCATCGCCGAACCCCCCGGCCGGAAACTGATCGAGCACACCCAGCGCGCCCACCTTCACATCGGCCGAGGCCCGGACGCAGCCCGTGCCCAGCGCCAGCGCGTAGCCCTCTTCCGCCGCGCGGCGAACGAACTCCACCGCCCCGGGGGTCGGATTCAGCGGCGCGTTGCCGTTGGCGATGTTCCGGCCCAGATGCTGCACGAACAGCGCCAACGCCTCGCGCACTTCGGCGTCCGTCGGGGCCCTCCCGTGGTGCTCCTCCAGAATCTCCACCGCCACTCCCCAGTCCGTGCAGCTCCGGTATCGCTCCCAGTCCGTGTGCGGCGTCCTGCCCGTGTGCTCGCGGAAGGCGTCGGCAAAGGACGTCTCCTCGTCCATGGAGAGGAGCGTCCCGTCGATGTCGAAGATCAGGAGATGCGTCGGCGGCATGAGACACCGATCCCACCAGCCCCGCCGGCCCGCCGCAAGGGCAAAGCCGCGGGGCAGATTGCCAGTTGAGCCCGGCCGGCCGCCTGTGAGAGGATTCCACTCTTCACGCCATGCGTCAGCTCTTTGCCCTCGTCCCCTACATGACGCGCCGGCCCCTTCTGCTCTGGGGCGGGCTCGCCTGCCTCGCTCTCACCGCCGTCTTCACCTCGCTCATCCCCAAGGCCGTCGGCGGGGCTGTCCGCGTCGTCGAGGAGGCCGCCAGCGTGCGCGGCCCCGGCGGAGCCATCGTCATCGAGTGGCCCCGGCTCTGGAGCGCCATCGGGCTCCTGCTCCTCTTCTCCACCCTCGCCGGGCTCTTCCGATTCGGCATGCGCAAGATGATCATCGACGTCTCGCGCCTCGCCGAGCGCGACTTCCGCGACGGCCTGTTCCGCCACCTGCTGTCCCTCTCGCCCTCCTTTTACGACCGCACGATGACCGGCGACGTCGTCACCCGGCTCTCAAGCGACATCGATGCGCTGCGGACCGTCATGGGCCCCGGCCTCATGTACCTCGCCCAGACGGTCATCACAGTGCCGCTGATCCTCGTGCTCATGATGCTCATCGATGTCCCCCTCAGCCTCGTCGCGCTCGCGCCTCTCGTCATCGTCCCGTTCCTCGTCCTGGCCTTCAGCAATGAGCTCCACCGGCGCTCGCGCGAGGTCCAGGACCAGATGTCCACCCTCTCGAACATGGTGCAGGAGACGCTCGCGGGCCAGCGCGTGGTCAAGGTCTTCAACCAGGAGGCGGCCGAGGAGGCGAAGTTCGGCGAGATCAACGAGGAGTACGTCCGCCGCGGTCTGCGCTTCGCCCGGCTCTTCGCCGGCTTCTTTCCTCTGCTCCACGGGGTCTTCGCCGCCGGGCTGATGATCACGGTCTGGGTCGGCGGCGTCCGCCTGATGAGCGGCGCCATCGACTTCGGCGATCTCTCGTCCGTTCTGCTCTGGATCTTCGAACTCTACTGGCCTCTCATCTCCCTCGGCTGGGTCATGAGCCTCTTTCAGCGCGGCGCCGCCTCGATGGAGCGCATCCGCGAGTTCCAGCGTGAAGTCTCCGACGTCGCCGACCGGGAGCCCGCGCCCACGCCTTTGCCCGCCAGACTGCGGGGCGAGATCGAGTTTCGCCAGCTCACCTTCACCTACCCTGGCGCGTCCACACCGGCCCTCACGGACATCACGCTCCACATCCCCGCCGGCCGCACCCTCGGCATCGTGGGCCTGACCGGCGCAGGCAAGTCGACGCTCGCCGCCCTCGTCGCACGCCTCTACCGCGTTCCCCCCGGCACGCTGTTCATCGACGGCGTCGACATCAATGCGCTCCCCCTGGCCTGGCTGCGGCGCCACATCGGCTTCGTGGCGCAGGAGACGTTCCTCTTCAGCGAGTCGATCGAGGACAACATCCGCTTCGGGCGGCCCGAGGCGCCGCGCTCGGAGGTCGAGATCGCCGCCGAGCTCTCCCAGCTCGACGACCAGATCGCCGGCTTCCCGCGCCAGTACGAGACGATGCTGGGCGAGCGCGGCATCAACCTCTCCGGCGGCCAGCGCCAGCGCGCCGCCATCGCCCGCGCCACGCTGCTCAGTCCGCCCATCCTCATCCTGGACGACGCCCTCTCGAGCGTCGACACCGACACGGAGGACCGCATCCTCCGCGGCCTGCGCGGCGTCATGCGCGAGCGCACGACCCTCATCATCGCCCACCGCATCTCCACCGTCATGCACGCCGACGAGATCATCGTCCTCGACGGCGGGCGTGTCGCCGAGCGCGGCACCCATGCGCAGCTGATTCTCCGCGAGGGCCTCTACGCCCAGCTCCACGAGAAGCAGCTGCTCGAAGCCCAGCTCGAGGCGGTGGACTGAACCATGGCCGAGCACGATTTCCACGAGGACGAGCTGCTGGGCAAGGCCTACGACTGGCCGCTGCTCCGGCGCCTGGGCCGCTATCTGCGGCCCTATCGCCACCTCGTCCTCGCCTCCTTCGGCCTGTCGATCTTCCTCGCCGTCACCGAGACGGCCGGTCCCCTCATCATCAAGTACGCGATCGACGGCCCCATCCGCGGGGGTGACGCGCGGGGCCTCGCCTGGTACTCGCTCGTCTACTTCGCCGTGATCCTCCTCGGCCTCGCCGCCGAGTACGTCTACTTCTACATCGTCCAGACGACGGGCCAGTTCGGCATGCGCGACCTGCGGCGCGAGATCTTCGCCAAGTTCCAGCGCCTCCACATGCAGTACTACGACCGCAATCCCGTCGGCCGTCTCCTCACCCGCATCACGTCCGACGTCTCCGTGCTCAACGAGCTCTTCGCCTCGGGCATCGTCGCCCTGCTCAAGGACGTCGTGATGATTCTCATCACGACCGCCGCCATGCTCCACTTCTCCTGGCGCCTCACCCTCGTCATCTACGCCGCCGTGCCTGTCATCTTCCTCATCTCCTGGGTGTTCCGCATGCGCGTGCGGGACGGCTACCGCACGATGCGCGCCCGCCTCGCCCGCCTCAACTCCTACATCCAGGAGAACGTGCAGGGGATGAGGACGATCCAGGTCTTCAACCGCGAGGAGCGCAACATGGCGCAGTTCGCGGATCTCAACGACGCCCTGTGCGGGGCCCACCGGTCGACCATCACCAACTATGCCTGGTTCTACCCCGCCATCGAGATCGTCACCGACCTCGCCCTCTCGGCCCTGATCGTCACCGGCGCTGTCATGCTCTCCGGCGAGTCGCTCGAAATCGGCACCCTCCTCGCCTTTGTCCTCTGGCTCCAGCGCTTCTTCCGGCCCATCCAGGACCTGTCCGAGCGCTACAACGTCCTCCAGAGCGCGATCACCTCGAGCGAGCGCATCTTCAAGCTCCTCGACGCGGAGGAGAAGATCCCTCAGCCCCCTGCCCCGCGCCCGCTGCGCTTCGAGCGTCAGATCGAATTCCGCAACGTGTGGTTCGCCTACCGCGACGAGGAGTGGGTCCTCCGCGATGTCTCGTTCACCGTCGACCGCGGCCAGACTGTCGCGCTCGTCGGCGCCACCGGCGCCGGCAAGACCTCCGTCACCAATCTGCTTCTGCGCCTCTACGACATCCAGCGCGGCCAGATCCTCATCGACGGCGTGGACATCCGCGAGGTCGACCGCCACGCCCTGCGGCGGCTCTTCGGCTCCGTGCCGCAGGACACGTTTCTCTTCCACGGGGACATCGCCGCCAACATCCGCCTGGGCCGGCCGGACATCACCGACGAGCAGATTCAGCGCATCTGCGAATACGTCAACGCCTGGGGCTTCATCCACCAGCGGCCCGGCCAGCTGCACGCCCCGGTCCAGGAGCGCGGCGCCGGCTACAGCGTCGGGCAGAAGCAGCTGCTCGCGTTCGCCCGCGCGCTGGCCTTCGACCCGACCGTGCTTGTCCTCGATGAGGCGACCAGCTCCATCGACACCGAGACCGAGATGCTCATCCGCCAGGCCCTCGACCGGCTCATGGCCTCTCGCACGTCCATCGTCATCGCCCATCGCCTCTCCACGATCCAGCGCGCGGACAAGATCCTCGTCTTCCACCACGGCCGCCTGCGCGAGGAGGGCACGCACCAGGAGCTGCTGGCCCAGGGCGGCATCTACCGGGGGCTCTACGAGCTGCAGTACAAGGAACAGGCGCCTGCGTCCCCTTCCCCCATCGCCCCATCTTGAGGCGGTGAGTCGTTTTTTCCTCACGACGAGGCGTTTTCTCGCCGATCTCGTAGGGGAATGTCCGTCGGGGAGAGAAGAATGTTCCAATCTGACCTGCAGCTGAAGAGCGCCGGGCTCCTCTATGTCCGGCTCGAAGGCGATTTCACCGCGAGTCCCCAGGTCGCCGCTTTCAAGGACCGAATCCTCGAAACCTGCGCCGGTGATCTCCGCTTCTTCGTCGTGTTGGACATGGAGCGCGTGCCGATGATCGACAGCCGTGGGATCGGGCTCCTCATGGCCATCCGAAGTCACTGTGCCAAGGCCGGGGGACGCATCTTCCTCTCGGCGCCGCAGCCCTATGTCGCCGAGGCGCTCCGGGTCACCAACGTCGACCGGACCGTCACCGTCTGCGACTTGCTCGATCTGCATGAAGCGTTCG
>JABWBI010000249.1 GCA_013360565.1 Candidatus Sumerlaeia bacterium | reverse complement strand
ACGGCGGCCTGGCGGGCGCGCGTTTCGGAAGACTTTTTTATCGGGCTGGGCCTGACCGGCGTCGAGCATCACGCGACCCCGATGGCGACGTCGCGGAAGCGCGCGGGCGCGCAGCCGTGGCCGGTGGACATGATCTGCCCGGGTTGTCCCTTGCCGCAGTTGAGGACGCCCCACAGACGCCACTCGGCCGGCCCCGCGATGGCGTCGCAGGAGCCCCAGAACTGCGGCGTCCTGCCCTGGTAGGTGCAGCGCCTGAGCATCCGGCCGCGCTTGCCGTCTCGGATCTCCCAGCCGATCTCGGTGCCAAACTGGAAGTTGAGCCGCAGGTGGTCGATCGACCACGAGCGGTTGGTCTCCATGAGGACGCCGTCCCGGGTGCCGTCGATGATCGCCTCGAGCGAGGAGTCGCCGGGCTCGAGGGACACGTTGACCATGCGCACGATGGGCACGCGGTTCCAGCCGCTGGCGCGGAGGCAGCCGTGGCTCGCGGGCAGACCGAGCGCGGCCGCCGTCTCACGGCTGTCGAGGTAGCCGGTGAACGTCCCCTCGCGCACGATGTCCCAGCGCTGCGCGGGCACCCCCTCGTCGTCCCAGCCAAAGGTGGCCACCGACCCGGGCGACCTGGCATCCGCCGTGATGGTGACGAGCGGCGAGCCGTAGCGCAGTGAGCCGCGCCGGTCCGGGGTCATGAACGAGAAGCCCGCGAAGTTGAGCTCGTGGCCGAGCGCGCGGTCGAGTTCGACGGGATGGCCACAGGACTCGTGGATCTGCAGCGCCAGCTGATCGCCGGTGAGAATGAGATCGCGCCGGCCCGGAGGGCAGACGGGCGCCGTCAGCAGGGCGATTGCCTCAGCCGCGATGCGCGGAGCCTCGCCGACGGGGTCGAGCCGGCGAATCGCCTCGTAGCCCTCGCCGGCCGCGAGTCCCTCCAGGCCGCAGGGCCACGAGCGCTGCTGGAGGTCGTCGCCATCGGTCGCCTTCGCCTGCATGAGAAAAGAGACCCAGACCGTCGTCTGGTCCGTCTCGCTGCCCTCGGTCGAGACAAAGACCTTGTCCTCGCGGAAGCAGCGGTGCTCGGCGCGGGCCACGACGATGCGCCTGTCGATCTGGAGGGCCTGGCACACGCGGAGAAGGAGATCGATCTTCTCATCGACGGGCACCTCGAGCGGTTCCTCGACGAAGGGCGTGATCCAGTGACCCTGCTGAGGCGCGAGTGGTGCGCGGACAACGGGCCGCGTCGCGACGCGCGAGGATGCCCTGGCGAGGGCCAGCGCGCGGCCCACGCACGCGTCAAGGCCTGCGGCAGAGAGGTCATTGGTCCCCGCAAAGCCCCAGCCGTTGTCCTTCAGGACGCGGACGCCGACGCCCAGGTCCGCGGTCTCCTCGAAGCCGGTCAGGGCGCCGTTCTTGGCCTCCAGACTCTGCCGGCGCTGTGCGACGGCGCGGACATCGGCGTAGTCGACCCGCGCGGTCTGAGCTGTGTTGAGGGCGTGGAGAGCGAGCTCACGCATGGCGGCACCATGCGCACAGACTCGGACTCAGGCAAGGCCGATCCGGATGGCGTCGAGGCTCACTTCCCCTTCTTCTTGCCCTTGTGTTTCTTCTTTTTCTTCTTCTTCTCGTGTTCCTCGAGGGCGATCTCCCCGGTGAACTTCGGCGCGAAGGCCGAGGGAGGGGGAGCGTCGAGCGCATGGCTCCAGCCGGCGGCGAGCAGCGGGCGCAGGTGCTCATCGGCGAGCTGGTAGCGGACCTGCTGCCCCTCCCGCGTGGCCCGTGCGATGCCGCGGTCCCGGAGGATGCGCAGAGCGTGGCTGGTGGCCGATTGGCCGAGATCGACGATCTGGCTCAGCTCGCCGACGCACAGCGGCGTCTGGGCCAGGGCCGCGATGAGGCGGAGCCGGGTCGGGTCCGAGAGGACGTGGAAGAGATCGGCCGCCGCACCGTAGTCCTCCTTTGCACCGAGGGCTTCGCGGAGCGCCGCAATGCGGTGGCCGTTGGTCAGCTCCGCCCCGGGCGCATCCGCCCCGTGGACGCTGTCTCCGGCTGAACTCGGCGTGCTGGTTTCGGGGTGCCCAGTTTCCCGGGTCATCATCTCTGAAGATTTGAACATATCACGATGCTCCCGCCGGGTGTGGTGAAGAATGACCACCCCTTCCAACCCGACAGCCCGTCGAGCGGGCAAGGTGAAACGGCACGTGCGCCGGACTTTCTGGGGCGTGAAAAACTTCTGTCGCGTCAGTAATAATGGGTGTCGAACGCCGTCTCCCGGAGGGTCCGGTGCCCCTCGTCTGCGGCACCGCGGCACACGCAACTCAAAGGACACGAGAGGCCGCAGTCATGGGGTATTGATTCGAGCAATGAGCAGATGTTCATCTTCCAGCATCGGCCTGGGGTAGTGCAGACCGGGGGATGCTCGTAGAAGCAGCAGTTGCGGCCCACCATCCAGAGCAGATGGTCGAGCCGAAAGGGTGTCAGCCCCGGCGTGGTCCCGACCACCTCCCGGCAGGCTCTCCGGACCGCGAGGCGGAGAGCACTGTCGACCTCCCCGGAGACCGGCACCTGATCGACGAGAAGCCGCCGCAACTCGGGCGTCTTCACTTCGACGAGTCCGAGGCGCAGCGCGACGCGCATGACGTGGTAGTCGATGGCGGTCTCGAGGTTCTGGGGATCGACGAGCGGCCAGAGGCCACGCTCGTGGAGGAAGCTCAGGAGGAGGTGGCTCTTCTTCGCGACGGGGTCGGCGAAGGCCTCCATGGGGGCCAGCCGCGCCAGGAGGTCCGCCACTGTCCGGTCAGAGTCTCGCCAGAGCGCCATCGCGCTCCCGCGGTGGGCGTCGAGGAGGTGGCGCGCGACTCCGCGCAGAAGCCGGAGACGCTCCTCGAGGCGGTCGAGCGTCGAGGTGGCCGGATCGCCCCCGTCGCTCACCGCGCTGCGCAGCTCCTCCTCGGTCCAGGCGAGGAGCGCGCCAGGAGTCCAGCGGCCTGGGTGATCCGCGAGATGCTGGCGAAGCGCCGCGAGTAGATAGTCGGAGCCCCGGAGGCGTTTGCCGCCGATGACGCCGTCGAGCGTCCGGGTCTGCTGGCAGATCGCCGTCGCGATGATCCAGTGGAGAGCCTCGGTTTCCTCGCCCGCGGCGGCTGGCAGGGGGGGCATCAGACGCTCGCGCCGGAGCGGGAGCCGAATCGCCACCTGCCCCAGCGCGCGGCACTGCCCGCGGTCGATGTGGAGGGCGGTGCTCAGGTCCATGCGCTTCGGTGTGGCACACCGGGCGGTGGCTGTGCACGGTGTTTCTCAGCCATGCCCGTGGAGGTCGAGCCCATGTGCCGTGTGCCCCTCTTGCTGTGTCTGACCGCCGCCGCCGTGTCGGTGAGTGGATGCCGCGCCTTCCGGAGCGCGGAAGCGCGGAGCGACAACACGCTCGTCCTCCCCGCGCAGACGCGAGAAGCGCTGGATGCCATCCGTGAGAGCCGGCGCCTGACGGCGGCCTGCACGCGGGCCGCGGGGATCATCGTCAGTCGCCACCCGGGAATCGCGCCGGAGGCCGTCGCACTGGCGGTGATCGACTTCACCGATCCCGGCCGTCCCCGCCTGGGCCAGCTGCGTGGATATGAGGGGCGTGAGGCCTCAGAGCTCGCCGCGCTGCCGCTGGCCATCGAGCTGATGCGCCAGCGGGCGATGGGGCATCTGACAGAGCATCAGGTCGCCGGGCCGGTGGCGGAGATGCTGATCAACGGCGATGTCGACGCCATCAATGCCGCAGTGGACGCGCTGACGGACACGGAGACCGGCGACACGCTCATTGGCCCCGCACTCGACCTGTTCCTGCAGAACCGGCGCCGCGTGGACCGGTCTCTGCAGGCTCAGGGGATCTTCGGGACTTCAGTCGCGCATCACCTCACGCCGCAGTCACCCCAAGGGCGCGAGGCGCAGGCGGCCGAGCGGCTTCTGCCGTCGACGAACACGATCACCGCGGCGGACACCGCACGGCTGCTGTATCTCGCCGGAACCGGAAACATCATCAGCCGCGTCGGCGCAGCACAGCTCTACGGCACAATGCAGCGGCCGGCGGGCTCGGAGCTGGTCAACAGCCGTCTTCCTCAGGACCTGCCCCCGGAGACCCGCGTGTGGGGTCTCGCGGCCTGGACGCGGCGGGCAAATCACGGCGCGTGCCTGCTCGCGCTGCCCACCGGTGAGCGTCTGGCTGTGGCTGCCCTGACCGAGATGGACAACGATGAGCCCGCCCTCGTGCGCGACCTTGCCGAGGAGCTGGTGCAGCAGCTGCTCGATGAGGGGGATTGACTTTCAAGCGCCAGCCATCGCCTGCACTTCGCTCAGCAGCCGGCGGCCCGTGTCGCTCATCACGAAGGGTTGGCCGTCGAGGCTCGCCACCGGCAGGGCGCCGACGATCGCGTTGCTCAGCCAGACGCATTCGGCCCGGTGCAGTTCCACGGGCGTGAGAGGACGCTCGGCAAGGGGCCAGCTCTCGTTCTCCATCAGTGCGAGAAGGCGCGCGCGCACCGTGCCGCGCAGACATCCCTCGGTGACGGGGGGCGTGACGACGCAGCCCTCGACGACGGCGAAGAGGTTGGATGTCGTCGCCTCGCAGACGCGGCCCGCGGTGTTGAGGATGAGCCCGTCATCGAGGCCGCGCCGGGCCAGGCCCGCCCGCGCCAGGCCGCGTCCGAGCATGTTCGTCGTCTTGTGCTGCCACAGCGTCTCCGCCGCGTCGCGGCGGACCGGCAGCGTGGCGAGCCGGA
>JABWBI010000248.1 GCA_013360565.1 Candidatus Sumerlaeia bacterium | reverse complement strand
CGGCTGGCCGAGCGGGCGGTCGAGAGCGCGCGCCCAGCGGATCTGCTCCTCGCGGGGCCGCCTTACTACTACCAGGCCACACTGACGCGCGAGCGCCTCACCGGGCATCTGCGCGACATCGCGTCGGCGTGCGCGGGCGTGCCGCTGCTCTACTATCACATCCCGCGCATGTCGCACTTCGACCCGGGCGTCGACGGGCTCAGCGAGGCCATCGCCAGCGCGCCGCTCGCGGGGATCAAGGACAGCGACGGCGTCCACGAGTTCCAGCGGCGCGTGCGCGAGCGCCACGGGCCCGCGTCGTTTCTCTACCTCAACGGCAACATCGAGGCCGTGCTGCGGTCGTGGAACGAGCTGCAGGGGCAGGGGGCGATCCTGGGGCTGGCGGCGGCGCTGCCGTTCCCGTGCGCGATGCTCTGGAAGAAGTGGCGGGCCGGAGAGATCGACGACACCCGGTTGCTGCACACCTCGCTCTGTTCCCTGTGGAGCGTGGTCAAGCGGTACGGCAACGCGGGCATCCGCGCGCTGCTGGCGATGCTGGCGCCTCTGAAGGCGGAAACCCTGGCGCCGGGGAGAAGGCCGTTTGCCGAGGTGTCTGAGGCGGGGAGGACCGAGATCGCCGAGGCCCTGCGGGCAAGCGGGTTTGGCGCGTGATCACGCCTCGCCCATCGCGCGCCAGCGGCGCCAGGTCCACTCGTAGGCGCGGATCATGAGTGCCACCAGCAGGGCGGTCGCGAGGGTGAGCGCGGCGGCATAGACCGCCGCCTGGAGAGCGCCGCTGGCCGAGAGGACGTCCGGGGGGAGGAGCGTCGCGCTGATCTTGCCCGGGGCGAGAGCGAAGAGGTGGGTGAGGGGCGAGAGCGGCAGAAGGAGCGGCGCCCACGCGTCGGGAAGCAGGGGGAAACTGATGATGGTCTGGTGGATCAGCAGCGGTCCGAGGAAGAGACCGGCCGCCGTCAGGTGGGAGGCGACGAGCGCCGCGGTGGTCCGGCGGGAAGCCAGGGACCACGCGAGACTGATGGCCACGAGGAGGAGCGCCCAGCCGGCACAGACGGCGAAGGCGAGGGCGGCGCTGGCGAGCGCCATGTCGCGGATGTAGGCGGAGTGGGCGTAGAGGACGGCGACGAGGCTGGGCGCAATGAGGATCGCCAGGAGCAGGAGAACGAGGCGGGCGGCGCTGAGGAACTTGGCGAGGACGATCTGGCGCGGCTCGAGCAGCGTCGTCACGAGGAGGGCGAACGTGCGGTTCTCGTGCTCGCCGGTGAACATGCCACAGGCGAAGGAGGGGGCGATGAGCATCGTGAAGGCGGCCAGATAGGCGAAGTACCACCCCTGCTGGCCGAGGAGGTAGCAGACGGTGAAGGGGAAGAGCGTGAGCGCGAGGCCTATCTGGATGATGACACGGAGCATGAGCGTGCCCTGCCCGATGAGCTCGCTGCGGATCTCCTTGTCGAGGACGGGATTGAGCCCGTCGGGGATCAGATCGGCGCGGCGCGGGGGCGCGAGCCAGCGGTCGGGGACGAGGGCGCGGTTGAGGACAAGGCCGACGGCGCGGGAGAGGTACTCCTCGCTCTCCTCCTCCTGCGGCCGGACCTCGCGGGGGCGGCGAATCTGCGAGGTGAGGAGCTCGAAGGCCGCGAGGGCGCCGAGGAGCAGCACGGGCGCGAGCGAGAGTGAGAAGGCGGGCGAGAAGAGACGGCCATCTCGCCCCCAGAGCAGCAGCAGGCCGGCGGCGGGGACGGCGACGGCGTAGGTGACGCCGAGGGCGGCGTTGTTGCGCTCGAACTGGCATGAGCAGACGAGGCCGATGAGCGCGAAGGCGAGCGAGACCTCGAGCAGCGTGAGGTAGAGGCCCAGAATCTCGCGCGGGGCGATGCCGCCGAGGAACAGGCAGACGCTGACGATGGGGGCCGAGCAGATGATGAGCACGCCGAGGAAGAGGAGCGAGCCGATGAGCTTGCCCAGCAGCACCCTGCGCCCGGAAATGCCGCTCGTCACGAGGAGCTCGAAGCAGCGGCGCTCCTTCTCGCCGGTGACGGCGACGGCGCTGAACGACGGGGCGAAGACCGCGACGAGGACGAGCATCGTCGTGCCGACGACCGAGAAGAGGCGGCGTGAGATCTGGTCGATGTTCTGAAGGAGCTGGGCCCCGCGCGGCCAGGCGATGTAGACGGCGACGCTGAGCGCGGCGAGGAAGACCGCGAAGATGATGGCCGAGCGCCGGGCAGTGAACGTCTCGCGCACCTCCTTCGCGACGACGGGATTGTCCCAGAGTCCTTCGCGGAGGAGCCGCAGGCCCGAGGCGAACAGGGGCACGGACGCGGCGAAACCGCCCGGGGATCCCGCAGGGGGGACCCGCGAGCGCGTCCGGCTGTGGGCCTGCAGTGCGAAGGCCCCCGCCGCCGCCAGGAAGGCCACGAGCAGGATCGGGCGCGAAGGGCTGGTGGGGTTCGCAGCCTGGAGCGTGGTGAGCAGGGCGAAAGCGGGCACGCTCAGATCACCTCGCCCTTGGTGATCTTGATGAATGCCTCCTCGAGGTTGACGCGGCGCTGGTGAAACTCGCGGACGGCGACGCCCCGGGCGACGAGCTCACCGAGCAGGCGCGCCTGCTCCTCGTCGCCGCCGGTGAAGTCGACGACCCAGACGCCTTCGTCGTGCCGCAGGTTGAGGACGCTGGGGTGGGCCCCGACGATCTCCTCAATAATCTTTGCGCCGTCGCCCACGACGCGGATCTCGAGGATGTGGTGTCTGCGGATCTGGGCGAGAATGACGTCGAGGTCGCCCGCGGCGAGGAGGCGTCCCCGCTCGAGGAAGGCAACCTTGGTGCAGACGTCGGCGAGCTCCTGGAGGATGTGGGACGAGATGAGGATGGTCTTGCCCAGGCGGCGGAGCTCCTTGAGGAGCTCCTTGATCTCGATGCGGGCGCGCGGGTCGAGGCCCGAGGCGGGCTCGTCGAGGATGAGGACCGGCGGATCATGGACAAGCGTCTTGGCGAGGCACAGGCGCTGGCGCATGCCGCGGGAGAGCGCCTGGACGGCGTCGTCGCGCTTGTGGCCGAGGTCAAGGAGCTGAAGGAGATCGTCGATCACGCGGCGGCGCTTGGCGCGGGGGACGCCGTAGGACGCCGCGAAGAAGTCGAGGAACTCCCACACACGCATGCCGTAATAGACGCCGTAGGAGTCGGGCATGTAGCCCATGCTGCGGCGGACCTCGCGGACCTGGCGGACGACATCGAAGCCCGCGAGCGTGGCGCGTCCGCTCGTCGGCAGGAGAAGCGTGGCGAGGAAGCGGAACGTCGTCGTCTTGCCGGCGCCGTTGGGTCCGATGATGCCGAAGATGTCCCCCTGCTCGATGTCGAGCGACAGGCCGTGAACGGCTTCGAACTGGTCGTAGAGTTTGGTGAACTGACGGATCTCGATCACGGAGTGTCCTCCTCGGACTCGGCGAGGTCGCCGGAGAGGCGAGGGATGGTCAGGGTCAGGGAAACGCTGTCTCCCGCTCGGCTCATGTCCCGCGTGCGGGGCGGGCCGAGGTGGGGATCGGTGGGCGCCGCCGGATCGTTCGCCAGCCAGTCGGCGGTGTCGCTCGCTGTCACCCAGGCGGCGGCGAGGATCTCGCCCGTGAGGGGGTGAAGGAAGTTCTTGGGGTCGGACCAGGAGATCTGAACCTGCTGCGGCGCGACGACGCCCGTGCGCTCGTGCCAGCGCGTGTTGAGCCAGTCGAAGAGGGCCAGGTGAGGCCGCATTCCTGCGGACTGAGCCGGTCGCAGGCCGCGGCCTCCCCACCGATTTGCCGCTCCGGCGACGGAGAGCGTGACGTCGAGTCGCCGCGGGAGGAGGCGGCGCCAGGCGGGCGACTGGGGCACCCAGTTCGCAGCGAGGTCGAGAGGCCCCTCGAGCAGAACGTTCGCTTGGAAGTCGTTGACGAGATCGTAGCCGAAGCCATCGGGCACGGAGAGCGTCGAGTGCCACAGGGCCCACTCGTGGGGCCCCGGCGCGCTGGGCCAGGGGGCGATGAGGGCGGGGACGATCAGCATCGCCATGCCGAGCCGCTGCGGAGCGCCACTGGCCTGGGGCCGGTGACGCGTCGAGACGCTGAGCGGCGTGAGCGCCTCGTCGCGGACGCCGAGGAGGGCGATCGGCCACCGGCGTGAGACCTCGCGCTCGAGCGCGGGCACCAGGTGGGAGAGAACCGTGACCGTGACATTCTCGTCCTCGTCCGCCGGCGGAGGGGCCCACAGCTCCGCCAGGCGCCGCCCCTCGACGCCGCGCAGCGTGGCCCTCCCCGCGCCGAGGGCGTCTTCGTCCAGAGCCCACGCGCTGCCGTTCCAGAGGACGATCCACTCGCCTGCGGCACCGGTGAGGTCGGCGTCCCAGTGGAGATCGACACTCTGGCCTCCGGGGGCCAGCGTGGCCCGGATCGGCGCGGAGATGGGGCTGGGAACGGCCGTTTCGAGGCTCAGCGAGCGCAGCGTCTCGAAGCCCATGGGGAAATCGACGAGGCTGGGCGCGTCGCCGCCGGTGAAGCGATAGACCTCGCTCACGCCCGCCATGCCGGGCGCGACCTGCAGCGGCGCAATGGCGGCCTGGGGGTCGTGGACGGTCACGGTGTAGGCGTCACCGACGGGCGAATAGATCGTCACCAGCCCCTGGACCTGCGCGTGGCCGGCGCCCGGCTCGCACAGGGCGAAGTGCGTCTGCTGCACCGTCTGATAGGGCAGAGCGCCGAGGATGCCGCGGCGGTAGATGGCGCCCGTGGCGGCGACGGCCAGCATCGG
>JABWBI010000247.1 GCA_013360565.1 Candidatus Sumerlaeia bacterium | reverse complement strand
ACTGTGGGGGGGTGCCGACGCCCGAGACCCGCCCGCCTGTTCCGCCGGACGCGCTCGTGCCGGCGCGCGTCGAGCCGCGGGAGATCGGGTACATCAACGCGCTGATCGAAGGGCACGATGGGGTTGCGACGATGCGGACCCTCGACCCCCGGCGGGGGCTGGTGTGCTTCTGGGTGCCGTGGGGGCAGCGGGCGGACTTTGACGCGCTGATCGCAGGCCTGCGGCGCGAGCTGTCGATCGTGGTCCTCGACCGCGCCGATCCCGTCCTCGCAGGACTCCCCCTCGAGGAGTGGAGCGACAAGGCAGACTGAGGAGGACGCGTCCCTGTCTCCCTTGACGCCCCAGGGTGGCTGCTGACACATTCACCCCCGGCCGTTTCCAAACTCAGGGGGTGTGACTCCGCCATGGCTCTTCTCCAGCGTTTCGTCCAGGCCTGCTCCACAGCGCCGCCGCGGGCCGTCATCGTCGATGGACCTCAGCGTCTGCCCTACCCGGATCTCCTCCGGCGATCCGTGGGCCTGGGGCTGGCGCTGCGCCAGCGCGACAAGAGCCCAGACGGGCACGTGGGCATCTTTCTGCCGAACTGCTGGGCGTTCGTGGCGTCGTACTTCGGGTCGCTGCTGGGCGCGAAGGTGCCGGTGCCGCTGAATGTGCTGCTTCAGCCGGGCGAGATCGCCTACATCCTGAAGGACGCGCGGATCCACACAGTTCTGACGATCTCGATGTTCAAACCGATGTTCGAGCAGCTGGCGGGCAAGCTGCCGTGGGAGGTCACCCCGGTCTACCTCGACGAGATGCCGGCCCCGCCGCCGGGCATCACGCCGCCGCCGATTGATGTCCTGATCGGGCACGAGGCGCCGGACAAGTTGGCCTGCCTGATCTACACGTCAGGGACGACGGGCAATCCCAAGGGGGTGATGCTCACCTATGGAAACCTGGAGGCGAACTACGAGGGGTCCTCCCGCGTGCTCGACCTGGGGACCAACCAGGACGTCGTGGTGGCGCAGCTGCCACTGTTCCACAGTTTCGGGATGATGGCGACGATGATCGTGCCCGTGCTGGACCAGGCGCCGATTGTGATGCTGGCGCGGTTTCAGCCGCAGCAGCTGCTCAAGACGCTGGTGGAGGAGAAGGTGACGGCCCTCATGCTGGTGGCGCCGATGTTCGGGCTGCTCTGCCGGATGCTCCGGGCAAAGCCCCTGGACCTGTCGGCGCTGCGGATCTGCGTGTCGGGCGGCGGGCCACTGCCGCCGACGATCGAGCAGGCGTGGCGGGCGATCACGGGCAAGGACATTCTCAATGGCTATGGGCTGACCGAGGCGTCGCCCGTCGTCTCGAACAACGCGCCGGGGGCGAACAAGAGCGGGACGATCGGCCGGCCGCTGCACAACGTGACCATCGAGATCCGCGACGCGGACGGGCGGGCGCTTCCGGCGGGACAGGAGGGTGAGATCTGCGTGAAGGCCGAGAGCGTGATGAAGGGTTACCTCAACCTCGAGGAGGACACGCGCAAGGCCTTCACGCCGGACGGCCTGCTGAAGACGGGCGACCTCGGCTTCCTGGATGAGGAGGGGTATCTGCACATCACGGGCCGGGCGAAGGACCTGATCATCTTCGCGGGCGAGAACATCATGCCGCTGGAGATCGAGAACGCGATTCTGACGTTTCCCGGCGTGGCCGAGGCGGCGGTCGTGGGCCTGCCGGACGAGACGAAGGGGGAAGTTCCGGTCGCGGCCATCGTTGCGCTCGAGGGCGCGGCGATCGACGAGGGCAAGCTGCGCGAGCATCTGCGGACGATGATCGCGGACTTCAAAGTGCCGCGGCAGTTCCACATGCTCGCCGAGTTGCCGAAGAACACGATGAACAAGGTGCTCAAGCCCAAGCTCCGCGAGATGCTCATGGCCGAGGCATGAGCCAGAGGGCCGCGCCGCCTGCGTCCGCGTGGGAGGACGCCGACGCGTCGTATCCCGCACTGCGGCGCGCACTGGGCCGCCTCATCACGGCGCCCGGCACGGTACGGGTGCGCGAGCCCGTGACGCTGACGGAGCGGCTCCTCCAGGCGATCTGGTACGAGGGCCACTTCGACAGCGCCGATCTGCGCCTCGCCGATGGACGTCCGCTCGCGATCCGCTCGCCGGGCCGGTGGAATGGGGAGGCGGGGCCTGACTTCCTGCGCGCCGAGCTCGTCATCGGTGGCGAGGAGGTGAAAGGAGACGTCGAGCTTCATCTCGCGGCCTCGGGCTGGCGCGCTCACGGCCACGCGACCGACCCCGCCCACCTCGGCGTCGTCCTGCACGTGGTGCTCGACATCGACGACGGCCTCGTGGCGGACCATCTGCCGACAGGGCGGACGATCCCGCGCCTGGAGCTGCGCACGCGCCTGCCTGGCGACCTCGAGGCGCTCGGCTGTGTGGTCTCGGGCGAAGACCTGCCGTTCGAATCGCCCGCGATGATCGGCCGGTGCCAGCGGGTTCTCAGCCGGCTCGATGCGGATCCCCAGGTGACGGCCTTCTTTGAGGCCGCGGCGGTCAGGCGGCTGCGGGCAAAGACGGAACGCTATGCCAGTCAGCTCGGCGCTGGGGACTTCGAGCAGGTGTTTCACCAGGCGCTGTTCGCGGCGATGGGGCAGCGGGCTTCGAAGACGCTCTTCTTCCTGCTGGCCAAGCGCGTGCCCGCGGCCGAGCTCCGCGCCCTGACGCGCCCGTGGTCCGGCCGGGCGCGCCTCATCGCGGCTCAGGCCGTCCTTCTCCACGTCGCCAACCTCGTGCGACCCGCTCCCCCCGCCGCGCCGCTCTGGGATGACGAGACGATGTCCCTCGTCGACGCGATGAACCGGGTGTGGGCGGAGGTCGGCGGGCACTTCACCGACCGGGTGATCCCCGCGACGGCCAAGTGGCACACCGGCGTGCGCCCGGCCAGCTTCCCGTCGCGTCGCATCGCGGGCCTCGCGCACCTGTGCGTGGGGAGCCACACCGGCGGCGAGGGGCTCTTCGCCGCCCTGCGTGAGGCGTGCCTGCCCTTTCTGCCGCAGGGGCGCGACGCCAAGACGCTCCGCGGCCAGATCGAGCATCTGGTCGAGCGATTGACCGTCGAAGACCAGAGCGACCACTGGGCCTGGCATCACACACTCGGCGGCAAACGCATGGCACGGCCGGCGGCGCTGATCGGCGATGAGCGCGCCCGCTCCGTGCTCTTCAACGCGTTCCTCCCACTGCTGCTCCTGTGGTCCAAGCGCGCGCGGGAGCGGGGACTCTTCGAGTGGACCCTGGCGGCACTGCGCGCTTTTCCCGCGCTCGAGGAGAACTCTGTCACGCGCTTCATGAAGTACCGCGTCATCGGCACTCCCGCGCCGCCGAAGTCCATGTTCCGGACGGAGATGCGTCAGCAGGCGCTGTTCCACATCTTCACGGACTGCTGCGACCACGTGACGACGACGTGCGATCACTGTGCCTTCTTCTCACGGCTGCCGGGGTGAGCCGGTCTCTTCACGCCGCCGCGTCCCCGCTGCGCGAGAGAGAGGGCATGGGGTCCTGAGCGCCCCTGAGGCACGGGCTGACCGTCCACTTGCCCTTCACCGCTTGCCAATCCCGCCCGGGGCGAGCACGCTGTCTCTCACTGCCGGAGACCTGGGTGAAGGAGACGCGAGCATGGCGATCTGCCCGCACTGCGAGAAGACGGTGGAGCTGGCTCTGGGCCAGACGAGCTCGCCGCAGGCCGTGAGGCGTGAGACTGCCGGGAAGATGAAAAAGGAGGTCATGTACTCCTGTCCGCACTGCGGCAAGGTGCTGGGGTTCGCCTTCTTCTTCGGCGGGGTGCTCACCGGGCGGCCCTGAGTCCGCCGCGCTCCGGCCGGGCGGCCGGCGCATCAGTTGCTCTCGAAGGGCGGATAGTGGTGGAGGAGACAGACCTCGCACAGCCCGTGGCTCGTGCGGGGCGGGGGGGCAGTCACCCAGTCGGGGACCCAGTCCCACCGGTCCTCGGGCAGGTCGACACGTCGCATGCGGCGACAGTGAGAGCACTGGTGGGCGATGCCGTGGGCGTCGATGTAGTGCGTATCGACTGCACTGTGGGGCGCGCGCTCGGCGTCGCTGTGTGCCCGCTCGACGATGAGGGAGTTGACCAGCAGCAGTCCGCGCTGCTCGGGGAGCGGCAGGATCCGCAGATGGAACTGGCGGAAGACGGCGGCCGAGCTGCACTCGTAGGTGTGCTGCCAGACCTCGCCGGAGTGGATCACCAGACGGAAGACGCGCTCGAAGTGACTCCGCAGAGGACCCTGGATCGCGTCCAAGGCACGGCAGCCGGGTCCCCATCGCGTGTCGAAGCCCGGGCCCCCGCCATTGGCCTCGTGGAACCGCACCCACGACTCGCTGTGAAAGGCGAGACGCAGATCGGGGGTCAGGGCGTAGATGACACTGGGGTCCCGCCACAGGGTTGGCAGGTCATACCCGCGCAGCATCGCCCGGGTCTCGTCGCTCCACTCGCGCATGGGTCGTCCCTCCGGAGAAAGTTTCGGCCGCGCACGCTTGACCTTGGCAGACGGCACCGCGGAAGATCAACCGTCCGCTGCGGCGCCACTCTGCCTGGCCCGGAGTTTCCCCGATGAGGTTTCGCCCGCTTCTCACTCTCACCGCGCTCGCGCTGGCCTGCGCGCACGGCGACCCCGCCGCCCCCTGGCGGAAGGAGGGCGCTCCGCTGATTCCCCTCGAGTCGGCGGAGGGACAGCGGCTGCTGGACGAGGTGCAGGGCCGAGCGCAGGGGCTCGGGGCGCTCCGCG
>JABWBI010000246.1 GCA_013360565.1 Candidatus Sumerlaeia bacterium | reverse complement strand
CGGCGGCGGACCTCCTGGTGCCCGCGTGGGCGGCGGCAGCGGGGGACCCGGACGCGGAGGTGAGGCAGGCGGTGGCGTGGTACCTGGGGGTGTACGTCATCGGTGGCCGCGACGAGACGGCGCCGGAGGCGCGCGAGGCGGCGCTGCGTCTGGCGCGGGACGAGGATCCGGTGACACGGCGGTCGGGTCTGGGGATCTGTCTGGCGAACATCGCGTCGCCCGACGAGGAGGTGATCGTGGCGATGCTCGAGGGCGTGATGGGCGACCCGGACATGAACACGCTCGAGAGTGTGGTCAATGCGCTCAACCGCTCGCGTCCGGCGCGCGTGCGCGCGCAGGCGACGCTGCTGCGGTGGATGGAGGGGCGGGGCGAGGAGCCCGTGCGGGCGATGCGGGCATTCGAGCTGTATCATCATCTGATGGGACGCGAGGGGCCGGAGGCGGAGGCGTTTCGCGCCGTGGAGGACTCGCTCGCGCCGGAGCAGCGGCGGCTGAGCGCGGTGGTCTTCGGGCCGGCGGGCGAGGCCGAGAGCGCGGAGGCCCTGTGGGCGACGTTTGCCGAGAGTCTGTCGCCGGAGATCCGCCCGCGCGTGCGGCGGTGGAACCGGCCGACCGGAGAGGTGATCTGCGCCGCGGTGGTGGAGGGGTTTTTCGCCTGCCAAGCGGTGATCGCGCAGATCGAGACGAGCCCGGCGCTGCGGATTCAGGGTTTCATGACGCTGACGCCGGACGTGCTGGAGGCGGCGGGGGAGGAGATCGAGGAGGCGCCGGAGTGAGGCCCCTCGGCCCGGTCAGCGGTAGGATTCCCAGGAGTCGACGGACGAGAGGGCGCCGAGGGTGATGATGGCGGTGTTGGTGTCCTCGTTGCCGACGCGGTCGGCGGCGCGGACGGCGACATGGACGGTGGTGCCCGGGATCCCCGTGATGGTGCCACCGGTCGCGCCGCCGGTGAAGGTGTCGCGGACGCCGTCGGTGAAGACGTTGGCGAGTGTGGTGGACCAGTAGACGTTGTACTCGATCTGATTGGCGGGTGAGACGTTGTCGGTGGCGGCGGCCCAGGTGAGGTCGGCCTCGCCGGGGTCGGTGCGGAGGGCGGTGGCGAGGCCGGCGAAGGCGGGCGGGGCGGTGATCTCCGTGGCGGTGACGTCGTCGATGTCGATGATGCCGCCCACGGCGCCGGTCTTCTCGACGAAGACGATGTTCGAGGTTGGGTCGTCCGTGCGCACGGTGCGGGTGCCGGTGGCCCCGTTGGCGTAGATGGTGGAGGCGGCGACGACGTCGGCGGCGTTGCGCCAGCCGGCGATGACGTTGCCGACGCTGAGGACGGTGACGCTCATCTCGAATTCCTGGCCGGGGGTGGTGAAGGCGGTCTCGGCCTGCTCGATGCCGGCGAGGGCGGCGAAGAAGGCGTTGAGTGTGCACTTGAGGCCGTCGAAGGAGACGGAGCCCGAGCCGCCGGTGACCTGAGTCCAGCCGGCGCCGAAGTTGGAGAAGTCGCTGTTGGTGAGCGCGGCCGCGGGCGGCGTGACGGCGGCCACGGCGGTGGCGATGATTGCAAGGCGGCGCATCGGTGGTCCCTCCCCGGACACGAGCGGTGACTGGGGCAGAAACGTGCCGCCTCCGCGGCGGCGTGACAAGGGGGAAAACGCGCGGCTCAGCGAGGGGCGGCGGGGACGTCGAAGTTCGGGTTGCGGACGCGGTCGAGAAAGCGGGCCCGGAGCGTGTTGTAGCCGACGAGGCGGATGCCGCGGCTGTCGATGATCTGGCGCAGGCGGGGGTCGCAGAGGGCCTCGGTCTCGGCCTGGCGGTGGGCGGAGACGGGCGAGGGGGCCCAGGGGTGGGCGTCCTGGAGGACGGCCATCTCGGGGTGGTCGAGGGCGACGTGCATGACCGCGAGGTAGAGGCCCGGCCCGGTGATCGCGGCGAGGCCGTCGAGCAGCGCCTCGGTCTTGGCCTCCGGCGAGACGCTGTAGATGTTGGCGGCCTGCGTCTCGCCGTACCAGCGCGAGATGCCGATGCCGTGGTCGCGCGCGATGCGCTCGAGGATGTCCTGCCGCTCGGGCGTCTCGCCGGCGGTGCCCATGTGGTGGTCGATGTACGCCAGGCGCAGGCCATGGCGCAGGGCGAGGTCGACCTGGGCGCGGAGCTCGCGCTCGATGTCTTCGAGGCGCGGCCGGTGCTCGTTGAAGAGCGCTCGCGTGGGCCAGAAGTGGCCCCACTCGTCGACGAGCGAGGGGACCTCGGTCCAGGGCGTGACGGGGCCCCAGCGGTAGTTGAGCCACTCGGCGTTGAGGCACAGGTGGACGCCGGCGCTGATCTCCGGGTGGCGGCGGAGAATCTCGACGGCCTCGCCGAGCCAGGGGGTGGTGACGAGGACCGAGGCCGCGGTGACGATGCCCTCGCGGGCGACGCGCTCGAAGGCCATGTTGGTGGCGTGGTTCATGCCGATGTCGTCGCAGCGGACGATGAGGCGAATCTCGCCGTCGCCGAAGAGATCCGCGGGGGCGGCGCCGGAGGGGAGGACGAGGAAGACGGCCAGAAGAGCGGCGGGGGAAAGACGCATGGGCGGGGCTCCGGGGGGAGATGGGAGCATCGTCCTCCGGTGTCGCCGGACTCGCAAGGGGCAGCGTCAGCCGGAGAGGGGACTCCTCGTGCGGTCAAGGGATCGCTCGCGCGGGGAGTGACATCCGGGCCGCGGCCAGTACGAGGGCGGCGAGAATCACGGGGCGGCGCATGGGAGATGGGCTCCACCGTGGGCCCCGTGTGCGCGGCGAGGCAACGGGATGCTCAGGCGGCAGCGGGGACGGGCATCTCGTCCCAGGTGCGCCCGTCGAGCAGGCGCCCCGCGCGCCTCTTGTTCACGCCGCCCCACTGCTTGAAGAAGAAGGGCACGCGCGCGCGCAGACACTGGTCGCGGAGGTCCGTCACCCACGCGGGGTCCATCGGCCGCGCACCGGGGCCCGATTCGCCGCCGACGATGACCCAGTCGATGCCGCGCAGGTCGAGCCGCGGCAGCGGACCGAGGAGCGGTTCGAGCGAGAGAAACTTCACGGCGGCGCCCGTCGCGCGGAGGTCGTCGATGCGGAACGCGCGGCCGGCGTCCTCGACGCTGACACCCATCCAGATGTTCGGCGCCCAGACGATCTCCGGGTCGAGTTCGCGCAGACGCTCGGAGCGCTTGGTGAGGATCTGGAACTGGTGCCAATCGGCGCGGCGCATGACGTCGAAGGCGCGCTGGATGAACGCCGCGGGGACGCTGCGGTGGAAGAGGTCGCTCATGGAGTTGACGAAGATCACCTGCGGCTTCTTCCAGCGCAGGGGGATCTCCAGCGCGTGCTCGTGGAGCGTCAGGCGGAAGCCGTTCGCGTAGTTCGGCTGCCCCATCGCGTGCAGCCGCCGCGCCATGCGCTCGGCATAGCAGTGCTTGCACCCGGGACTGATCTTGGTGCACCCGGTCACCGGGTTCCAGGTGGAGTTGGTCCATTCGATGGGGGAGTGGGAGGACATGTCAGAGCTTCTCGACTATGTGGCGGGCGATGCGCAAGCCCAGTTGTGTGGCGCGCGGGTTCGGGTTGGCGAGAGCGTAGCACAGGAGGTAGAGCTTCTGCCCCCTCGACCCAACGAGCTCCACTGCCGAATCAAGGACCGCAGGGAAGATCGTTCGCAGTCGTCTGAGAAAGTAGTCCCCGATGGACTCAAATGTGGCGATCTTCTCCAGCCTCTCAACATGCCCCACAAGATCGCACTCGCGGCCCACGCGGTAGAACTCCTGAAACCAAGCCTCCTCACCAAACAGGGCGTTCAGTCGTCTCCGCCAGCCTGGGGGAATGTCGCCGTCGTTTCGCAGGAGTCTCATCGTTGCAAGCGGAAACAGAATCCAGAGATCAATTGCCTGAGTGCAAGCGACGGCTTGAAGTGTGGTCCATTCCACCTGCATCCCATATGGGTCCAGAAAGAGCACCGCCCTGTTCCTGTGCCAGTCATGTGACTCGCAGAAGCGTCGGATCAGTTCGTTGGCATCGCCTTGTTCGACACTGATCCTCTTGCCCGCGTGTTCCGCACGCAAGCACTCGAGCTCTGCACAGAAGTCCGTTCGCTGCTCAAAGAAGACGTACTCGTGGAACGGAGGCTCAACTTCAAGCGCGACTCGCGCCGAACCATTAGAAAGCCTTGCGAGTCAGAATCGGAGAAGCCGGGGAAGACCAGTTCGGAGTCCTTCGCCTCAGATGTGTCAATGTATCCGCACCCCGCGAAGGCATCAAGGTACCACCGGGCGAAAGGCCTGTTCCTCAATGCGTGATTGAAGGCGATTAAGTACGCTCGAAGGCGGCTCAACTTGTTCGCGGTCCAGTCCCCGCCGAACCGGTGGTTTGCAGACATCACCGTGGCCTCCTCGTCCTTCTGGGAACCAATGGCGACTGTACTGACCGGCCAGAGGCAAGAAGAAAAAACGAAACAACGGATTCCGCGCTAGGTGTGCCAGGGAGCCTCACTCCCTCAACATCGCCCTGAACCCCGCCTGCTCGAAGCGCCCGTCGGCGGTGAGGGCATCGGTGAGGCCGGGCTCGCGCATGATCTCGAAGGAGATGCAGCGGGTGAGGCCCCGGTCCTTGCCGGGGCGACTGTGGTCTGAAGAGACCGCAGGTGCGCTGGCAAACGATGCGTCGAGGAAGACCTCACGCCTCGCCATCGCGGGTCACTCCCCAGCCGGGCGGGCCGGGCGCGCGTCAATTGCGATGCCCGGTGCGCTTTCCCGCGGCCCCGCGGGCGGCGGGCGGAG
>JABWBI010000021.1 GCA_013360565.1 Candidatus Sumerlaeia bacterium | reverse complement strand
TCGGTCACCACGAGGTGCAGGTGGGTCGACATCGCGCAGAACGCATGCACTTGCAGGCCGAAGCGGCGCGTGGAGACCGCAAGCGCGTAGATGAGGAACTGGGTGATCGCCGCGTCGGGGCGGAAGAGGAGGTACCGGCGCAGGGTGCGACGGGTGACCAGATAGGTGGCGCCGAGGAGGATCTCGCGAGGCTGGCTCATCGCCGGCCCCGATATCCAAACTTCATGCCAGATGTTGAAGTTAATTATCTCAAAGACTTGGCGCTCTCCGGGGGGTGGCGGGCCTGGTTTCCGCCATGGCGGCCGCCACCCCCCCCCACCCCAACCTGAGTCGGCCGCCACCCCCCCCACCCCAACCTGAGTCGGCCGCCACCCCCCCCACCCCAACCTGAGTCGCCGCCACCCTCCCCCCACTCCAACCTGAGTCGGGTCCCCGCCCTCCCCCCACTCCAACCTGAGTCGGGTCCCCGTCGAGTCGGGTCCCCGTCCCCATCGTGGGATCCACCCCCTCAGAGTCGGATCACCATCGTGGGATCCACCCCCTCACCCGCCCGCCTCAACCTGAGTCGGGTCGGCCCCGGATATATGGAACGTCACCTCAACCTGAGTCGGGTCGGCCCAGAGTCGGGTCGGCCCCCCTGAGTCGGATCCCTGTCGTGGGATCCACCCCCTCACCCGCCCGCCTCAACCTGAGTCGGGTCGGCCCCCGGGTCGGCCCCGGGTTGGCCCCGGGTCGGCCCCGGACATCCGGAACGTCAGGCCGGACATCCGGAACGTCAGGCAGTAGAAGAACACCCCGAGTTGGTCCTGCGTCACCGCCTCGGCCCCTGCCGGCAGGTGCTCGATCGGACACCGCGGATCGGGATCGTAGAAGGTCACCAGGCGGAACATCGCCCGGTGGAACAGCCCGTGATCCTTCGTGGGATCCAGCTGCTCGTCCACCACCACGATCGGCGTCCCGGGCGCGGCCACGCGCGCCATCTCGGCCAGCGCCGTCCGCGGATCCCGGTAGCTGTTCATCGCGCCCACGTGGAACACCCGGCCGGTCCACGCCTTCCCCTCGGCATCGATGTTCACAATGATCCCGAGATCACCGTTGTAGACATCCCGGTCGTAGTTGTTCGAGACCTGCATCACCTTGTCCCCCCGTTTCCAGAGCCGGCCCGAGCGCATGAGCGGGTGGCTGTCGCGGTTGAGCAGAGCCTGGAGCTCCGCATTGAGGCTGGTGACGCCCAGGACCCCTCGCCTCATCGGGGTGATCACCTGAACGTCATTGACCGAGTCCAGGCCGAACCGCGTGGGGATGCGCTCCTGAACCAGAGCCTTGATCGTCTCGACCACCTCGCCTGGCTCGTGGCGTTCGATGAAGAACATGTCGCTCGAGGTCCGCTCCTCCTCGCTCTGCGGCAGATGGGGAAACTCCCCGGCATTGACACAGTGGGCGTTCGTGACAATCAGGCTGCGCTGGGCCTGACGGAAAATCTCACGCAGTCGGACGACCGGCACGCGACCTGAGTCGATGATGTCGCGGAGCACGTTGCCGGGGCCGACCGCGGGAAGCTGGTCCACATCACCGATGAGCACCAGGGCGCATCCCGCCGGGATGGCGGCGAGCAGATGCGCCGCCAGGGGCAGGTCCAGCATCGACGCCTCGTCGACGATGACCAGATCGGCGGCGAGGGGATGCGACGCATTCCGCGTGAACCCGCCCTTGTCAGGCCGGTACTGAAGCACGCGGTGCACCGTTGCCGCGGGCCGCCGGGCCGACTGGCTCATGCGCTTGGCCGCGCGCCCGGTCGGAGAGCAGAGGACAACCTGGGACTGCGGGCTTTCGCTCATGCGGAGGAGCGCGCGCAGCAGGGTAGTCTTTCCAGTGCCGGGGCCACCGGTGATGACCACGACGCCGCCCTGGAGCGCGGTGATCAGGGCCTTTCTCTGCTGCTCGGCAAAGCGGAACTTGAACTCCTCCTCGAATCGGCGAAGCCGTGCATCCGGCTCGCCCGCTGCCAGGGCTCGCCGGGCGGCCATGAGCTGGGCGATGCGAAAGGCGACTTCCTCTTCCGCCCTGAGCAGGTGAAGCGGATAGACGATCCGGCGCCCGCTCGGTTCAGCCTCGATGACAATGCGCTGCTCCGCCACCAGCATGGTCAGTGCCTCCTCGAGCGCCTCGCGGGGTGCGCCGAGCAGATGGTCCGCTTCCTCCAGGAGATCGCCCAGCGGGGCAAACACGTGGCCTTCGTGTGTGAATCTCTCGATCGCGTGCTCGAGACCGGCACGGAGACGGACGGGTGAGTCGGCGGCGATGCCCATCTGGGCGGCGATCTTGTCGACCGTCTTGAACCCGAGTCCACGCACGTCGAGCAGGAGGCGATAGGGGTCCTGGCGCACAAGACGCGCCGTGTCGCGCCCATGGAGGCGGGCGAGCCGGGCGGCATAGGTCACCGAGACACCGATGCCCTGGAGGAAAACCATGGTCTCGCGAAGTGCGGTCTGCCGCGTCCATGCTTCCTGGATGTCCGCGGCTCGCTTTGGGCCGACCCCGGCGACCTCGCGCAGCCGCTCGGGCTGGTCATCGAGCACCTCGAGCGTTTTGTCGCCGAAGGCGGCCACGAGTCTCTTGGCCATCACGGGGCCAATGCCCTTGATCAGACCCGATCCCAGGTACTTCTCGATCCCTGTGGCGGTCGCGGGGAGCACCGGGGCGTGGTCGGTGAACTCGAACTGGCGGCCGTGTGTCCGGTTGACCATCCACTTGCCGGTCAACCGGAGCGCTTCACCGGGCGTGGGTGCGGGGATCAGACCCACCGCGACAATCTCTGCCGGCGCTCCATCGGGGACGAAGCGGACGACAGTGTATCCACTCTCCTGGCTGTGAAAGATGATCCGCTCCACGACGCCCGTGATGATCTCGACCTCGCCTGGAGAGGCCGGGGGAGTGGGAGAGGACACGCTCACGGAACGCCGGCCTCGCCGCCGGATCCACGCCTCCACCGCCACCAGCGCAGCCAGAAAAGGTCGTGGACACCCTGATTCCAGAGGCGGGGATAGCCATCCCACGCCGACCAGCGAACGGTCCAAACAGAGTCTTCCCCCGTGGGTTCAGGCACCCCCTCGAGCCGGGCGACTGTGTAGTAGGCCGGGGGCACCGTTTGGCCTTCCTCGACATGGGGCCGGTAGAACACCTCGTAGAACTCGATGGGATTCTGCGAGATGGCAAGCAGCTGCACGCCGATTCCCACGAAGAACACGACCACAGCGGCGACACGGGTCAGCGCACTGGCCCGAGCACTCAGAAGCGCCCCCAGCGGGACAGCGCTCAGTGCGCTCAGTGCGAACACGTGGCGGGGTCCCCAGTCCCATCCTCCTGACCAATTCTGCCACTTCGCATGAAAGACGAAAATACCGATGATCGACACCAGCAGCCCGGCGGCGAGTGCCGGTGCGCGCCGGAGGAGAACGGGGAAACCGATCAGCCCCAGCGCAACGGGAGGCGAATGGAGCAGCAGGCTGCGACCAGGACTGATGAGGTATCCCAGGAGCCCTTCGCGCAGCGGTGTGCTGAACTGGAACCCTTCACTCTGGTCCTCGTAGCCTGTGCTGAAGGGCGAGCCAAACTTGAGAACATTCAGCCCGAGCACGACTGCCGCGGCCAGGAGGAGGGGCAAGCCGACGGCGATATGAGCGCTCAGCAGGGTGACCCGGCTCGGCAAGTCCGCCGGTGGCACATCCGCCTCCGCCGTCTCCTGCCCAAGCTGCACGTCGGATTCGCCGGTCGCCTCCTCGGGGTTCGAGCTGAGGCCTTTGGCGTAGAAGAGGAGCGCCATGCCCGGCAGAGCGACGACGGAGTCGAGGCGCGTGATCACGGCCCAGCCGAAGAGCACTCCCGCAAACCAGAGCCGCGTGACCGAGTCGCGGACGAACCCGGTCCACAGGAGATAGGCTCCCCCCGTCAGACTCAGTGTCGCCAGTGGCTCGCTGAAAAAGGTCTTGGCGTGGGGCCATGCCTGCGTGGCGAGACCGTACATCAGAGCCGTCATGACGGCCCCTGGGACGTGGGCGGTGAGCGCGAGGGCGAACAGATAGATCACCCACACTTGGAGCAGAGTCACGAGGACATTCGTGTGGGCCACGGCAAAGCGCCGGGCATAGTCGAGCGGTGTCGGCTGGGCGTATCGCCTGGCATTGACAATCGTTCCCGTGGCGAGAACCTGGGCCAGTGTGTCGCCCGGAAGCAGGCGAAGCACCATCGGACCCAGATGGTAGAGGGGAATGGCGGCGACCGAGTTGCCGAGACCATACTGGGCATACTGGCGGCCGTCGCGTCCGGCTGCGGAGCCGAAGCCGAGCTCCATGGGCGGAACGTCGATTCGGCCGCGCCGCGCCAGTGAGTCGGTCACGCGGTACATCACCTCTTCGTCGGGGGAGTAGAGATGCCCTCCCGCCGTGATCAGATAGACGACCGCCAGCGCAGCCAGCAGCAGCGGCGGTGCGAGCGCGCGACTCAGTGTCACGGGGCGGAGGGCGTCCGCGGCGTCTCCTCGTAGGGGACAACGCGCTCGCCGAGTGGCTCGCGCGCTCCGCCGAGGATGGAGTCGAGGCTCCCCAGCCATCGGTTCATCTGGGAGAGCAGCCTGAGAATCTCGTCGTAGAGGCGCTCGTCGGTCAGGAGGCGGCCGACTGTCCCCTCCCCGCTGTCAAGGCGGTCGAGGAGTCGATTGAAGCCCACCGCAGCCGCCTCGATCTGGGCGGTGATCGCCTCCCAACGATCAATGTTTCCGGTCATGTACTGATCCACGAAGCCGAGCGTGTGCTCGAGGCTCGCCATGGCATCGGTCGCCTGGACGATGCCTCCCTGGGCGTCGCCGGTGAGCGTCGAGATGGACCCGGTCATGGCCACGCGCAGGGTGTGCATCTCCGAGCTCGCCTGGAGGAGCGTCTGATCGAGCAGCGAACGCGTCTGTTCGAGATTCGCGGTGAAACCCCGGAGGTTGGTCGCGACGGCTCTCAGGTCACCCTGCTCATCGTCCACCATCTCCCGGAGAAATCCGATGATCGCCGCCAGATCGTTGATCGACCGTGTGATCTGCCCCTCGTCGTTCAGGTCGCGGATGAAGTCATTGACCATGGTGACGGACTGGGCGATCTCCATGATGATCTCCGGTGCCCGCTGAGCGATGTCGCCGAGAATGTCTGCTGGCGGCCTCCCATGAATGGTGACCCCGTCGCCCAGCGGGTCAAGGTTCGGAGAGCCGGGGGACATCACGACGGTCGTCTCGCCGAAGATGGCAGACTCGACGACCTCGACCTCGGCGTCTTGATAGAGCCGCATGGACTCGCGGATCCGCAGCTCGATCTCGACCGGCTCTTCGGGGTATTCCGGGGACGGATCGATGCGGATGTCGAGCACATCGCCGACCTTGACTCCATAGATGAGAACACTGGCTCCCCTCACCAGCGATCCCGCCACCTCCGGGAAGCGCACCCGCACCCGGTAGCTGCCCTCAAAGAGCGAGGTCCCCTTGATCTGGAGGGTCAGAAAGACGAGGGCCACGATCCCGATGAGGGAGAAAAGACCGACGACGAACTCGCGCTGACGGCGTGCCATGATCATTCCACCGTGGCGGCCCGGAGGCCGCTCGTCAAGGGGCCCTCCGCCCGGCCCTCGATGAATTGACGGACGCGGGGATCCACTGAGGCGCGGATCTCCTCCGGCGTGCCCGTGGCGATCAGCTCGCCCGCGTCGAGCATGGAGATGCGGTCGGCGACCTTGTAGGCGCTCGCCATGTCGTGCGTGACGACCACCGAAGTCATGGCCAGCCGGCGGCTCGTCGAGTTGATCAGGTCGTTGATCAGATCCGAAGTGACCGGGTCCAGGCCTGAGTTGGGCTCGTCGTAGAGCATGATTGTCGGGTGGCAGATGAGGGCCCGCGCAAGGCCGACACGCTTCTTCATCCCGCCGCTGAGATCGGCGGGAAAGAGGTGCTCCGTCCCGGAGAGATTCACCATGGCCAAACACTCAGCCACCCGGCGGTTGATCTCGGCCCGCGAGAGGCTGGACTTCTCGAAGAGAGTGAACCCCACGTTCTCCCTGACAGAGAGCGAGTCGAAGAGGGCACCGAACTGAAAAAGCATGTTCACTCTCTCGCGGACATGGGCGATGGACTCACGGCTGTGCGGATTGACCACGCGCCCGTCGACGAGGACGGTGCCCTGGTCAGCCTCCATGAGGCCGCAGATCAGCTTGAGGGTGACGCTCTTGCCTTGCCCGCTCTGCCCGATGATCACGCGGGTCTCGCCTCTCTCCACCCGGAAGCTCACGTCCCTCAGAACAGACTTGCCCTCGAATCCCTTCCAGACACCCCGGAACTCGATCACAGCCGGGGTGCTCCGGACATAGCGGTTGATTTCATCCGGAGCGTGTGCCCTGATACAGATCTGTTGAAGCTGACTGTTCCCATGTTCTCCGGTCGCCTTGTCATCCTCTCGTGCCGCGGGGCGGTGACCGCTCTCCTCGTCGGTGCCGCATTGTCCGCGCCGCCCGCCCAGAGCGTCAACGCCGAAGAGACCGGCAGGGCCGTCTCGGACTTCGTCCCCGAGTGGACATGGCTCTGGGACACCCAGACGGAGGTGGGGGAGTTCACCGTGCCCTCCACCTACCATGACCGCAAGCACGGGCGGACGCATGAGAGGGGCTCGGTGCTCCTCCGCTACCAGCTGCGTTTCCCCGCGGAACCGGAGCGGATCCGCGGGCTCATGGTGCTTGTCCCCGGACTCGATCAACACTCGGGACGCTACCGCTACTTCGTCGAGCGCTTCCGGGACGAGTTCATCATCGCCTCCTGCGACACGCGCTTCATGGGGCGCTCCAACCCCGAGCTCGCCGGCCTGCAGCCGGGCGACATTCCCCCGGCGGACGCGCACCACGGGCTCCGCAACATCCGCAAGTTCTTCTACGTGATCTACGACCTGGACGAGTTCGTCATGGAGGTCTTGCCACGCGAGATCGAGGAGCGGGGCATCGAGTTCGAGACACTGCCGCTGATCCTCGTCGGTCACAGCCTCGGCGGACTCGCGGTGATGGACTACGTCCTCGGCAACGACCACAATGTCCCGCCCCGGAACCTCGCCGGCGTCATCCTCTCGTCCCCGGCACTCCGTCCGCCGCGAGGCGTCCCCAGCTTCTTCCAGCGGGTCATCATCAACTACAACTACCACGTCAACGCCTCCTTTGGCTCAAACACCGAGCAGAGGACGCTGGCCCTTGTGACCTACGAGCAGCTGCGCGACATCGTGATGACCCCGATCTTCTACCTCACGAGCCTGACGCGGACCCCCGTGGACGCCGAGTGGGCGACGCAGTGGGTGACGGACGACCCGTGGGAGCAGATCGGCTTCCAGACCGACCCGCTGACGATCCGGCGCAATCCCCTCAATTTCATCTACCAAGTGCAGGAGCACATGATCGAGATCCGCGACCTCGAGAGATCGATCACCTACCCCTACCTGCTCTTCTACTCGCCGAGCGATCACATCGTGAACCCCATCGGTGCCGAGGAGTTCGCCTCACGCACGCTCAACAACAATCCGCACAACCGTGTGGTCCCCGCGGCGGACACATACTCGCACGAGCTCTTCCGGGCCCGTCCCGCCGTCCGCAATCGCCTCCTCGGTGTCGCCGAGGAGTGGGTCGACGAGCTCCTCACCGCCTGGAACAACGAGCCATGGCCCGGCGTCCCCGCACGGTAGGCGACGTCGGCGAGCGAGGCCTGATTGCTCACATCCAGGCCACGGCGGCGCGTTCACGCCTCGGCGACGTGGGTCAGATCGGGGACGATGCGGCCGTGCTTTCTCCCGCGGGGGGAGCGTCAGGCTCGGGCCGGGCGGCGGTCGTCAGCACCGATCTGCTGGTCGAGGGCACACACTGGCGCGATCGGCACCTGAAGGCCGCCCAGCTGGGTTGGCGCGCACTCGTGGCCAACCTCAGCGACATCGCCGCGATGGGAGCCAAGCCCGCTTGGTTCACACTGGGCCTGGCAATGCCACCGTCACAGCCCCTCGACTGGTTCCGTGGGCTGATGAAGGGGCTCTCGGATGCGGCGGACGTGTTCGAGTGTCCCCTCATCGGTGGCGACCTCGTCCGCTCGTCCGTGCCCACAATCGCCATCACGGTCGGAGGCCTCTGCCGGGGGCGTGGCCCGATCCGGCGCAGCGCGGCACGAGCAGGGCAGACGATCTTCGTGACTGGCGACCTGGGGAGAGCGGCACTGGCGCTGCGGATCCTGGACGGGCAGTGGCCCGCTCGCCTGCCACCACTGATCCGCCGGACCATCGTGGAGCGTCACATCCGCCCCATCCCCCGAATTCGCGAGGGCGCCCTGCTGGGCCAGCTGCGGGGGCTGGGGGCCATGATGGATGTGAGCGACGGCCTCGTCTCTGACCTTCAGCGCATCTGTGAGCAGAGCGGCGTCGGGGCCGAAATCGATCTCGACGCGCTCCCTGTTCACCCATCGGTCCGGGGAGCCTGTGCGAAGGCGGGTTTGGATGCCCGGCTCGTCGCAGCGGCATCAGGGGAAGAGTTCGAGCTCCTCTTCACCAGCCCCCTTCCCGAGTCCTGGCTGAGGACCGTCTTGCCTCAGGACCTCGGAGTGAAGGCCATCGGCCAGATCACTCCGGGCCGGGAGATCCGCTGGTTCAGCCGAGGGGACACTGTCGATCTCGATCCAAAAGCGGTCTACGACCACTTCTCCCAGGGTGGCGGCCCGGCGAGGCGGTGAGGCCACTCCGCGCACGAGCAGGGGAGGGGAGTGGGCTGGAGATCGATCTCCTGGCGCAGCAGCTTCAGCAGGCAGATCAGCGGAAGCCCCACGACATTGCACCAGCACCCCTCGTGCCGGGCGACGAGGGACGCCCCGCGGCCCTGAATGGCGTACGCACCGGCCTTGTCCATTGGCTCACCGGACCGGATGTAGTCCTCCAACTCGAGGCCGGAGAACGTCCGCATCGTGACGGCCGTCTCACAGGCATCCAACAGGCACCCGGCGCCGGCGCGGGCGACGGCGACGCCAGTGATCACGCGGTGCGTCTTGCCACGCAGGGAACTCAGCATTGCCCGGGCATCGCGGGCGTCTTGCGGCTTGCCCAACACCCGGTCTCCGAGGACGACGACCGTGTCTGCTCCGACAACGACGTCACCCGCCGGCCGCCCCCGGGCGACATCGGTCACTTTCAGATATGCCAGCTGAATCGCTGTGGCGCGGGGCGTGTCGGCGTCGACCTGGGTCTCATCAACCCCGCTCGGGACCACTTCCAGGCAGAATCCGAGATCCGCGAGGAATCGGCGCCGCCGCGGTGAGGCCGACGCGAGGACCACGCGCGGTCCGGACATCATCAGAGCAGGGACTGGAGAGCGAGCGTGTCGAACTCGAGCTCGACTTCGCAGAAGTGGTTGACCTGATCGGCATCCATGCCCACGCGGCTCCGCACAATGCGAGACTGGCTCAGGATCTCATCCAGCCGCTCCGGAGGGATCTGCTCCTCGCGCATCCACTGGGCGAGCGTCTTGCCGCGCTGAACCTCCGTCCGCACGACCATAGATCGCAACGAGCTCATGGCCTGTGCGCCGGCTTCGCGCTCCATCTGCTGCCTGGTGGCTTCATCAAGAGCCACGGTCTCAACCCGTGGCGGCGCTGGCGGGGCGTCGGGCGGCGCCGCCTCCAGGGGAGACCAGGTGACTCGTGCCTGAGCACCCGTGGGGGTGTCCCTGACCTCCACCTCGCGGGCGAGGGCCTCGACGGCCTGCGGCCCGGCCAACTGTGATCCCCCCCCGGCTGGCGTGCTCTGCCAGCGGGTCATCTGCTCGAGACCCTGCGTCATCGCGTCCAGGCGTGCCTGCTCATGGGCAAGCAGGGACGCCAGTCGCGGCTCGAGGGGCACGGCCGGGAGGGGGGCCTGGGCCTGGGCGTTGACCGGCGTCACGGCCCCTGCCAGTGCCGGAATCACGGCCGCCCGAGGCGGCGGGGGGGCGGGAGCCGGTGCGACGTTCACTTCGCGCATCTCGACGGGGCGCGTGCTCCGGCCCGTGGCGTGCAGAATCTCGTTCGGAAGGTCCAGCCGCGGCGCGCCGGTGCGGACGCAACCGGTCAGCCCGGCGACGGTGGACAGCAGCCCCACCGCACACAGACTCAGTGCTCGGGGAGCTCTCCGATGGCTGCTCATGATGGTTCCTCCGGTGAGGCGCTCAGGGGCAAGTATCGCTCGAGCAGTTGATTGTTTCCAGGCCGAAGCGTGGGCCAGAGTTCGCGCATCACGGCTCCGACACGCATGGCCCGCTCGGTCTCGCCGGCCGCGTCGAAGTTGCTGAGGATGTGACCGAGCACGATGTCTTTGGGGTAGTACCCGTCCACGCGCTCATAGACGGGATAGAGGTGTTCATTCGCCCGGAGCCAGCTCTGACGCTCCATCTCGATGGTGGCCAGGAGGAAGTGCGCGTGCTCCGCGTAGACGCTCTCAGGAGCTGTGGCAATGACCGTGCGGAGCGATTCCTCGACCTCGGGCGAGGCTCTCAGGGCCTGGACTCCTGAGGCGACGGCCGGATCAAGGAAAATCTCCGAGGCGTGCTGGTCGGCCGGCGTCGGCGGAGGCAGGATCTCAATGTGCACCGGTTCGGCGAGGATGTAGTCGAGGTTCTGACTGTCGTCCAGGAGGACGGACGTCTGAACGTCGATGCGGTAGAAGCCAGGCTCGGGGAAGGGGAGGGGCTGTTCACCGACACCCGCGTGGGCGACGAATTCGTAGAACCCCCGGCTCCCTCCCGGCGGCAGCTGATAGACGACGGGCACGCTGATGCCTGTGTGAAGGCGGTCGATGAATTGCCACTGGCGTCCGTTCGCGGGTGTGATGAGTAGACGCATTCCCCGGTCCAGGAAGAAGTTGCCGCGCAGAATGACCTGCTGGCGGCCGCGGTTCTCGAACAGCACGAACAGCTGTACCGGCTCGCCGAGGAGATACTGGGTCTTGCTCGAGACGACCGTCATGCGCACAGGCACATCGGGGATTGGCTCCGCGCTCTCGATGGCCAAAGTGCCTGGCTCTCGACGGTCGAGAATCGACGCCGTGGGATTCGCTTCCTCCGGGACACTCTCCGGGGGGGCACCGGGCGCCGGAGGCGCGGGCTCCTGGGGACAGCCGGTCAGGAGCAGTGTGGATGCGATGATGAGCCATCGGGGGGTCAAAGGAATTCCTCCAAGCCATGCGAAGCCAGATGAGACACGACTCTCTTGATATCCTGGGCCCGGTCACGCGGGCAAACGATGACAGCATCCGGCGTGGCGACCACGATCAGATTCTCCACTCCCAGCGTGGCGATCAAGGGACCCGTCGAGTGGAGAGTCGAGCCGCGGGTCTCGACGGCGGCCGTTTTCCCCGCACACGCGTTGCCGCCCTCGTCCTGGGGCAGGAGTTCGCGCACCGCCTCCCAACCGCCGGCATCGCGCCAGGGAAAAGCCGCCGGGAGGGCGACGGCATTCTGGGCCTTCTCCATGACCGCGTAGTCGATGGAGAGATTGGGCAGGGCATCGAAGACGCGCGCGAGCGCCGGCCGGCTTGCGGGCTGGGCCGCGTCGAGGGCGTCGATCGCCCGCATTCCCTCGGCGTAGGCGGGCGCATGCTGGGCGAACGCGGCTCGCAGGGCTCGGGTGTGCCAAGCGAACATTCCGCTGTTCCAGAGGTGATGTCCGCTCTCGACGTACAGCTGAGCCGTCGCAAGATCGGGCTTCTCCTCAAACCGTGCCACTGTGTGGCAGGGGAGAACAGGATCTTCGTCGCACACCGGTCCCAGCTCGATGTAGCCGAATCCGGTCTCCGGGCAAGTTGGACGGATGCCGAAGACCACCAGCCGCTCCCCCGGTGCTGCCAAGTCCAGCCCCCGGTGCATTGTGGCGGCAAAGAGGTCCGGCTCTCCGATCAGGTGATCGGCGGTGATCACGGCCATCACACAGGGGCCCCGCCGGCGCTCAATGGTGCTCGCGGCGAGGGCCAAACAGGCGGCCGTGTTGCGCCCCATCGGCTCGGCGATCACGTTCTCGGGCTGAAGGTAGGGCGCCTCAGTCCGGATCACCTGGGCCAGCGATTCCGTCGTCGCCACGAAGACGTTCTCAGGCGACACCACCGGGGCGATGCGGGCATGAGCCAGCTCGAGAAGACTGCGCCCCTCCGCCAGAGGCAGCAGCTGCTTGGGGCGGCGGCGGCGGCTCATCGGCCAGAAGCGCTCGCCGACGCCGCCGGCCATGATCACCGCAACTCGTGGAAGCACGGACAGCTCAGGCATGATCCTGAGTCCTCGCCGCGGCGAGCCCCCCCAACGCCCCCTCGCGGCGCAGCTGGCGGATTCGGCGCCTCACACGCACAAGGTCGGTGAATGCCTTCATCCCTGCGGCAAGGGAGACCCGCGTGCCAGGGGAGTTCTCCCACCTCACTCCGACCTCCTGGATCCTGAGACCGGCAGCCTGCGCGATCCCGAGGAGCTCGACATCGAAAGCGAACCCCGCCATGGTCTGAAGCGGAAACAGAAAGTCGGCGGCACGGCGCGTGAAGAGCTTGAAGCCGCACTGCGTGTCGCACACTCCCCGGATCACGAGAAGCCGCACGGCCAAGTTGAAGACGCGCCCGCTCATCTCGCGCGCCAGCGGCTGGCGCACGCTCAACTCACTCCCGGCGACGGCTCGAGACCCGAAGGCGACATCCGCTCCCGCCTCGATGGCCGGGAGCAAACGCTCGATGTCTTCGATGGGCGTCGAGAGGTCGGCATCGGTGAACAGAGCCAGATTCCCCTGCGAGGCCAGCATTCCACGCCGGATCGAGGCCCCCTTGCCGGCGTTGGGTTCGTTGCGCAGGATCTGGTGCGGCGCCCCCGCGAGCAGGTCCCGGGCGACATCAGAGGTGCGGTCGGGTGAACCGTCGTCCACGAGAACCACTTCCCAAGAGTAATTGCAGCTCTCGAGATACTGCCGGATAACAGGAAGACTGGCCTGAAGCCGGCGCTCCTCTCTGTAGGCGGGAATGACCACGGAAAGATGGGGGCGCTCGCTCATCAGCAGGTCGTCAGCCACGGGGATTCGCAAGGTTATGTGGCCTCACTGGAGGCCCTGTCAAAGGATTTGCAGCGCCAGCCGGTACGGTGAGGGGTTGACAGCGTGGGTTCCGTTGGGCAGCCTCGACGCCGGTTGTGGAACGATCCAATTCGCCTGGGGTGCTCGTCATGATGCGTCCATTCGTCACCACCGGGGTTTTTCTCATGTCCGGTGCCCTCTCGCCGCCCCTCGCCTCCTCCGCCCCCGCAGTCGAGGCGCGCCGAATGCCCATCACGCCTCTCGAGACCATTCCCGTGCAGACCATTCTGGCGGGAGAACCCCACACCCTGGATCTCAGCCTCTTCTACGTCAGCGACGAGTGCCAGTTCGACGTCGAGGCCGCCACGCCGCTCGCCGTCGAGTGGACGGACCGAGAGCGGGGCTTGCTGGCGCTCACGGCGCCGGCCGAGGCAACCGGAATCGCCAACCTGCGAGTGACAACGCGGCGGCGCGGCGGCGACGAGACGGTGACCGCGGACATTCCCGTCCGGTTTCGCGCCCAGCGCTTTCACGAGTTTCAGCTGAGACCAGAAGGGGAGGTTCGGTCGCTGCATGTCGCGGGCGACTTCAATGGCTGGAGCGCGAGCGGAACGGAGATGACCGATGACGATGGCGATGGAGTCTACTCGACCCGCGTTCCCCTCGAGCCGGGCACTCACATGTACAAGTTCGTCCTCAATGGAGAGTGGATGACGGATCCTGAGAACCCGCGGCGCTCGAGCGACGGTTACGACAACGCGATCATCGAGATCGGCGGGGCGGCCGGCGCGGAGCCTCCGCGGTTCATCCGCCAGCAGGTCGAGGTGACCCCGGGGCGGTGTTCCATGGTCTTCCGTCTCACGTCCGAGGTGACCAGCCCCGATGGGCCGGCGCGGGTGATGGCGTACCTGGACAACGCTCTGGCGGGTGACAGTGAGGAGCAGGGCTCTGGCGTCCATCTCCAGGGGAGTGGGGGCAATGTCACCGTCACGGTGACGATCCCCGAGGCGCCCGAGGCGGAGTCGCTGCGGCTGATCGGCGTGACCGGAGGGGGCGCGCTGAGTCCGATCGAGATGGTGCTTCTGAGTGGCGGGCGCCCCGTGGGAGTGGAGAATCGGCCCGAAACGACATGGCGGGACACGGTGCTCTACTACGTCGTCGTCGACCGCTTCAAGAACGGCGACCCGGCGAACGACGGACCGGTCATGGACGTGCCGGAGCTCAGTCAGCGAGCCAACTGGCAAGGGGGGGACCTGCGAGGCGTCTTGGAGACGATCGAGAGCGGATACTTCGATGAGCTGGGCGTGAACTGCCTGTGGCTCTCCCCCCTCAATCGCCAGCCGGCGAGCGCCGAGGTCGAATACTCGCCGCCGAACCGGACATACTCGGGTTACCACGGCTACTGGCCCACCCGGGAAGACGAGATCGACCCCCGGTTCGGGACCTCCGACGATCTCCGCGCTGTTGTCGTCGCCGCGCACCGGCGCGGTGTCCGGGTGATCCTCGACTATGTCGCCGCGCACGTCCATGAGTCACATCCCCTGTTCGCGGCGCACCGTGACTGGTTCGGAGAGGTCGAACTCCCGGATGGCCGGATGAACATCAAGCTGTTCGACGAGTTCCGGCTCACCACGTGGTTCGACACGTTCCTGCCCCGCTTCGACTTCGAGAACTCGCGGGAGGCCCTTGAGCACATGACCGACAACGCCGTGTGGTGGATGACGGAGTTCGGCCTCGACGGGTTCCGCCAGGATGCGACCAAGCACATCCCGCACGAGTTCTGGCGGACACTCACCCGCAAGCTGCGCCTGCAGGTGGAAATCCCGCGGGGACGGCGCATCTTCCAGGTGGGGGAGACGATCAGCGGGCGAGACCTCGTTCTCGAGTATGCCCGGGGTGGCGAGCTCGACGGTCAGTTCGACTTTCCCCTCTACTGGCCCACCCGGACCGTGCTCGGAGCCGGGCGAGACGCGATGAGCGACTTGGCGAACGCGATGCAGCAGTCGATCGACTTCTATGGCCCCGAGCCGATGATCTCGGCGCTCATCGGCAACCACGATGTCTCGCGATTCATGGCTTACGCCGATGGCGACCTCGACGGGACAATGTCGGCCGACGAAGAGCGCGACTTCGGCTTCGAGAACGATGTGCAGGCCGACACCCCCGAGGCGTTCGAGCGGGCCGCGCTGGCGTTCGCGTTCCTCCTCACCCAGCCCGAGATTCCGATGATCTACTACGGCGACGAGGCCGGAATCACCGGCGCGCTGGACCCGGACAACCGGCGGATGATGACCTTCGACGGCCTGTCGGAGTCCCAGTCCCGGCTTCGGACCACGGTGTCCCAACTCGCTCGACTGAGACGCGATCACCCGGCACTCTGGAACGGCGGCTTCCTGACGCTGAGTGTCGACTCGGAGATGTGGGTCTACGCCCGCGTGAACTTCGACGAGATCATCATCGTGGCGCTCAACCGGGCCCCGGAAGGCTTCAACGCCTCCATCACGCTTCCCGAGACGCTCCTGGTGCGCTCGGGCACGCCCGTCACCGATCTCCTCACCGGTGAAGCATCCGAGGTGGGGGAGGGGAGAAGCGTCTCCCTGGTGCTCCCGCCACTCGGCTTCCGCGTGCTCCGGATCGCGAGATGACCCGGCTTGCCCGGCCGCGGCGCTTGCATTTCCGACCGTCGGCCCCACGAATGGCGGCATGGCCAAGCGACCCGTCGCCGTCGACACCCCCAGGCCCTCCAGGGCAGGGCCGCCTCTCGCCAGCCTTCTGCACGGCGAGGATGAGGTGGCCATCAACCGCGCCCGGACGGATCTCATCGCCGCCCTCGTCGCGCCGGAGATGCGGGCGGAGAGCGTGACGGAGATCGCGCCGAAGCCCAACAGCGGTCTCCGGCTGAAGTCGTGCTTGGCGGACATCCTCGATGAACTCTCGACCGCCTCGTTCTTCCCCGAGCACCGGCGCGTCGTCGTCGTGCGAGACTTGGCGGAGCTGACAGGCAAGACGGCCAAGGAGGCCGAGCCCCTCGTCGCGCGCCTGGCCGAGTTCGTGCGCACGAGCCTCAGGGAGATCGGCAACGCCGTCATCTTCGTGGCGGTCGAGGAGCCGGACCGGTGGAAGACCGTCCAGAAGGGCAACGCGATTCTCAGGGCCGTCGCCGAGGTGGGGGAGGTGCACCACTTCCCGCTCGACAATCTCAACTTCGCCTTTCAGGACGCCATCCTCGCCCGAAAACTGCCCGAGGCGCTCGAGGTCATCGAGCGCCGCCTGGCCGACTCAAGGGCGTCCGACCGGCTCGGCGTCCTCCGTGCAATGTTCGGCGACTTGGTTCGTCTCTCCCGGTTCCTGCTGCAGGCCAAGGTGGCGCGCCGGGGTCACGGGGTGGGGCCCGAGACCTTCCCCGACGACAAGCGCCTCAATCTGCTCCTCCAGCACCCCTTTGTTCAGCAGAAGGTCAAGGCTGCCGCGGGGCGATTCAAGACGAACCACCTCGTTGCGCTCAGGGCGGCCCTGCAGGAGGCCAATCGCCATTTCAGCCCCTCCCTCGAGGATGCCTATGTCGCCGATCAGCGCTTGCTTCTCGAGCACCTCACCGCCAAACTCCTCGCGGAAGAACCATGAGTCCCCCTGAGCACATCGAGGCCCTCAAGCGGCCGGCGCAGGTCTGTGCGGTCTGTGGCGCCCCCCTCGAATCCTTGGCCAAGCACCCCTCACGCCTCGTCGAGGACGGTGGGGGAGCGGCGCGCCAAGACTTCTGTCCCGCCTGCCAAGCGGAGGCCCGCGCCGGTGAGTATCACAGCCGATGGGTCGCGCTGCGGCCCGCCCCGGCGCCTCCCCCACGCCGGGAGACCCGCAAGGCTCAGGCGGCACGGCTGCGGGACGAGTTTTATCGCCTCGCAGACCAGCCAGAGCCCAGCGAAGACGACCGTGATAGTCTGTATCTCCTTGCCCATCTGCTCATGAAGACGGGGGGATTCAGGTGGCGCGAGACGCGCCCGGACGACGGCACGCTGGTCTTCGAGGACCAGACGACCAAGCAGATGGTCGAGGTACCGACCGTGCCCCTCGACCCCGCGCGCCTCACGGCTGCCCAGGCTCGCCTCAGCGAGCTTCTCTGACCCAGCGCTGAATCCCCCTCCGGCTCGACAAACGCGGATCGACCCGCGCCCGATCGGCTTTTCCCCAGGCGGGCCCGGTTCTCCACAGTCACGGGCACATTTCCACAGGCGCGGGGAGTTTTCCCCAGGATTGGTCGTCTTTCCCCAATGGCCAAGGGGCGCCCCCGCGTTATTCCTCGTCAAAGATGCATTTGACGAGCTGGCGCAGTCGGCCTAGGCTCCTCGTCCTCATGGCGTCCCAGGCTCTCCTCCAAGCCCTGAAGGGGTACGAGTACTACCTGCACGTCGAGCGCAACCTCGCCCCGAGGACGATTCGCGAGTACCTGGATGATCTCACGGACCTGACCGAGTTCCTCAAGCGCCGTCTCCGGGTGACGGAGCCGGAGGTGCAACAGGTCGACATCTCGCACCTCAAGGACTTCTTGATCCACCTTCAGGCCGAGCGGAGCTTCAGCAGCGTGGGCCTGGCACGGGTGATCTCGTCGGTCCGGGGCTTCTTTCGCTATGCTCTTGAGCAGGAGCTCATTCCCGCCAACCCTGCCGACGCCCTGCGCACTCCCAAGCTTCCACGGCGCCTGCCGATTTATCTCGACCAGTCCGAGCTGAGGGAGCTCTTCCGGTGCCCGGATCAGTCGACCATCCCCGGCGTGCGGGATCACGCCATCTTGGTCACTCTGGCAAACACGGGACTCCGCGTGTCGGAGTTGGCGGGTCTGACGCTCAGAAGCATCAATCTTCAGACGGATTCCATCCGAGTGCTGGGCAAGGGGCGCAAGGAGCGTCTCGTGCCAATGAATGACGCCGTCAAAGCCGTCCTCCAGGCCTGGCTCGCCATCCGGCCCAAGGCACCCACGGACGCTCTCTTCGTCGGTTCCCGGGGGGAACCTTTCGGAGCCCGCGGCATTCAACTGATGATGAAGAAGCACGGGCTCAGGGCCAACATTCCCTCCGAGCGGCTGACGCCCCACAAGCTCCGCCACACGTTCGCGACTCTGCTCCACATGAGCGAGGTCGACATCATCGAGATTCAGGCCCTCCTGGGCCATGCGAACATCTCGAGCACCCAGATCTACACGCACACGAACCCCCGTCGGCTCCGGTCGGCCGTGGACAGGCTCAGCGGCTTGGCCGACGAGTCTTGACACCGGGGGGCGCTTCACGAAATCAAAGAGGACTATGAAGACACCCATCGCTCCCCTTCTGCTCTCAGCACTCTGCGCCGTTTCGCCTGCTCAGACGGAGTCCCCGGAGGCGACACTGATCCTGCTCGGTCCCGCCGACGTCTGGCTGACTCTGCCGCCGGCTCAGGCCAGCGCCGAAGTCGCGGCGCTCCGGGCGGAGTACCTGGCCTCGCTGGCGTCGCTGGAGGCGTCGCTGCCTTCACCCACAGTCGTCGCCTCGGGCACGTATGCGCCTCCCCAGGGCGAATCTGTGGTCGGAAACGAGCCGGTGAACTTCCATGAGGCGGCCGGGGTGGATGCCGTTCTCCCCTCCCCCCAGGATCTGGTCCGTGGTCCGTGGCACCTCAATCGCTTCGCCCATCGCCTCCCGGCTCCCCTCGTGGCTTCGGATCTCGATCTGCGGGGACTCCCCGAAGCGGAGACGCGATACACAGCGGGGGCCGCGCCCATCACCGCCGGAGGAGAGCAGATCGGCGTCCTGCTGTCCCAGTCCGACCCGAACCTGCTGGCCCCGGTGCTCGATCTTCCCGAGGAGCTCGCTGTCGAGCCGTCTCTTCTGGCTGCGCAGCAGGCCTCGGCTGAACCGCTGCCGGCTGTGGTGTTGAGCCTCGCCCCTTCGGAGGTCACCGGAGTGATAACCCTCCAGGTTCCCGCTCTGGCGCCGGATCAGGCGGCTGTCTTTCGCCTCGGCTCGCTGCATCCGGTCCCCCCCACTCTCCTTCCGGAGATCGTCGACCTGCTCGCCGCCGACGCTTCACTCCTCCGGGAGCCGGATCCTCGCATGGAAGTGGCTCACACGATCTCCGCCGCAGGCCTTGAGGAGGACGTCCGCCCGGCGATCCCTTACTCCGGCTGCGGCGAAATTCAGCGTCTGGCGTCCGACTTCTCGGGCCTCCCGCCGATGGAGTCCTCGCGGCTCTACTTCTATGAGCTGACCGGCGGCGAGCAGGGCACCCGTGTGGTCTTCGGCCTGACCGTCTACCCCGTGGGCGGGCTCCCCACGCGCCTCTTCGTCTCCGTTGACCCCGCCACGCGGGAGCCTCGATTGATCTGGACTCCCGTCCGGACAGCCGAGGGCCGGATCACATCGCTTCCAGATCTGATCGACCGGCTGGTCGCTGAGCACGGTCTTCTGATTCCCGAGGCCCCTCCGGAGCTGCGTGGTCTTCGCCGGGAATACGAGGCCCTACGGCAGGCGCTCGGATTCGCCGAACTGTGCCGCGCGTCACTCTCCGAGCTCCCCTGAGACCTCGGCAAGGGTCCCGATCAGGTCCTCGGGCAGCATCGCGCGCCTCGTGAGGCGCTGCGTCAGGGCATCGGCGGCAAGTCCGTGCCAATGAACGGCGCACAGGGCTGCGTCGACCGGTGCGACTCCCTGTGCGGCCAGCCCGGCCACGAGTCCCGTCAGGACATCTCCACTGCCGCCCTTGGCCAGCCCGCTGTTGCCGGTGGTGTTGATCCAGATCTCGCCGCCCGGGTCGGCGATGACCGTCCGGGCCCCCTTGAGCACGGTCACCACGCCATGGGCCTCGGCGATGCTCCGCGCCGCCGCGAGCCGATCCCGCTGAATCTCCGCGACCTCGCTTCCTGTGAGCCTCGCCATCTCCTTGGGGTGAGGGGTGAGCACGGTCGGCCCAGGGCGACTGGCCAGGGCACTCACGTCGGTGGCCAGGGCGTTCAGGCCATCGGCGTCGATGATCAGTGGCTGCCTCACGCGCGCGATCAGGGCGAGAACGAGCTGCTGGGTGCCGCTCGCCTGCCCCAAACCGGGCCCGATGGCGACCGCATCGAAGCGGTCAAGGGCGCCCAGCTGGTCGAGTGCGCTGAGATCGAGCGCCGAGGCGGACGGCCCGCAGAGCGGCTGCTTGACAGCAGAGACGGCGAGATGCTCGAGGGTGGGGATGCACCGCTCGGGCGCCGCCACCGTCACGAGCCCGACCCCGGTTCGCTGAGCCGCCTGGGCGGCGAGGACGGCCGCGCCGGTCATCCCGAGCGACCCGGCAACCAGGAGCAGGTGGCCGAAGGTGCCCTTGTGCGAGTCCTCGGGCCGTGCCGGCATCCGGCGCCTCACGTCGCCGAGGGTGAGGAGGTTCACCCGCAGGTCCGGCGACTCGAGGAGATCACGGGGAAAGCCGATGTCCGCCACCACCATCTCCCCCACCCTGGGGAATCCCGGCGAGGAGACGAGCGCCAGCTTGGGCAGGCCGACCGTGACGGTCAGCGTGGCTTCCACGCAGGGGCCGCCCTCTGACAGGTTCCCGGCGGAGAGACCCGAAGGGAGATCGATGGCGGCGACCGGCCGCCCCGACTCATTGATCGCCTCGATCATGGCGGCGGCGGGTCCTCGCACGCGCCCGCGCGTGCCCGTGCCGAGAACGGCGTCGACGACGAGGTCGCAGTCCTGGACATGGCTGCGCAGCACGGTGCCGCCGGGGTCGCGGAAGTGCCGGACCTTCGCCGGCAGCGCGGCGAAGGTGGTCGCGGCATCACCGCGGAAATCCTCGGGGGGAAAGGCGAGAAACAGGTCGACCTGCACGCCGTGCTGGCTCAGCACGCGGGCCGCGACGAACCCGTCCCCGGCGTTGTTGCCCTTGCCCGCACAGATGGCCACCCGCCGCGGCGACCAGCGCGCGAGGACACTCTGCGCGACGGCCTCCCCCGCCCGCTCCATCAGCGTCAGGCCCGGGACGCCGCGCTCTTCGATGGTCACGCGGTCGATCTCGCGCATCTGCTCTTCAGTGACGACCTTCACTTCGGGCGTCCTCCTGCCCGCGGCGGCTGGTAGCCGAACATCTTGAGGTCGGCGTCGCGCCTGCGCCAGTTCTTCCGGACCTTCACCCGCAGATCGAGGAACACGCTGGCCCCGGAGATCTCCTCGATGTCCCGCCGGGCCGCGGCGCCGATCTCCCGGATCATTCGCCCCCCCTGGCCGATGATCATCCCCTTCTGGCTCTCGCGCTCGATGTAGACTGTCGCGCCGATGTAAGTCTTCCCCCCCTCGCCGTCGCGCCACTCCTCGACGCGGACGGCCGTCGCGTAGGGGAGCTCCTGCCCCGTCATCTCGAAGACCTTCTCGCGGATCGCCTCGGCGGCGAGGAAGCGCAGGTCGCGGTCAGTGAGATCGTCGGGATCGAAGAGCGCCGCCTCCTCGGGCAACCGGTCGACGCACGCGGCCAGCAGCGCATCGAGGCCTTCGCCCGTCACGGCGGAGACTGGAAAGAGGCCCTCATGGGCCCCCAGGCCGGCACCGCTCGCCCACTCCGCCGCGTCGAAGCCTCGCCGCGCGTCGATCTTCGTCGGCACGATCAGCCGCGGGCAGGGAAGGCGCTGGACGACTGCGAGCTCCGCGGGCGTGAGCGCCGCGGGCTCCCCGCTGTCCATGAGATGAAGCGCGACGTCCGTCCCCGCCAGCGACTCGCGCACGCTCTCCATCAGGGCCTCGTTGAGACGATCCCGGGGCTCGATGATGCCCGGCGTGTCGATCAGCACGAGCTGATAGCCCTCGTGGCTGACGATCCCGCGGATGCGGTCGCGCGTCGTCTGCGGCTTGGCGCTCACGATGCTCACCTTCGCCCCGACGAGGGCGTTGACGAGGGTCGACTTGCCGGCGTTGGGGCGGCCGAGGATCGCCGCGAATCCCGAGCGGAACGGGACGCTGCTCACGGGGTGAGAGCCAAGGTGGCCAAGATCGCCTCGGTCAGCTCCTCCATCGCGCGGAGCTCCGCCGGCGTCCGGTGGTCGCGCCCGAGGAGATGAAGCGTGCCGTGGACGGCGAGCCGGGACAGCTCCTGCCTCACCGGCACACCCTGCGCCGCGGCCTGGCGCTCGCACTGCGGCAGCGAGATCACGATGTCTCCCAGCCAGTCGTCTCCGCTGGGAAAGCTCAGCACGTCCGTCGTCTTGTCGATTCCCCGGTACTGCCTGTTCAGCCGCTGCATCTCCGTGTCGTCGGTGAGGAGCACCGAGACGATCCGCGCCCGGGCGCCCTCGTGCGTGAGGGCCGCCTCGACGGCTCGCCGCGCGATGACGCGGGCGCCACGGCGCTGGCCGACCGCCAAGCTGACACGGGCCGTGACTTCGCAGGACATGGGATGAGCATGGACAGCCCCGTGCCCCTCTGCCAAGGGAAAGTGCAATGGCCTGGCTCGACCTCGCTCCGCTCTGGCTACTGACGGTCCTGGCGACGCTGGGACTGGGCGCCCCTGTCCGCGCCGCGCTGACGCGGCGCCTCCGGCTGAGCCGCACGGAGACGCTCGCCTGGGACTTCGTCCTCGGGAGTGCCGTGGCGGGATACGCTGCCATGGCCGCCGGCCATCTCGG
>JABWBI010000245.1 GCA_013360565.1 Candidatus Sumerlaeia bacterium | reverse complement strand
GGGCGCAGACGGCGGCCAGGGGCCAAGGCGAAAGGCGCCCCGGGCCGGCCCCGCACCGGAAAGCGGCCGGGCCGCCTCCCGGGACGGACAGTGAACCGGAAATACATCCCGCTCGGTGGGACGATTCCGGGGGATACCGCGAGGTGAGCAGGCGCATTGTCCCCATTGCCGAGCCGCCCGCGAAGGGCGGAGGGCGTCCGCCGAAACGCGGCTGAGACCGGCTCTCGCGTCCTTCAGAGAACTTCGAGCGCGAGGAGCGTCACGTCGTCGGAGAGGCCCTCCTCGCCCGTCATCGCGTGGACGCGGCGGAGAACCTCGCTCAGCGTCTCCTCCAGGGGCTGGCCAGCGAATTCGGTCATGGCGGCGGCGAGCTGCTCTTCGCCGAACATCTCGCCACGGGCATCCATCGCCTCGGTGAGGCCATCGGAGTAGAGATAGAGCCGGTCGCCGGACTGCAATTGGCAGGTGGTCTGGCCGTAATCCATCTCCGGGTACATCCCCGCGGGCAGGCCGCCGTCGACGGCGAGGAATTCGCCGCATCCCCCGCGGATGAGCAGTGGCAGGGGATGGCCGGAGCGCGACATGGTGATTCGGCGGGAGGCGAGATCGAGGGTGGCATAGATGCCCGTGTGGTAGAGATTGCCCTGAGAGGCCATGGGGAATCGCTGATTGAGCTCGCCGAGGACCTCGCGCGGCTCGGCGATGAGATAGTGGGGGGGCTCGCTGGTCCATCGCTTGACGAGACCATCGCGCACGGGCATCGGCTCGAGGGCGCGCGAGAGCGCGACGGAGAGCATGGCGGCGGGGACCCCGTGGCCCGAGACGTCGAGGACGTAGAGGGCCATGGTGCTCTCATCGAGGCGGTGAACACAGAGAATGTCCCCGGCGACGAGGTCGCAGGGGAGGAAGCGCCACGCGAAGCGGTACCCCGCGACCTCCGGCGGGGCGGGGGGCAGGAGGCTGCGCTGGATGGCCGCCGCGGCTTCCAGGTCCCGCCGCATGCGGCGGTTCTGCTCGGCGAGGGCGTGCTCGAGACGGACGATGCGCTCGCCGGCGCCGAGGCGGACGCGCAGCTCGGCCGCGTCGAAGGGCTTGGTGATGAAATCGTCCGCGCCGGCCTCCATACCGGTGAGGAGGTCCTCGCGCTGGGTCTTGGCGGTGAGGAGGATGAAGTAGACGTAGCCGGGGCGCGCGGCGGCGCGGACGCGGCGGACAAACTCGATGCCGTCGAGCTCCGGCATCATCCAGTCGGAGATGACGAGCTGGATGTCCTCGTCGCGCTCGAAGGCCTCCCAGGCCTCACGGCCACTGCGGGCGACGATGACCTCGTGGCCCCACTTGATGAGAAGATGGGTGAGGAGACGCTCGGAGACGAGGTCATCCTCGGCGACGAGGACTCTCATGGACGCTCATCCTGACACGTGAGTGGCGACTGTCGCGCCCGCCGGGCGGGCGGTCAAGAGAGGATGAGGCGGTCAGAGATTGAGCTGAAGCCGCGCGGCCTCGGAGAGCATGTCCATCGTGAAAGGGGGGTCCCACACGAGCTCGACGTTGGCGTCGCGCACGCCCGGGACCCCCTTGACGGCGGCCTGGACCTGCCCGGGCAGGACGCCGGCCTCGGGGCAGTTGGGTGAGGTGAGAGTCATCTTGACGAAGACCTGCCCGTCATCCCGGATGTCGATCTGGTAGATGAGGCCGAGGTCGTACACATTCACCGGGATCTCGGGGTCATAGATCGTCTGGAGTGCCTTGACGATCTCGGCCCTCAGGGGCGTGTCAGGGATTCTCTGGTTCTCGAATTCCACGGGGGTCACTCCGTCGAGACGGTGCCGTGCTGCCCGTCGAGGGCGGCGCAGAGGGTGTGCCAGGCGAGCGTCGCGCACTTGACGCGCGTGGGGTATTCGTGGACGCCGCTGAAGACTTCGAGCTTGCCGAGCGGGGGGCCATCCTCCGGGGCGGCTTCGCACAGGATGAGTCGGTGGAACTTCTTGAAGAGCTGCCTGGCCTCCTCGACGGTGCGTCCCTTGATGGCCTCGGTCATCAGCGAGGCCGAGGCGGTCGAGATGGCGCAACCGGCGCCCTCGAACGCGATGTCGGCGATGCGCCCGCCATCGAGCTGGAGATCGAGCATGAAGTGATCGCCACAGAGGGGATTGTAGCCGTCGACGGAGCAGCTCGGCTGATCGAGCCGCCGGAAGTTGCGGGGGCGCTTGCCGTGGTCGAGGATGACCTCCTGGTAGAGATCGCGCAGATCCGAGCTCATCAGGCGAAGACCTCCAGGACGCGGCGCAGGCCCCGCGCCAGCGCGTCGAGCTCCTCCCGGGTCGAGTAGAGCGCCAGCGAGGCGCGGGCGGTCGCCGGGATCCCGAAGCGCTGCATCACCGGCTGGGCGCAGTGGTGGCCCGTGCGGATGGCGATGCCCTCCCGGTCGAGGATCGTGCCGATGTCGTGCGGGTGGATCCCGTCGAGGACGAACGAGATCACCCCCGCGCGGCGGCGGGGCGTGCCGATGAGACGAAGGCCGGGGATCTCACTCAGCGCGGCGAGCCCGTGGGCCAGCACGGCGTCTTCGTGTGCCGCGATGCGGCTCAGGCCGATGCCGTGGAGATAGTCGATGGCCGCGCCCAGGCCGATGACGCCCGCGATGTCGGGCGTCCCCGCCTCGAACCTGTGCGGCAGCGTGTTGTACGTCGTCTTCTCAAATGTGACTGAGCGGATCATGTCGCCGCCGCCCTGCCACGGGGGCATCGTCTCGAGCAGGTGCGACTTGCCATAGAGGACGCCGACGCCCGTCGGGCCGCACATCTTGTGGGCGGAGAACGCGTAGAAGTCGACGTCGAGCTCGCGCACGTCGACAGCCATGTGGGCCATCGCCTGTGCCCCGTCGACGAGAACGGGGACGCCGTGGGCGCGGGCCAGCGCGGTGATCTGGCGAATGGGATTGACGGTCCCCAGCGCGTTGGAGACGTGCACCACCGCGGCCAGCTTCACCCGGGGGCTGAGCAGCCGCTCGAGCTCCTCGAGGATCAGGTCGCCGCGGTCATCGACCGGGATGACGCGGAGCGCCGCGCCGCGCTCCTGGCAGATCATCTGCCAGGGGACGATGTCGCTGTGGTGCTCCATCGCCGAGACGAGGATCTCGTCGCCCGGGCCGAGATTCGCCCGGCCGAAGGTCTGCGCGACGAGGTTGATGGCCTCGGTGGTGCCCCGGACGAAGATGATCTCGCGGGCCAGGGTGGCGTTGAGGGCCGCCCGGACCTTCTCGCGGGCCCCCTCGTAGAGCTTCGTGGCGCGCTCGCTCAGGAGGTGAACGCCACGGTGGATGTTGGCGTTGTCCTGCTCGTAGAAGCGGACGATCTCGCCGATGACTTGGCGCGGGCGCTGGGTCGTGGCCGCGTTGTCGAGGTAGACCAGCGGCCGGCCGTGGACCTGCTGATGGAGCGCGGGGAAGTCGCGGCGCACCGCCTCGACATCGAGGCCCGTCGGAGTGGCGGCCGCGACCGGTGTCATGGGCGCCCCAGATGATAGCGTTCGTAGATGATCTTTTCGAGCTGGACGCGGACGGGCTCGATCTTGATCTCGTTGATGATCTCGTTGGCGAAGGCGTACGTGAGCAGCCCGCGCGCCTCGGCGCGGCTGATGCCGCGGGACTGGAGGTAGAAGATCGCCTCGTCGTCGACGTTCCCCACGACGGCGCCGTGGGTGCACTTCACATCGTCGGCGAAGATCTCGAGGTTGGGCTGTGAGTGGGCGGTGGCGTCGTCGCTGAGGAGCATGTTGCGGTTGGACTGAATGGCGTCGGTCTTCTGGGCGTCCTGGTGCACCACGATGCGCCCATTGAAGATGTTTGTCGAGGCGCCGTCGAGGATCGACTTGTACAGCTGGTGGCTCGTGCAGTGGGGCTTCAGGTGGTCGAGCAGCGTGTGGCTGTCGACGTGCTGCCTGCCCGAGAGGAGGTTCAGGCCGTCGAGCGCGCAGTGAATGCCCTCGCCGTCGATGCGGGCGGCGACGTCGTTGCGCGTGAGGGCCGCGCCGATCGTGATGTTGTTGGAGAAAAAGTTGCTGTCCCGTTCCTGGTGAATCCAGAGGTTCGAGAGGTGGAAGGCGGCGGCGCTCTCGCGCTGGAGTTTGAGATAGTCGACGTTCGCGCCCGCGCCGAGGGCGATCTCCGTGACAGCGTTGGTCAGGTGAATGGCGCCGGGTGCGGCGGAGGCGAATGTCTCGATGACGTGAGCCTGGGCGCTCTCGCCGGCGACGACGAGAGTGCGCGGATGCGAGATTGCCGGCGGATCCCCGCCGGTGCTGAGGTGGACGACGTGGATGGGCGACTCGATGGCGGCGCCCCGGGCGATCTCGACGAACGCGCCGTCGAAGAGGAAGGCCGTGTTGAGGAGGAGGAACGGGTGCTCCTGACTGGCCGCGACTCTGGTCAAGTGGGTCTGAAGGGCCGTGTCGCCGGCTTCGGCCGCCGCGCGGAGGGACTGGACGCGCAGGCCCTTCGGCAGCGGCTGGGTGCGGGAGAGAGCGGGTGCGAAGTGGCCATTGACGAAGACGAGGACACAGCTCTCCAGCGTGCCGGCGAATGTGATCTCGTCGAGGAGGCGCTTCGCCTCCGCGCCGGGAGAGGCGGGCTCAGCCAGTGTCCACGGCGTCCTCAGAATCGGGCGGACGTCCGTGAAGCGCCAGGCCTCCTGGCGGAGGTGGGGAAAGCCGATGGCCCGGAGCTGGCGAAGCGCGCCGGCGCGGAGCGCGCCGACCCAGGCGGCGCCACCGGCGGCGGCCTCGAACTTGGCCTG